>JBCBWG010000124.1:0-9411 GCA_039817205.1 Pseudomonadota bacterium
CCGTTGGATCGAACACTCGCGCTCGCCGAGGTGGATCGTGTTGCCGTGCTTGTCGCCAAGCACCTGGATCTCGATGTGGCGCGGATTGACGATGAATTTTTCAATGAACACCCGGTCGTCACCGAAACTGGACTTTGCTTCGGATTTGGCCAGTTGGAAGCCTTCTTTCACCTCTGAGGCATCTTGCGCGATCCGCATGCCTTTGCCGCCGCCGCCGGCCGACGCCTTGATGATTACGGGGTAGCCGATCTCGTTTGCGATGCTGATCGCTTTGTCGGGATCGTCGATCTCGCCGACGTAACCGGGCACGGTTGAGACGCCGGCTTCGGAGGCCATGCGCTTTGATTCAATCTTGTCGCCCATCGCAGCGATCGCGTGCGGATTGGGACCAATAAACGTGATCCCAGCATCGGCGAGCGCTTTCGGGAACGCCTCGCGCTCGGACAGAAACCCATAACCCGGGTGAACCGCTTCCGCGCCGGTTTCCTTGCAGGCCTCAACAATGCGCTCGATGATGAGATAGCTTTCCGCAGCCGGTGCTGCGCCAATGTGGACCGCCTCATCGGCCATCTCGACATGCATGGCGTCGCGATCCACATCCGAAAATACCGCGACCGTCTTGATCCCCATTCGGCGCGCCGTCTTCATGATGCGGACGGCAATCTCGCCGCGGTTGGCGATCAGGATTTTCTTGAACATCAACGACACCATCGACTGATCCTGTGCCACCCATGAGCACGGCGGAAGGGGCACCCGCGGCGCGCGGTGGGACGTCGAGTAGACGGTGCTGCGGGAATGGCTTTGCCTTTTAGTTGCGACCGGCCGTGGCGTAAACAGCCAAAACGAGCTCGGCTGTGAGCCAAATCAGCGAAGGATCAAATGGGTGCTCGCTTCAAAATCTTTGCAGGTAGATCGAGCGCTTTACGCAGCCGTTTGTAGGTTCGAGAGTTCCGGGATGAGCGCGAGGCGCGCGTCAATCAAAGGATCGATCGCCGCCAGGAGTGCCGGCCGCAACCGGCTGACCGTTGCAGCAAAAGCCTCAGCCTGTACGGGCAAGATCGCCTCCCCTGTCATGATCTCAATCCGCTGCCGTTCCAACTTCGCGATCAGGCCGTGCGGCCCACCGCGAGCCTCAGGTGCCGGATCGTTCGCACCGGTCAACGCGGTCACAAAGGCGCTCGGCTGAGGGTCGTCTTCCAGCCAGACGGGATTGTTGAGAACGACCGCACGGTCAGCCAGGCGATACCCACTGAGTGAGAGCGCGGTCGCGGCCAGAAGGCTCTGGAGCAGCGCGGTCCATGACGGGTCATGGGCTGTCGCGGCAGCATCGATCATCAAAAGCTGTTGCAGCTCCACATCCGTGACAAGATCCGGGCACTCAGCCGATACCGTCCCAATGATCGCCGCCGCGTAAGCCGCGTCTGTCCCCGCGATGGCCCCGCTCTTCGCGTCAGACCCGACCCGAAGCGGTCCGGTGCCCGTGCGCACGGCATGCTCGATCGTCTGCAACGCGAACACGCGCAAGCTTGCTGGCATCGACCGCGCCGCTGTCATCGTCCGCATCAACACACGGAACAGCGCGACCGTTGGAATGCCGTTCTCGTCCGGCGCCAGAACGCGCTGCAACCACTGAGCGTTCTCCAGCGTGATCGTACCCTTCGGATGCAGATCGCGAACGAGAAAGTCCGTAATGGCGTCGCTCAAGAACTCCGACCAGCTTTCGTCCTGCAACCGACAGGTCCGGTCGATCGTCAGCAGCGCTTCGATCTCTTCGGCTGTGATGTAAGCGTTGGCGAGGAACAGTCCGCGAAGCTGGGTCACATCGCCCGCACGGATGATCCGGCGGTGGCATATTTCGTCAAACGCCAGAGATTTCAGAACGCTCATTGCCAACACGCCCTTTCCGTAAAGACCGGTAAGACGCTAGGGCTCTGGACGTTACCAACCTGCTAACCCCTGTTGCGAAACACACAGGTGTGGCTGATCAACGACACCCACCCTCTGCAAGGGCGCACAACGTAAAACGGGCTCCGGCGGGGGAAGCCGGAGCCCGTTTGCCAGAACCGATGAGGCGCTCTGGCGTGGTCGTTACACCACCTCAGTTTTTTGCTCAGGCCACACGATCGTTGATATCAAGTCTGAGGTTGTCGAGCCGGGCTCTCAGGCGGCGGCGCTCAAAGCGGGTGACGACGCCATCGCGGCGGGCCCTACGTCGCGCCGCACGGATGTTGTCCAGGCGGTCAAGGAAGCGATTGCGCGCGCGGCGACCAATATCACCTCGACGGAATGCGCGACGCACCCGAACCGTAAGCCGTGAGAGCGCCCTATCGATGCCCGGTGTCGCAAGACGGCGACGGCCACGCGGCAAAATTACAGGGAGACGGTCACGCAACCGGCGAGCCCGTCTGTCAAACCGCCGATCTGGACGGCGCTCGGCGCGACGACGGTCGCCCCGACGCTCTGCACGGCGACGGTCCTGTGCGCGCCGGTCGGCACGACGACGATCTTGCGCGCGCCGGTCGGCGCGACGACGATCTTCAGCCCGACGGTCGGCACGACGACGATCCTCGGCCCGGCGCTCTGCGCGACGACGATCCTGCGCGCGACGGTCGGCGCGACGACGATCCTCGGCCCGGCGCTCTGCGCGACGACGCTCGCCATCCCGTCGGGCGCGTTCGCGCCGTTCCCCATTTCGTCGTTCACTGTTCCGGCGTTGACCGCGCTCCCGACCTTCGCGGCGTCGTTCGCCGTTTCGCTCTCGGCGCGCGCGGCGTCGCTCGCCGTCACCGCGTCTTTCCGATGCCGAAGCGCTCGGATCTCGTGTTTGGGCATTGGCCGTTTCGACAGCAGCGGCCATCGTGACAGCTGCGGCGGCCGCAACAAGCAATGGTGTCAGAACTCGCATCAAGCGCTCTCCCTCGTACTGGACCGACCTGACAGCGATCGGTGACCTCGCACCAAGGAATAACCATCGCCGTTGAATTCAATCTGACCCCGACTGACAGAATCTGTTCATCTTGCCTGCTGGTGACACACAAATGCGTGATGCCGCGTACGGAAAACGCCCGACATACGGGTGCGTATGCCGGGCGCTCATTCGCTCAACGATCCGTCGGAGGACAGAGCTCATAGGGTCATTAAAGGCAAACCTCTTAGATGCCGACACGCGGCAGAACACCAAGCCGTCTCCAACGATCGGACGCTTCGGCGTTGATTCGCTCATCGACCTCAGCGAACCGATCAACCAACACGTCGTGTTCATCGCGGCTCAGCCGACCATCTTTAAACGCGTCGACCGACAGCTGCTCAATGCGACGGAGCTGACGACGTAATTTACGGCCTTCGAAGAAAGTGATCGCACCTGAAATACGACCGTTCTCAATCCGCTGGGAATAGTCGGCAAGCTGACGCTCGAAGTAGCGCTCCGAGTGGGCGGCAGCGGGCCCGGTCACGAACACACCACCGGCAATGATGAGGGCAACAGCTGCGATCTGAGCTTTGCGGGACTTGCGGGTCTTTGTCTGTGAAGGCAGCATGACGGCTCATCTCCTTGATCTCGCCGCTTCGCAAATGGGGCGCGAAGCAGGTTTGTTTCAATCGATGAGAACAGCTGTAATCGCTGCGCTTTGAACAGCTTTTGAATGTCCATTTCAGCTGCCGTTCAGGACCTGCGCGGGTGCAGCTCTCAGGCCGATGCACCACCGTCCCAGAACGGGTAATCGGTGTAGCCCTTCGCGCCTGGCGAATAGAACGTGTCCGTATCCGGCTCATTCAATGGCGCGCCAACGGCAAAGCGGAGCGGCAAGTCCGGGTTCGGAATAAACGATCGACCGAAAGCCACGACCTCGGCACCGCCACTCGAGAGAAGTTCGTTCGCCGATCCGAACTCATAACCGCCACACGCCATGATCTTTCCGGAATAGTGCGACCGTGCTTCTGCCACAGGGTCCGCGCTCGCAGCGTTTGCGAACGGGCGCATCACGTGCAGGTAGGCAAGCTCGCGCGCATTGAGTTCGGCGTAGTACGCGGCATAGAGCGCTTCGGTATCGCTCTCTTCAATGCCGTTGAACGTGTGCCCCGGGGAGACGCGAATGCCGAGACGCTCTTTCGGGACCGCAGTGAGCATCGTGTCCAGAATTTCGAGCGGCGCCCGCATCCGATTTTGGAGAGAGCCGCCGTAGCGATCATCGCGCTGATTGACGTTCGACGACAGGAACTGATGGACCAGATATCCGTTGGCGGAGTGGTACTCGACGCCGTCGAAGCCCGCGTCCAAGGCATTCTTCGCAGCCGTCGCAAAGTCATTTCCAACCCGGGCGATCTCATCGGTCTCCAACGCTCGCGGCGCGTCGTGCGGCTGCATACCCTCGGCATCCGTGTACATTTCACCGGGCGCTTGGATCGCACTTGGCGCCACGACATCGGCGGCTTGTCCCCGGTTTAATGCCGACGCGATCCGGCCCACGTGGAAAAGCTGCATGACGATCTTGGAGCCGACCGCATGAGCCGCCTCAGCAATTTGCGACCACGCCGCCATTTGACCCGCCGTATGTGCACCCGGGGTCCGCGGATACCCCATGCCTTCAAACGACACCTGCGTCGCCTCAGTGATCAACAGGCCGGCCTGCCCCCGTTGCGCGTAATAGGTCTGAGCGAGATCTGAGGGCACGCCCATGTTGCTCGCCCGTGACCGGGTCAGCGGCGCAAGTGCCATGGCGTTTTTCAATTTGATCGCGCCAAGCTCGGTTGGCTGGAACAGTGGAGACTGGCTCATGTTTCGTTGCCTTTGTTTGCGTTTCGCACGGCTTGGAATTTGTGGCGGGACACCTGCGGCTGCTTCTGTTGCCAACCCATCCGGCGCCGCGTTAGTTCATGGTCGCATCAAAAATATGGGCGCAATCGATGATCTTGCTAATCGATAACTACGACAGCTTTACATATAACCTCGTGCATTACCTCGGCGAACTTGGTGCGACCTGCGACGTGGTGCGCAATGATAAGCTGACGGTTGATGAGGCCTTGGGAAAGAAACCCACAGCGATCGTCCTATCTCCCGGACCTTGCACGCCGGCGGAAGCTGGCATTTGTGTGGACCTCGTCACATCCACTGCCGGACGGATCCCAATCCTCGGCGTCTGTCTCGGCCATCAGGCGATCGGCGCGGCCTATGGCGGCGATGTCATCCGGGCCAAGAAACCGATGCACGGCAAGGTCGACCGCATCCGAAACACCGGGGCTGGCGTTTTCGCCGGTCTCCCATCGACGGTCGAAGTCACGCGCTACCATTCACTCACGGTTGACCCAGACACGTTGCCCGACAGCTTCGAAATCACAGCGACCGCCACCGATGGAATGATCATGGGCCTCCAGCATAAAAGTGACCCGGTCCACGGTGTCCAGTTCCATCCCGAGAGCATCAAGACCGATGGTGGACATGACATGCTCGCCAACTTCCTGACGATTGCCGGGATACCCCCCCGCCGTCGCAACAAAGCGGCGTGACGCGTATGACAGGATCGTGTCATTCTTCATCCGTGGCGCCATGCCCGACGTAGATCGAGTAAGTGCGCACGGTGTCCTCAACAGATCGTCACGACATGGGCCTTCAACAAGACCAAGCAAAGGTCGCGGCCGGATCGCCCCTCGTTGATCGGTTCGCGCGCATCTCACCGTTTGCGGTGCTGGTCGCTGCGATGGCCTTGACCGGCGCGAATGTCCCGATCGGCAAGCAGGTGGCGCTCGACTTTCCACTTCTCTTCCTCCTCACTTTTCGCTTTGTGATCGCCTGCCTCGCGCTCGCTCTCATGGCGCGGCCCTCCGACTGGTCTCAAATGCGTCGAGTTGCGCCACGCCACGGTATCGCGATCGCCATGCTCGCTCTGTTTGGTTCGATCCTTTTCATGGCCTTCCTGCTCGAAGGCACGAAGCGGACGACGGCGACATCGGCTGGCATTATCACAGCGACGCTTCCAGCCGTCGTTGCCATTCTCGCGGCGATCTTCCTTCAGCAGCGGTTGCGTGGCTGGGGCCTGTTCGCCATTGGCTGTGCGATGGCCGGTCTGATCGTAACGCAACTCGGCGGATGGAACGGAAACCCCACGTCCAGCGCGGATCTGAGCCACGCCATGATCGGCAACCTGCTCGTTCTGGCAGCCGTCCTGTGCGAAGCGCTGTTCGTCCTCATGTCCGCCCGCGTCTCAGCCGCAGTCTCGCCCATCGCGCTGTCGTTTTTAGTCTCGGCGGCAAGCCTCGTTCTCGCACTGCCCCTAACCATTCTTCATGTCGCAGCCAACGGCTGGCCGGGTTTCACCGCAGCGAGCCTCGGCCTTGCTATCTGGTATGCACTCGTCGCGAGCGTTTTTGTTACAGTGCTCTGGTATGCAGCCGTCAGCCGAACACCCGCGTGGCAGGCGGGACTTGCAACGGCGGCGCTTCCGATCGCTGCGCTCATCGGCGGCGTGGTGATGTTCGGAGAGACTCTCGACCGCTGGCAACTCCTCGGCGGCGCTCTGGTGATCGCAGCGATTGGCATTGGCGCCCTGCAAGGCGATGTGAGCCAACCCCCAATGGAGACGGCAGAAAACCAACCGAGCAAAAGAGGACCGCGCCTTTGACGGGGCAAAGCCAAGACACCGATCGCAACTTGCGAGCTTTGCGCGGGCAACCGGATGCCGAAGCCCTGGCCGCTGGTGTTCTTGCCGGTGAGCGCGCCCTATTGGCCCGCGCTATCACGCTGGTCGAAAGCCAAAACCGCGCGCACCGCGCCAAGGCTCAGGATGTCCTCGATCGCGTGCGTCATGCAGCTGGCAACGCAATTCGCATCGGGATCACAGGCGTTCCAGGCGTTGGCAAGTCGACCACCATCGACCAGTTTGGCACCAACCTCACCGAGGCCGGCCACCGCATCGCCGTGCTGGCGGTCGATCCAACATCGCAGCGCTCGGGTGGGTCGATCCTTGGCGACAAGACCCGTATGTCGAAACTCTCCATCGACCGGTCAGCCTTCATTCGCCCATCACCGACGTCTGGCACACTCGGCGGAGTGGCGCGGCGCACGCGCGAGACGATGACGCTTGTTGAAGCGGCAGGCTTCGACATTGTGCTCGTGGAAACGGTCGGCGTTGGCCAGTCCGAGACCACCGTCGCAGATATGGTCGATATCTTCGTTGTTCTGTTGCTGCCCGGCGGCGGCGATGATCTCCAGGGCATCAAGAAGGGCGTTATCGAACTCGCCGACCTCGTCGCAATCAACAAAGCCGATGGCGACAACAAACGACGCGCGGAACGAACTGCGGGCGACTATCGATCGGCGCTGACCCTCTTGACGCCCGTCGAAGCCGACTGGCGTCCACCGGTGCTGACCATGTCGGGCCTCGAAAACGAGGGGCTGACACAGCTTTGGCACGAGATCGATAAGCACCAAACGCTGATGCAGAAGACAGGTGGCCGGGCGCGGCGACGGGCGCGCCAGGCGCTGTCGTGGATGGATGATCTCTTGGGCGATGAGATGTGGCAGCGTCTTGTGCACTCTGAGAGAGCGAAACCGCTCTACGAAAATTTGCGCGACCAAGTGCGTCGCGGCGACATCGCACCGGGGCGTGCCGTCGACAGGCTTCTCGAAAAACTGGGGCTCAGTGACTGATGCAGGATGCAAGCCCGGCGGGGACCACGCTACTGATCACCGGCTTCGGCCCGTTCCCAGGCGTTGACCACAACATCTCATCAGACCTCGCCCACGCGATCGCGCTGCAATTCATGCGGCAGAACGCACGCATCCGCCCGACAATTTCGGCCGACGCACTGACGTTGCCGACCGCTTGGGGGACGGCAAATCAGGGCCTCCACCGCGCCATCACGCGCCAACGTCCGGATGCGATCCTGGCCCTCGGCGTGAGCCGACGGGCAACCGGCTTCACGGTCGAGACGCGCGCCCGCAATATCGCAAAAGCCCCGGACATCACCGGTATCGAGCCGCACCTTAACCATCTGTCCGCCGCTGAGCGACGTCACCGTTCGGGACGCTTTCCGGCGCGCGCGCTCGTTCGGCATCTTCGTCAGAAGGGCCTGCCCGCGGTTCGGTCACACAACGCGGGCGCCTATCTTTGCAACGCGCTTCTCTTCGACTTGTTGGCCCGAAAGTCCACCGGAACCGACAGCCCCGGGCTCTTCGTGTTCGTTCACGTGCCGGCCGCGCTTGTTGATCCGGAACCCGGTGGTCTGCCGCATCGTCTCAACTGGCAGTCGGCGCTGGACGGCGGCCTGACAATCGCAAACTTCATAGTCGATTGGCACGAACAGCATCAGCGGCCAGCGTTCACGGCGGCACCATTCATCGGCGGCTGATTGCCCCTTGTCGTCACATTGGTCTTAACGATGCTTGGCACACATCCTGCTCTCCTGAGAGAACTGGCGCTATTGCAGTCCAGCGCACTTCCAGCCCGATCGTTGAGACCATGCCATGGATCGCACCCGCCGCGTTTTGCTCTCTGCCGGTGGTCTGGCAGCCGCCGCAACCCCATTGGCCGTTGCGGTCGGCGCCGCTGACGCCGCAACGCCACGCCGCCTGGGCAGCCAACGCCCGTTCAACGGCAACATGAGCGTCACGGAGTTTGATGTCTTTCCGAACATTCCAGCCGATCAGACGGCCGCGTTGCAGAAAGCCCTCGATCGTGCGGCCGAGCGTAAAGCAGTCCTCACTCTCCCGCCGGGCCACTATTTAACGCGCCCCCTCACGTTACGGCCGGGGTCTCACATCGCGGGATGCGGTCCTCAGACCCGTTTGATCCAAATCGGCATCGGCCCGGTTTTAAGTGCGCGTGTCGCACACCGCGTGACGGTCGAGGATATGACGCTCGACGGCGCGATGCGGCCCCTGGGCGATACCGCCGGCGGCGTCCTGAAGCTCGAAGCGGTGGCGCAAGTTACGCTCAACCGCCTGCACATCACGCAGTCCTCGTTCAACGGCATCAGCCTTATCGGCTGCGGCGGAACGGTTCGCGATGTGCGCATCGACGAGGTTGCGCAAACAGGGCTTTTCGCGCTCGACGGCAACCGCCTTCTGGTCGAGGCCTGCACCGTTGAGACGTGCGCCAACAACGGCATTCAAATCTGGCAGTCGGCGCCGCGCGAGGACGGCAGCCTCGTCATAAACAACCGCATTGCAAAGATCCGCACCGATGACGGCGGCAGCGGCCAGAACGGCAACGGCATCAACGTCTTTCGCGCGGGCAACGTCACCGTTCAGGGGAACCACATCACCGATTGCGCGTATTCAGCCGTCCGCGGCAACAGCGCGTCGAATATGACAATCATCGGGAACCAGGGACACCGGCTCGGCGAAGTCGCGCTCTACGCCGAGTTCGCGTTCCAAGGCGCCGTCATCGCACAGAACCTGATCGACGACGCGGCGAC
>JBCBWG010000125.1:0-9407 GCA_039817205.1 Pseudomonadota bacterium
GTCCATTGCTGCGCAGGTCAGCAATCTGGTCGTCTGAAAGGCCGAGCACCTTCAAGTGGTCGTCGGACAGGTGCTGAATTTCCCGTGCAATTCGAATTGCGGCTGCTCGCTCTTGGCCTTTGACAAAGCCATCGAACCAACGCGAGAGGCGGCTGGGTCGGCCCGTCACCGCTGCATCGGATGCACCGACGTAGTCGCGCGCATTGAGCGCGGAAGCATGCGTGCTCATGATCATCTCAACTTTCGTTTGCTCATGTTGTGCCGCGACGCCTCTTGTGGGCGTCATCTGACATGCTGAGAGGTAAGACATTCGACCAACGCCAGGTAGGTGAATGCGGGCAAATCAGCCTTGCAATTGCTGCATGTGCGAACACGAATTTATTGGAACGATTTCGCGGCAAGCTGCCGCAACCTGCCGATGATCAGCAGAAAACCGAAGAAAAGCGCGGGACACAGCAAATATGTTTCAGAATTATGACGCACCGGCCGATGGCGCTCAGTCTCTGCATTCCGAGCGTATTTCGCAACTGCGAGAGCTGCTCGTTGCGCGCAAGATAGACGCGTATCTCGTGCCGCGCGCGGACGCGCACCAGGGCGAGTACGTGGCACCTTGTGACGAGCGATTAAATTGGCTGACAGGGTTTTCCGGCTCAGCGGGCCAGGCGCTCATCGGCCGGTCCGAAGCAGCACTCTTCGTGGACGGACGCTACACCCTCCAGGCTGCCAATCAGGTGCCGGGGTCCCTTTTCGAGATTGTCGAGAGCCCAAAGACGAGCTTGGACGCGTGGGTGAAGGCCAACTTGAAACGCGGCAGCGTGATCGCGTTTGACCCAATGCTCGTGACGCTGCAGCAGTTCGAGAAGAGTTCGCGGGCGCTTGCCGAGCTTGAGATCATGTTCAAGCCGATTGCTGGCAATCTCATCGATAAGCTGTGGGGCGAAGCGCGTCCCACGCCGCCAACCACCCCCATCGTTGTCCAGCCGCTGAAGCACGCGGGCTTATCGGCGGCAAAAAAGGTCGCGAAACTGCAAGCTGACCTCGACGCATCAGGCGACGATGCAGTCATTCTCACGCAACCGGATTCGATCTGCTGGCTTTTGAACATTCGCGGATCGGATGTCGCGCACAATCCCGTCGTCCTCGCATTCGCACTGGTGCCGAAGGTCGGACCCGTCGAAGTTTTCACATCCCCCGAAAAGATGACGCCCGCCGTCAGCCGCCACCTGGATGGCCTCGCCGTGCTGCGGGAGCCGGCCGCGTTCGAGGCGCGACTGAAAGAACTGAACCAGCGCGGGACGACCGTTTCGGTCGATCCGGGCAAGACGCCGTTCTGGGTGACCCGGCGGCTTTCAAAAGCCAACACGCCCCATCGAACCGATCCTTGTCTGTTGCCAAAAGCGATCAAGACACCGGCCGAAATCGACGGCTGCCGCGCCGCGCATTTGCGCGACGGCGCTGCCATGGCTCGGTTCCTCGCATGGCTTGACCGCGCAATTGAAGCCGGTGAGCCGGTTGATGAGATTGGCGCGGCGCAAAAAATCGAAGCCCTTCGCGCCGAAACCGGCCAGCTGAAAGACATTAGCTTCGACACCATTTCAGGCAGCGGTCCCAATGGCGCAATCGTGCACTACCGCGTGACGGAGATGAGCAACCGGCGCCTGAGGAAAGGCGAGCTGTTTCTGCTGGATTCAGGCGGCCAGTATCCGGATGGCACGACCGACATCACGCGCACGATCGCCATCGGCCAGCCAACCAAAACAATGGTGCGCCACGCAACGCTCGTCTTAAAGGGGCACATCGAGATCGCACGGGTCCGGTTCCCCGTCGGAACGCGCGGCATTGATCTGGATCCGCTGGCGCGCAACGCGCTTTGGCAATTTGGGCTCGATTACGGCCACGGGACCGGACACGGCGTTGGCAGTTATTTGTCGGTGCATGAGGGCCCGCAATCAATCTCACGCCGGGGCCTGCAGGAGATCAAGCCCGGCATGATCATCTCGAACGAGCCCGGTTACTACAAGACCGGCGCGTACGGGATCCGCATCGAAAACCTCGTCCTCGTTCAAGACCCCGAGACGCCGTCAACGGGGGATCGACCGATGATGAGCTTTGAGACGCTGACGCTTGCGCCAATTGATACGCGCCTGATCGACCCAACACTGTTGACCGACTTCGAGCGCGACTGGCTCAACGCCTACCATGCCCGCGTGGCGCGCGAGATCGGACCCGAAGTCGATCCGACCACACGGCGCTGGCTGAAGGCTGCCTGTCAGAAGATTTGAACCAGAAGCGCGTGTCCGGCCTGCCGCTGATCTGCACCCAATCAGAACTTCAGGCGATGGGCTGCGACCAGGTTGTCGAGTTTCAAGAGCTTTGCGAGATCAGCGTCCGGCAACGGGTTGTCGAGCGTCACAAGAAGGATCGCGTCGCCACCTTCGACGTCGCGGCCAAGATTAAGACGCGCGATGTTTTGCCCAATCTCGCCCATGAGCGAGCCAAACGCGCCAATGAAACCGGGGCGGTCTTTGTTGGTCACGTAGAGCATGTCGGCTGCAAACTCCGCCTCCATGTTGATGCCTTTGACCTGAATGATGCGCGGCTTGCCGTCGGAGAACACGGTGCCTGCAACCGAACGTTCCATTTCATCGGTCACGACGGTCAGGCGCATATAGGTCTGGTAGGCACCCTGCTCGCCGCGGGTGACCTCCTCGACCGTCAGGTTCTTATCGCGCGCGATGGAGGGGGCTGAGATCATGTTGACGGCATCGCCCAGGACTGGCCGAAGCACACCCGCCATCGCAGCCGCCGTCAAAGCTTTGGTGTTCATCTCGGCGACGTCGCCGGCATACTCCAGGCGCACCGTGCGAATGGTCGAAGAGGTCAACTGACCGGCAAACGTACCCAAGTTCTCCGCGAGCTTGATGAATGGCCGAAGGCGTGGCGCTTCTTCCGCGGAGATATTTGGAAAATTGATCGCGTTGGTGATCGCACCACGCAGCAAAAACGCCGACATCTGTTCCGCAACCTGGATCGCGACGTTTTCCTGCGCCTCGCTCGTCGACGCGCCGAGGTGCGGTGTACAGATAACGTTGTCCCGACCGAACAGCACGTTGTCGATTGCGGGCTCCTCGGCGAACACGTCGATCGCAGCGCCGGCCACATGCCCCGCATCGAGAGCGGCGGCCAAGGCGTGCTCATCGACAAGACCGCCACGGGCGCAGTTGATAATGCGAACACCTTTCTTGGTTTTGTTGAGCGCGGACGCGCTGAGAATGTTGCGCGTCTGATCGGTCAGCGGCGTGTGAAGCGAGATGAAATCAGCGCGTCTGAACAGTTCGTCGCGTTCGACTTTCTCAACGCCGATTTCAAGCGCGCGCTCAGGTGTCAGAAATGGATCGAACGCGACCACGCGCAGCTTCAGCCCGATGGCACGGTCAGCGACAATCGCGCCGATGTTGCCGCAGCCGATGATGCCAAGCGTTTTGCCTGTGATCTCGGTGCCCATAAAGCGCGACTTTTCCCACTTGCCCGCGTGCGTCGACGCGTTCGCCGTCGGGATTTGCCGCGTCATCGCCAACAGGAGCGAGATCGCATGCTCAGCCGTCGTGACCGAGTTCCCGTGCGGCGTGTTCATCACGACGACGCCGCGTGCGGTCGCAGCTTTCGTCTCAACGTTGTCGGTGCCAATGCCAGCCCGCCCAACGACCTTGAGGCGATCGGCCTTGGCCAGCAGTTTCTCTGTGACCTTTGTGGCCGACCGAATGGCAAGACCATCGAATTGGTCAATGACGCTCAGGAGCTTCTCTTTGTCTTTGCCAAGCTTCGGCTCGAATACGACGTCTATGCCATTGTCGCGGAAGATCTGGACTGCTGTTTCAGAGAGCGCGTCGGATACGAGCACGCGTGGTTTGTCTGTTGGTGTCATGTCAATTGGTCCCTGAATGGGAGTTCGTCGCTTGGCGTGAGGGTGCAAAGCGAAACGAAAATGGAAAACGAAAGCGCGGAGGTGCAGGCGCCAGCCCAGGAACGAGCCAAGTAATGAGCCAAAGCGCGAGCCCAGGAACGAGCCAAGGAGCGAACCCAGGAACGAACCAAGGCGCGGCCCATTACGTGAGCTGGCGCTTGGTCTCGGCAAATGCCCAGTCGAGCCACGGGGGCAGCGCTTCCAGGTCGCTCTGCTGAACGGTCGCGCCGGTCCAAATCCGCAAGCCCGGCGGTGCATCGCGGTACGATCCAATGTCGTAGGCGACGGCCTCTTCATCGAGGAGTGCCGTCAGGCGCTTTGCAAAGATCGCCTGATCATCTTTCGGCTTCGAGGCAACGTCCGGGTCGATAATTTTCAGACAGACTGAGGTGTTCGATCGCGTCGTTGGATCAACCGCAAGGTTCGCAATCCACGGCGTGCGGTCGATCCAATCAAAGAGCACACCGGCATTCGCATCCGCGCGCGCGATCAACGCTTTGAGACCGCCGATGCCTTCAGCCCACCGAAGCGCATCAATGTAGTCTTCGACCGCAAGCATCGACGGTGTGTTAATCGTCTCGCCCGAGAAGATGCCGCGAATGAGCTTGCCACCTTTGGTCAGGCGAAAAATCTTCGGCAGGGGTCGATCCGGCGTGAAGCTCTCGAGGCGTGCAACGGCGCGCGGAGACAGGATCAGCATGCCGTGCCCGGCCTCGCTGCCCAGCACTTTTTGCCAAGAGAACGTGCAGACATCGACCTTCGGCCAGTCAATCGGTTGCGCGAACGCCGCCGACGTCGCGTCAGCAAACGTGAGCCCGGCGCGACCTGACGATATCCAATCGTAGTTGGCGATGCGAACGCCGGACGTCGTCCCGTTCGACGTAAAAAGGATATCGCGGTCAGGGTCGATGCGCGCGAGATCAGGTAACGCTCCGTAGTCGGCGGTCATCACGCGGCAATCGTCGAGCTTGAGCTGCTTAACCGCGTCGGTCACCCAACCGGCGCCGAAGCTTTCCCACGCCAGGGCATCGACGCCGCGCGCACCGAGCATGGTCCACATGGCAAGTTCATAGGCGCCGGTGTCGGACGCGGGCACGATGCCGCAAAGATAATCGTCCGGGAGTTCGAGGATTTGTCGTGTGAGGTCGATCGCGTATTTGAGACGCGCCTTCCCCGGGCTCGCGCGATGGGATCGCCCGACGACGGCACCTTCCAGAGCCGCCGGTGTCCAGCCGGGCCGTTTGGCACATGGGCCGGACGAAAAGTTTGGGTTCGCCGGACGCACGTCCGGACGCGTTGCTGCTGTCATAACCTACCCTTCCAGATAGAAGCCGCCCGTTGGGGAGCGGTGACCCGCAGCTGGGCTATCAGTGAAAGGGTTGCGATGCAAATCGACGATACGGGCCCTCTTAGACGGGCGCACTCTGCAAATACGAAAAGCACGAGCGTGAACAGAACAGAACCGACGTGCCGAAACACAGAACGCAAAAAAACAGCGGGTGGCTGAGGGGAAGCCACCCGCTGCGGATCACCGGGACGTGAGGGACTGGAGCCCGGTGGGGGACCAACCGGCGCCAAGGTCGCTCAACGGCGGACCAAGGCACCAATTCGGTAATGCGATTTAATGGATGTCCCAGCGAAGGCCGACGCGGACTTCGTTATCGACGCGGTCTTTGATGTCGATCGCGGTGGTTCCGCCGAGCGCGGTCGGGAGGCCAACCGAGACGTTGCCGCTGGTGTACAGGAAGCGATAGCCCATATCGAACTTTACGCTCTCGGTGAGATCGACCGACACACCCGCCATCACGTTCAACGCATAGCCCCATGCGATACCCTGTCTCGTCTCTTGGATATCATCCACATCGGGCGGGCGGACACAGACATTGTTTCCGTAGTCCGTCACACGAACGCTGCCATCCGTTGGGTTCGTAAACGTGTTGGTCGTGTCGCGACACTCGGACGTCTCAGAGACCGTGCGTTGGAAATTGTAGAGCACGAGACCTGCGCCCGCGCCGATGAAGGGTGTGAAGCGAGAGCGATTGTGGAAGTCGTAGTAGGCATTGACCATGCCGGTCTGAAACGTGAATTTCGCCTGTTCCTGCCGTGAGACATCCATCACGTGGCTGTCGACCGACGCATAGTCCTGGGTAATTGCTTGCTGACCGGGGACCACCACGTTGCCGGCTGCATCAAGAATAGGAGGGATCGCGGGAGAGATGACAACTGTCTCTGCAGGTCCCTCAGCTATGACTGTTGTTTGGTATTCTGACGAACCGGTCGCAACCGACTTCCGCGGACGAAAGTCAAATGAGACCTCGCCACGCACGTTGCGAGACACGTAGCGACCGATTGAAAAGCCACCGCTGACCAAGTTGCTCGTATCGCCGTGGTCCTGGACGCTGTCTGCGAACCCTGAGTTTGCGATGGACGTCCCGCTCGGGCCGGTCTCAATGCCTTCGATGTCTCCGGACGAGTGAAAGGCGAATGAACCGTGCAGCCCGAGATAATACTGGGGTTCGTAATCCGGGACCGGAGCAGGTGCCGGCACGTGCGCAACGCGGTGGCCGTAAGAGCCTTTGAGCCGCGGTGCTGAGCCGTTGAAATCACCGGCAACCGCGGGGGCCACTGCCGACAGCGCAACCAAGGCCACGCCGGAAAGAAATCCGAAAGTCTTCGTACAAGTTGCGATCGTCATTGCAGTCATTCCCTCACTGAGGTCGGGCGCCCGATGGGGTGCTCCGCCGGCATCAACGCTTGTGACGCGGTCGCTACCGGATGACGTGCATCGGTCCCGAAGGGGGCCGAAACCTCTGCTGCTCAACAGCAGAAAACGCAGGACAATTTGAAACGCGAAACAGTAAAGTTTCGTCTCAAGGACCCATGCCACCAACGCGGCGGCTTTGACTGGTCCTGGCAGCAGCGCCGCCGCCGGGACCAAAGTTTCTGTCTTTTTGAGCAAGCCCGACGTTGCAGACGGTCCGCTCTTAAATCCGAGGCCGAAGTGTCAGGCGCCCTAGCGGAAATCGTACCGAAGGCCGATGCGGAATTCGTGTGCGTGAATTTCCTCAACGATCGGATCGTCGGAGACCTCGACTGTACCCGCTGGCTGACCCGCGCGTTCGGTGATCGAGATCGCGCCGGTCTCAGCTTCGCCGAGATAGAGGAAGCGGTAGCCCGCATCGAGGTGGAAACCGCGGAAGAGCTTCAGCGAAGCACCGGCCATCAGAGCGGCGGCGACATCGTAGGTCTCCTTGCCAGCGATCACGCCGGTGACACACCCGCAGTCATCAACGACACCACGCGTTGTCTCGTTGCGAACGAAGCCGAGACCAACACCCAGGTACGGCGTGAAGCGCGTGCGCGTGTCGAAGTCGTAGTAGAGGTTCCAAAGGAACACATCGCTTTCGAGGCCAAAGCGACGAACACCTGTAAGCGTTGCGCCCGGGTGTGCGAGGTTGCCTTCGACGTCCGTCTCGAACCGGCGCTCATAGGTGAAGTCGCCGCGGATTGCGGAGGTGAAGTAGTGGCCAATACCGAAGCCGAGTGCGTAGCTGCCGTCGATGCCGGTTTCGGTCAGCGTCTCGACACCGTCCTCGATCAGGACCGGCGTGTCGTAGGTTGCGAACGCGTTGTCGACACGCACGTACCAGCTTGGCTGGACGCTTGAGCGCGGCACGTAGGCGCCATCGTCTTTGACGCTTCCTTTGAAACCAAGATCGGCTGCGAACGCACCACCGGTCGACGCCGTCAGGACGGCAACGCCAGTGAGAATGACTTTACGAATGCTCATCTGTTTTCCTTCCAGCGCACGATCAACACCGGCACAGGTTCGTGCCTCGAGCGACTGGAAGGAGATTGAACGACAAGGCTTAAAGAGCGGTTACCTGCCGTATCATTTTCGAACGCGAACTGCGCCGAATGCGTTAAGATATGAGCAACGATTTCAGCGGTGTTTCGTGCCGACCGATAGCATCGGCACGCAACTCAAATGGGATCACGCAGCAGCGGATCGAACGCACGCACAAACATCATCGGCGACATCGCGAATGAGTTGTTCGTCATCGCCTTCGACCATCACGCGGATGACCGGCTCGGTCCCCGATGGACGAATAACCAGGCGACCGGAATTACCGAGGCGCCGCTTCGCATCATCGATGCACTTGACCACCGAATTATCTTCGAGCGGGCGGCCATCGCTGTAGCGGACATTTTTGAGCATCTGCGGGACAGGCTCGAACCGGCGGCACACTTCGCTGACCGGCTTGTCAGCGGCCACGACGACGGCAAGGATTTGCAGCGCTGAGACCAGGCCGTCTCCGGTGGTCGCATAGTCGGAGAGCACGATGTGGCCCGACTGTTCGCCGCCGACGTTGTAGCCGTGCTTGCGCATATGGTCGACGACATGACGGTCGCCAACTGCCGTGCGGACGAGGGACAGCCCAATGCCCTGGAGATAACGTTCGAAGCCCAGATTCGACATGATGGTCGCAACGACACCGCCCGCCGCGAGCCGACCGCGCCGATGCCAGCTCTCGCCAATCACGGCCATCAACTGGTCGCCGTTGACGATCTGCCCATGCTCATCGACGATCACAACGCGATCCGCATCGCCATCGAGCGCAATGCCAATGTCGGCACGCACTTCCCGGACCTTCAAGATCAAGGCCTCAGGTGACGTCGAGCCGCATTTCAGATTGATGTTCTGACCGTTCGGATTGACCCCGATCGGGATGACCTCGGCACCGAGTTCCCAAAGCGCTTTCGGCGCTACGCTGTAGGCCGCCCCGTGCGCGCAATCGATCACGATCCGCAAGCCATCGAGCCGGAGGTTACGCGGGAGCGTGCGTTTGGCGAACTCGATATAGCGTTCCTGAGCGCTCTCGACGCGGCTGGCGCGCCCGATGTCGGAGGCGGGCACCAACAGGTCTGTGGATGGCTGCTCAATCATCGATTCGATCATGAGCTCATTTTCGTCGGACAGTTTGTAACCGTCCGCGTCAAAGAACTTGATCCCGTTGTCCGCAAACGCATTGTGCGATGCGGAGATCATCACCCCCATGTCCGCACGCATAGACCGGGTCAGCATCGCAACGGCAGGCGTCGGCATCGGGCCGAGCAGAAACACTTCGCAGCCGACGGACGTAAAGCCCGCCATCAGCGAGGCTTCCAGCATATAGCCGGAGAGGCGCGTATCCTTGCCGATGACAACGCGTTTCGGACTCTCGCCCGCAGCATCTTTCAAGTGACCCGCAGCCATGCCCACCTTGAGTGCTGTCTCCGCCGTCATGGGATGCCTGTTGGCTTCGCCGCGGATGCCGTCCGTGCCAAAATACCTGCGCGTCATCGCTGGCCTGCTCCTTAAATTCGGTTCGTCGCGGGCCCATTGTCATCGACGGACGTCGCCCCGCTGGCGGTACAAACAGTATGCGGCCCCGTGCAACAC
>JBCBWG010000126.1:0-9400 GCA_039817205.1 Pseudomonadota bacterium
TTCCGCCAGCGGTAGTACCCGTAAGAGCTTGAGATGCTTCTGAGGCTCTGGGCGACCATAAAGCCGCTGAGGAACGGCAGGAACGTCGACGTCGACTGCGTTTGCTGGTTCTGCGCTGTGGGCTGCCAGTTGCTGAGCGTTTGCGCCGCGCCTTTGGTCTCGTAACACTTGTTGGGCCCGAAGACCTTTTCGCACGCCTCTTCTGTTCCGTAGCGCGGTGCGTTCCGCAAATGCCGGGCCAGCGCCTCCTGATATTGCACGTCACAAATATATTTTGAGAAACCCGCTTTCTGGCAGGCATCGACGTTCGCAAACGTCTGGACCCGGTCGCCGCCATCACCGCACCCGGCGACGACGACGCCCGTTGCCGCAATCGTGCCGAGCGCAAGTGTCCGCCGTGTTGCGGCCGACTTGCGGCGGCGCGGCGCGGCGTCTGATCGGTTCGTACTGTGTCTTTTGTCGGTCATGGCGCGCCTCAATAGGTCATGCAGGCGGCGTTGAGCAGCCCGACAGCGAGTGCGATCCCGCCGGCCCAGAGACCGGCTGAAACTTCGCCTTCTGTGATTTTCTTCGGCAGGTCTTCCATCGTGTAAGACGCGATGAAAAATGCGATGACCTGTACGATGCCGCCAATGACAGCCCAAATGATGAAATCGCCGACGGAGACCGAGTGGGCGGCAGCAGACGCCAGCGGCAGCGAGAAGCCGAAGATCGCGCCGAGGTAGGCGACGACGGCGGCCGAGTTCCCCTGCCGGATCAGGTTCAGTTCCTTGTGCGGCGTTGCGGTTGCGTAGGCGCCTGCGAAAATCAGCAACATGGCAATGCCAATGGCGAAATAGGCAAGGAACGCCGGTAGGCCGGCCACGTATCCGAACATTGTCTCAAGTCCTCCGCATCGTCTCAAATCGTTAAGTGAGTGCCTTATTACACGCGGCGCACATCCGCCGGTGACAAACCGTACCCGATCATGAATTCGACCGAACCACCTTGACGTTCCGTGCCAGCGCCAACCTCGCGTTCGATGTTGAGGAGCAGCATCTCGTCGATGTCGCCGATTGCGCGTGCGTAGAGCATGCAGCTTTGGTGAATGGCGCGCGTTGCGGTTCCGTCGTTCACGTCTTCGGTGAACTCGATGAGATCAACACGACCGGCACCATCGCCCCAGTACCGGTCAAACAGAATGCCGTCGGCATCGTAGGTCGGCTGCCCAATCCAACCGTCGGGTCCGGACCAGCGCGCCCACTCCGCTGAGGTCATCGGCGTGACGCTGTCCCACGGACGGTACAGGCTGACGTCATTGATGGTTTCGAGGCCGCCGCCCGGGGCTGCCATCACCTGTAGAATTTGGTCTTCATTGTCGTAGTAGCGCGTTAATTCGGTGTCGCCGTCGAGACGCGCTTTGCCGATGGCCGCGACAATGATCGTGCCGCCTGCCGGTGGCTCCATTGCTGGTTCGCCGGCAACAAGGCCCGCTTGCAGGCTGAGCGTATCAAGCTCGATGGCACCGCCGATTGCGACGCCGAGGGGGCCGTGCTCTTCGGGCAGATCGTCCGTTCCGCCGCCGCCAAACATCTTGAAGATCATCAGGTCACGGGCTCCGCTTCAGTGGCGTCGGTGCTTGCCGTATCAGATTGATTCGACGGCGGTAATGCGTCTCGTGTCGAAGGCGACGACGCCTCGAGCTCGCGTTTCAAAGTATGCCAGAGAACCGTGTCCGCTGGGACCCGTCGGTCGGCGATATAGAAGAGAACATCACCGCCCTTGATCACGCGATCGACGGGACAATTCAGATCGACGGTTTTTCCATCGTCTTCGGCGATGCCGACGAGGGTCATATTATGCGCGCGCTTCAAGCCGAGCATCAGATCGAGATAGCTGATGCGCTCGATCCCGGCCGGCACGGTCATGGAAAAAGCTGTGTCCTCGCTCTCAGCTGACAACAGCCGATCAGCAACGCGTGAGGCGCCTGGATCGCGTGCGGACCGGACCAGTAGTTCGACGGACAGAGAGCCGATGGCCTCGACCGATGGGCATTGCCGCGTAATCAACTCAGCCGCCCGCTCATCTTCGAAGTGCGCAACGATGTGAGCCTTCGATCCAAGTGAATAAGCAGCAAGCGTGGCCGCCATTGTCTCGTCGTCATCAGCGCCACGAATGATGACGCGCGCAGCACCGCTGATCCCTGCACGCGATAACGCACTGGTCGTCGACAGCGTGTCGGCGCGCACGTAATCCACGGTTTCTGGTAGCGGATTTTGTTCGAGCACCTTGGCGACAAGGATAATCTTTTCGTCACTTGGACAGTCGGCTGCGAGCAGCTTGACCAAACGCGGCGTGCGGATCGGTTGCCAGCCGAGAATAAGCGTATGACCTTCGCGGAGGCTGTAGTCGCCGAGCCCGTTCATGCGTCCTCTCCAGATCAAACTCAGATCGGTAATGGCCTTGCCGAGACAGGCCGTGAACAACGAAATCGATCCCGGCAGGACAAAGACCAACGCCCAAATGCGTCCGGCCGGTGTCTGCGGTGAGAGATCGCCGTATCCAACCGTCGTGGCCGTTGTCATGTAGTAGTAGACGTAGTCGACAAACGAACCGGTCAGCCCGGCCTCGCCCGAAAGCGCCAGCAGAACGTAGGACAGGAGCCCATGCACGATGGTTGCGATGAGCAGGCTCGACCACGTGAGGTTGGCGATCGCGAAGTAAGCGCGACGCGCGAGCTGCTCAAAAATCGGCACGTAAGCCCCCTTCTCCTGTGCGAAGGCTGACGACATATATACCACCGACGCTTATGTTTCGTTAAGTAGGGCGGCGACAGACGGGTCAACGCTGACCGGACTAAGTTTTGACGACTGACAAATAAAGTGGCGTTTGAGGGGCGGGTACCAAGCGGCCTGCCGTCGAAATGCACATTGATTGGCTCTGAGAGGAGATCCCATGACGACACCCAAAGGAGGCTGGACGCTGTCAAGCCTGACAGAACTTTTTGCGTCCGACCCGGATGCGCTCGGCGATGTGGATGTCACGGTGACAGAGGGCACCGATGTGCTGCGGGTCACATTGAAAGAGCGCGGCGATCTCGATCTTCTGGTGACGGCAAGCGGCGAACAGATCCTGATGAGTGCTGCGATCGCACCGGCCGCCGACATTCCGAACCGTGATGCGTTTGATCGCCTCCTGCTCACCACGCACAAACTGATCCCACTCTCCACATTCGGGATTACGTCGATTGATGGCGCAGAATGGTATGAGCTGTTCGGATCGCTCTCGGCCCAATCCCGCGACGAGGTCGTCGTCGAAGAAGCAGCCATGCTTGCAGCGAATGCCGTGGAAGCAGCAGAAATGACATCGGAATGGATCGCGAACGGTGGTGCGGTCGGCGACGGAGGCAAGGCATGAGCGTTTGGATGAAACTGGTCACCGCGGTTCGGGGTGGCGCAAACGAGGCGGCTGAAGCGGTCGTCGACAACCAGGCGCTGCGAATTCTCGACCAGGAAATTCGCGATGCTGAGACCGCACTCAAGCGCGCCCGTGGTGATCTCGCCGGTTTGATGGCCAACGCAAAGCGCATGGAAAAGCGCGTCGCAGATCTCAACGAGAAGTCGGAGCGGGACATGGCGAGTGCGCGGTCTGCGATGCAGGCCGGTCGCCAGGATCTGGCCGAGCAACTCGCGCAGCGGATCTCAACGGCCCGTGCCGAACTCGAGCGCGACAACGCCGATCTGCAACGCATGCGCGCGCAGCAATCGGCGATGACGCAGACGGTTCAACAGACCGAGCAGCGGATCGCGACGATGAAGCGCGAAGTCGAAAGCGTCAAAGCAACGGAGTCGCTTCAGAAAGCCCAATCGGCAATCGCCGCCTCTCAGTCAGGCGTGAACTCACGGCTTGGCAGCGCCATGGACTCGCTCGAGCGGATCAAGAACCGGCAAGAGCAGACCGCCGCCCGGATCGAGGCTGGCGATGAACTCGCCGCTCTCGAAAGCGGGTCCGATCTTGATCGCCAACTTCGTGAGGCGGGCATCGGCGGTCAGATGTCATCGACCGACAGCATCTTGGCTGAAATCATGGGCGGTCGTGAGCCCTTGAAGCTGGAGGCTGAAGACGCGCCGCCGAAGAAGTAATTGGTGCCGTGGTCAGCAAAATAAACCCGCGCCGGATGCATCATGCGTTTTGTATCCGGCGCTCCTCTTTCACGACGTAAGCGGTTGTCATGTCTGAAGCGCACGAGGAGGAACTCGCCCGGATCTGGGCACAACTGACGCGAGGTGCCGCGGACAAGCGTTCAGCGCTGAATACGCCGGCGATCGCGACGGTTGCCACCGACGGCGCGCCATCGATCCGAACGGTCGTGCTCCGTGCCGTCCGGCCAGCGGACCGATTGCTCCAGTTTCACACCGATCCGCGCAGTGCCAAATTTACTGAGCTGGCCATGGACGCTCGGGTCAGCTGGCATTTTTGGGAGCCGCGCCAGAAAGTGCAACTGCGGATTGCGACGCAAGCCAGCCTGCATCACGGAGATGCCGTCGCCCGCACGGTCTGGGGCGGCCTGCACAGTGGTGGGCGTCGCATCTACAGGCAGGCTGCCAGTCCCGGCGGCGTCGTCAACGATCCCGCCGCTGCTTCAGACACTCTTATCCTAGAAGCCGACGCCTTCGAAAATTTCGCCGTCGTCAACACGACCGCAATTCGCATCGAATGGCTCCATCTCGCAACCACCGGCCACCGCCGCGCCCACTGGGTCTGGGACGACGCACAATGGTTTGGCGCATGGCTTGCGCCTTGACGGTGATTTGAATTTGCGGGGGAACGCCGCGGAAACGCGCGGTCATCAGCCGAGCGTGTCGAGAAATGCTTTCGCACTTGAGCGGTAGTCGTTGCGTTTGTCTTCGCTCATGCGGCGCCAGGAGGCGTAGACGGTGCCGAGGCGCGGATTGCGTCCGAGTTTTTCTTCGTTGCGCGCGAGGAAGTCCCAATAGAGTGCATTAAACGGGCAGGCGCCTTCGCCGGTCTTCTTTTTCACGCTGTACGTGCAGGATTTGCAGTAGTTCGACATCTTGTCGATGTAGTTTCCGGACGAGGCGTAAGGCTTTGAGGCGAGCAATCCCCCGTCGGCGAACTGGCTCATGCCGACGACATTCGGAAGCTCAACCCACTCATATGCATCGGCGTAGACGACGAAATACCACTCGCTGATCTCTTGCGGATTGACGCCGGCCAACATCGCGAAGTTGCCGGTGACCATCAGACGTTGGATGTGGTGAGCGTAGGCCTCTTCCTTGGTTTGGGTGATCGCCTCGCGAAGGCAAAGCATGTCGGTCTCGCCAGTCCAGTAGAAGTCTGGCAGCGGTCGGTCGGCTTCGAAAAAATTGACGTTGGCGTAGTCCGGCATCTTCAGCCAGTAGATGCCGCGGATAAACTCACGCCAGCCGATGATTTGCCGAATAAATCCTTCGACCGCGTTGAGCGGCGCTTTGCCGGCCGCATAGGCTGCGGCCGCTTTCTCGCACGCTTTAATGGGGTCCAGCAGTCCGCAGTTGATGTAGGGAGAAATGATCGCGTGATAGAGGAAGCGTTGGCCAATGAGCATCGCATCCTGGTAGTCGCCAAATTTGCCGAGCCGGTTGTCGATGAAATCGTCTAAGGCTGCTTCAGCTTGATCAGCCGTGACCGCAAACCAGAACGGCTCCAAATCGCCGAAGTGATTACCGAAGCGTTTTGCGACCAGCTTCAGGACATCGTTCGTGATGGCGTCGGGCTTAAAGCGTGGAACCTTCGGCATGAAGAGGTCATCGTCGGCGGGCTTCCGGTTTTCGCTGTCGTAGTTCCACTTGCCACCGACCGGCTCCCCGTCATCCATCAAAAGACCGGTCTTTTTGCGCATCTCACGGTAGAAATATTCCATCCTGAGTTGCTTCCGTCCGCTCGCCCAACTCGAAAATTCGTGATGGCTCGCAAGAAATCGCGTGTCCGGCTTGATCTCGACATCGCAACCGAGGTCCACGTCCCAGCTTTCCATGTCGGTCAGGACGCGCCATTCGCTTGGTTCGGTGACGACGACCCGGTTGAGCTTGTGCCGCTTGAGGGCGCGGGCGACCTCGCCCTTGAAGCTGCCACTGTTGCCCTTCGCGTCGAGCTTGACGTAGTCCACCGTCCAACCGCGCGCTTCGAGATCAGCTGCGAAGTGGCGCATTGCTGAAAAAAGAAGCGTGATTTTCTTTTTGTGGTGGCGGACGTGGGTCGCCTCGTCGTGAACCTCGGCCATCAGAATAACAGTATCGTCTTTCGCACGGCCGGCGAGCGATGACACCGTGGCCGAAAGCTGGTCGCCGAGGATAAGAACGAGGGCTTTGTCCGTCATGAAATCTCCGAAGTATCTGGTCTGATCTCGTTCATGCCGCAAAGTTTTCGCTGGGTGCGGTCTGATTTCCACAACGCGTTCAATCGAATAGCGCCCCTGGTCGCTCGATCTGGCGCGTGAGCGATCGACAAACCGTGCGTTGGCGTAATGACAACGGATAAACCGGCCGCTGAGACCAGTCGGAGCCACGCAAGGGCGCGCGTTTGGCGCACCTGGCAACTGCTCGTGCATCGTTCGCCGTTGGGCGTCGGAGCCGAACGCGAGGTGTCCGGAACGATGAACGGTGGCGATGGAACGGCCGGTGGAGAGTAGGGCGGAATGACGAGACGGATTGCAGTTGTCGGTGCAGGTGTGGCGGGGCTCTCGTGTGCCCATCGGCTCGCGGGGCAGGGCCACGGGGTCACGGTCTTCGATAAGGGGCGGAGTATCGGCGGACGCCTTGCGACGCGCCAATCCGGCAACTTCCGGTTTGATCACGGCGCACCCTACGTTCATGCGGAAGGTGCGGCGTTTCAGTCGGTGCTCACGCAGTTGATTGACGCGCGAGCAGCGACCGAGTGGCCGTCCGAGCGCAAGTGGCATGTCACGGGGCTGCCCGGTATGAACGGGCTCTTAACCCCGCTCACGGAAGGCCTTGATCTGCGAATGTCGACGACGGTGCGTTCGCTCGAAAAAGACGATACCGGTTGGACCGTGACGCTCGATACCGACGAGACGTTGCAGGGCTTTGATGCTGTTGCCGTCTGTATTCCAGCCGCGCAGGCCGCAACGCTGACGGCACCGCTTGGGCTTGGTTGGGCGGGGCTCCTTGCCGATGTCGCCTATGCCCCGTGCATGACGATGATGGTGGCGTTCGAAAAGCCCCTGCCGATTGCCGATGAGCAAAGTATCGGCGCGCAACCTGGCCGGCAGCAGCCTTCGCCCATCAAGAAACAATTGCGCAATTCAGCGAAACCCAACCGACCGACGGACTTCGATCACTGGGTCGTGCACGCTGACGTCGCGTGGAGCGAGCAACATAAGGACACGGATAAGCCGATCATCGCCGATCTCCTGCTTGCGGAATTTCGTCGCGCAAACAACTTGGACGAGCAAACACCGGCCTATCTTTCTGGCCACCGCTGGCGCTTCTCGCAAACGTCGGTGCCGCTTGGGCAGTCCCATTTAATGGCCGCGCAGCAGCGGATCGGGATTGCGGGCGATTGGTGCCTCGGGCCTTGTGCAGAACATGCGTTTGAGAGCGGCGTCGCGCTCAGTGGCGCGATACTGTCCTCCCTTGACGGAGCTTAGACGCGAGACCAACTCACATCTTGAGCGAACGACCTGGACTGTTGCAGCGCACCCCCGAGGTTTGTGATGTCAGTACGGCCTGCGATATCACGCGTGGTGCGGGTCGGAACGGTGGATGGCAACCATCGGTTGAGGTCTCGGCGGTAACGTCGTGCGCTCTTTGTATTAAGAATTCGGCGCCCTGATGTGGGCACCGCCACCGACGCGACGGGGACACTGACATGGCAGCCGGGATCGATTTCAGCCAATACAAAGCGCTCTCGTTCGATTGTTACGGGACGCTGATCGACTGGGAAGCGGGCATCACGGCCTGGGCGCGTGCGTGGCAGTCTGAGACTGGTGCGCCTGTCTCGGCTGAGCAGTTTTTGGCCGATTTCGCAAAGACCGAACGGGTTGTGCAAAGCGAACGCCCGAGCGATCGGTATCCGCTTATCCTTGCGGACGTCGGCCGAAGGATTGCGGCAAGCCACGGCTTGCAGATGAGTGAAGCGGCGGCGACGAGCTTCGGTCAATCCGTTGGCGATTGGCCAGCCTTTGCCGACAGCACGGAGACGCTGCGATCGTTGCGCGAACGGTTCAAGCTCGTCATCCTCTCCAACGTCGATCGTGCCTCGTTTGCGCGCAGTCAAGAAACGCTGGCCGTTGCATTCGACGCAATCATCACCGCCGAAGATGTTGGCAGCTACAAGCCAGATCCGCAGAACTTTGACACGTTGCTGGCGACGATCGATGGGATGGGCATTCCGAAACACGCTTTGCTGCATGTCGGTGAGAGCTTGTTCCACGACATTGTACCGGCCACGCGCGACGGCATCGATGTGGTGTGGATTGACCGGGGTGGTGCGAGTGGGCGGCCGCGCGCGTCGGGTTCAGCGTCCGGCGATATCAATCCGCTCGCGACGTTCCCGTCGATGAAATCGTTTGCCGATGCCGCTCTGCTCAGCTGACGTTGCGTGAGGTAACTTGATCTGGTGGCAAGGCGTTTCGCTTCAGGTGCTGTAAGTTTGGTGTGATGCCAGCTGCGTTATGCGTCCTCTGAGATTGTCTCGTTTTCTGCGCACTGACTGACAGCAAGCATCTTCAGATCGTCTGCGTAGGTTTCGGCGGCCGCAACGCCAACGGGTGTTGCGCCGTACACCCCGGTCGCGACACGTTCGAACCAGCCATAGTGGTCGTCCGACATCATGCGCCGCGCCGTCGGCACATCTGCGCGCTGGGCGACAACGGAGGCTTTTGTCGGCCCGCTGGATAGCAGAACGGCGAGGCACTTGAGGCAGTCCTGGCGGTAGGTGGTGACGATCATTTTGCGCGTTGCACCCCCCTGGTTCGGATCGCCGACCCGACGGGCAAACTCACGAAGCAAACGCGTCTGGCGCCGCTCCGACTGCCGCGGATGATAGGGCGCTGGATCCAGGTGTGGCGTGACGAGGCCGTCTCTCAGGCGGACGGTCAGCAGGCCGATACCGAGACGGCGGCAAAGTTTGATGTTGGTGCGGACAGACTGGCGAAACGGTTTGCCCGGCACGTGAGGAACGGCGACGTAGACGGTGTCGCTGATCGCGAGCCGGTCGATCGCCTGATGGAACAAGGCGAGCGAAAACGCGGCTTTCAACTCAACGATCAGTGGCGGCTCATCCTCTCGGATCGCAACGACATCTGCGTCTGCAACTTCGCCTTTGACCGCAAAACCCTGGCCTTCGAGGAAAGCCTTCACGGGCGCGTAGAGATCGGTTTCGCGAGGTCTCGTCTTCT
>JBCBWG010000127.1:0-9389 GCA_039817205.1 Pseudomonadota bacterium
CCGGGAAACAGATCGAAGTCAGGGACCTCGGTCAAAATCCGCTCCATATTCGACCAGTCACCAGACGAATCTTTCAGCCCCGCGACCACCTCGGGGAACTCGCCACGCAGCCGCTGAATGAGATCAATCGAATACCCAACACCGCTCATCTGCGGGATATGATAAAGATAAAGCGCAAGTCCGTCGTCGCCGACCTCTTCGATGAGCTCGGCGAAATAACGAAACAGGCCGTCGTCGGTCGGGTTCGGATAATAAAATGGCGGCAGGACCAAAGCGCCAGCGCACCCAATATCGACCGCATGTTGTGTGAGCGTGATTGTATCACTGAGGGAGCACGTGCCGGTGCCCGGCATCAAGACCGCCGGATCAACCCCCGCATCAACGAGCTCTTCCAAAAGCTCCATCCGCTCGTCCAGACCGAGGGAATTGCCTTCGCTCGTCGTCCCGAACGGGGCCAGTCCCGTGCAACCATCTTCAAGGAGCCACTGAGCTTGCTCAACAAACCGTTTGGCATCGGCCGTACCGTCCTCGCCAAACGGCGTCACGACCGGTGCAATCACACCCTCAAGCTGACCGGTGGCTGCCATCATCCATCTCCTTGAACCGGTCCCGCACGCCAACGGCCGGGACCGCAATGATCGCAGCTAATCATGACTGTGTGTGTTTGCAACGGGCGAATGCGCGGCGTGATCGGCACTGGCCCGTCTCACGCCGAGCTGATCAACGCGGCCCCATCGCGCTTAAGGCCGCGGGATGCCGCCCGGCTGCTGAACAGGAACGTGGTAGCCGCGTTCGGTCGCCGAACGATCCGCAATCATGTTGTACCAGCGCGCGACGTTGGCGAACTCACCAAGGTCGACGCCCTGCCACTCGAAGCGAGACGCCCACGGCCAGATCGACATGTCGGCAATCGAATAATCGTCACCGGCCACAAACTCCGACTTTCCGAGCTGCGTATCGAGGACGCCGTAGAGACGGCGCGCTTCTTTGGAAAACCGTTCTTCAGCGTACGGCGCCTTCCCACGATTGAATTTCACGAAGTGGTGGGTCTGGCCGAGCATCGGACCGAAGCCCGCCATCTGCCACATCAGCCATTCCATAACGCGTGCCCGGTGCTCGCCGGAGGTCGGAAGAAACTGTCCCGTCTTCTCGGCGAGATAGACCATGATCGCGCCGGACTCGAACAACGACAACCCAGTGTCCTGGTCGACGATCGCGGGGATCTTATTGTTCGGCGCAATTTTTAAGAACGCCGGATCAAACTGCTCGTCTTTCGTGATGTCGATCGCGTGTGCTTTGTATGGGACCCCGAGTTCCTCGAGCAGGATGGACACCTTGCGACCGTTGGGTGTCGACCACGTGTAGAAATCAATCATGAGCTGGCTTTCATCTTGGGGCGGGCGTGCCGGGAATGGAGATCCAGTGGCGGTCAACACCGCGCCGCGATCGAACGAACGGCGTCGGAGACCTCAGTGCTGGAGCGAGCTGAGCTTATTGGATCCAGCGTGATCGGCCAAGTCGATGATGCCGATGGTGTCGAGAACGTCTGCCGAGCGCACGTCGCTTGCCGAAAGACCGGGCGAAAACCAACGCGTAAAATCCGCGCTTGTCTCACCCCGGCGGATCGTTACTATCTTGTCGTATCGCAGGGTCCTGCCCAACCCCGCGTCCGGCAAGGAGTTGTCACCAGCTCCTAACCAGGAGCGCGGCGGACTCCGTGGCAGGACCCTGTGATCCGCACCCTGTGATCCCCACGACGCGCCAAGTTACCGCGCCAAGTTACCGGGACATTTCAGGCGGCGATCAACCTCATGTCGCAGCGTTTCGAGCCGAGACAACCGTGAGCGTGAAGCCACCATCCCTCAGACACGCAACGGTCTCGTCGAGATGAGCGCGGTCACGCGTCTCGATTACGACTTCGAGCACAGCGCCTTTCGCGGACAAGTCGGAGAACGTGCGCTGGTGGGCGACCTCGACGATATTTGCGCCGGCGCGGCCGATCAGATCTGCGACACGGGCCAGCTGACCTGGTCGATCCTGTAAGTCGATCGACAACTCCGATAGCCGCCCCTCGCGCGCCATTTCTCGGGTCAGAACCGACGCGAGCAATCGCAAATCGATGTTCCCGCCGCATAGAACGAGACCGACCCGTTTGCCGATAAAGCGGGAACGATACGTCTCGACCGCGGCGAGCCCGGCGGCACCCGCACCTTCCACGACGGTCTTTTCAATTTCGAGAAGTTTAGCGATCGCCCGTTCAAGCGCGGGCTCAGTCACCGTGACGATGTCGTCGACGAGGCCTTTGATAATCTGAACCGTCAGTGACCCTGGTTCGGCGACGGCAATGCCTTCTGCGATCGTATCCGCGCCAGCACAACTGCGCGCTGTATGAAATCGATTATAGACCTCGGGGAACGCTGCTGCCTGCACGCCAACAATCTCGATGTCAGGACGAATTGCTTTCGCAGCGGTCGCAATGCCGGCAATCAAGCCGCCGCCACCAATCGGCACGACGAGCGCGTCGAGGTCGGCTTTGGCCGCCAACATCTCAAGCCCAATCGTGCCCTGCCCGGCGATAACGGCTGCATCGTCATAGGGATGGACGAATGTCAGGGAGTTGCTGTCCGCCTCTTCGCGCGCAGCCTTTGCCGCCTCTTCAAGCGTTGCGCCTCGGACCAGAACACGGGCCCCATGCCGTCGGGTGTTTTCAATCTTCGTGAAGGGCGTTCCTTCCGGCATGACAATCGTGGCCGGGATACCAAGGCGGTGCGCATGGTACGCGACGCCCTGAGCATGGTTGCCAGCCGACATGGCAATCACGCCGGACGCCCGCTCAGCTTCGGTGAGTTGCAAGAGCTTGTTGAGCGCACCGCGCTCTTTAAAGGCGCCGGTGAACTGAAGGTTCTCGAACTTCAACCAGATCTCGGCACCGTAAATTGCCGACAGCGTTGCGCTTGGTTCGAAGTCTGTTTGCCGGACTGCACCTGCGATGCGCGCGGCCGCCGCTTGAACATGCGCCAGTGAAATCGCCGCCTCTCGATGAATGTTTTCAGCAGCCGTTTTGCCCATTCTTTCAATCTTTCAACCGAAGCGTTTTCCAGATCGCCCGCCCTATCAGCTTCAGAGCCTCATTCATATGCTGCACATCTTCGCCGCCGCCAGCGACGACAGGCCCGCGTAAAGCAAGCTTGCTTGCTCTGACCACGGGTCACCCGCTAAGAGCGGAGCCACGGCATTTCATAACGACCAACACGAGCGGAGTTAGTATGGCGAAAGTCGCTTTCATCGGACTGGGCGTGATGGGCTACCCGATGGCGGGGCACATCCTCAAAAAGGGTGGCCACGACGTCACCGTCTACAATCGCACGCGGACAAAGGCCGATAAGTGGGTGAGCGAGTACGGCGCCGGGTCTGCGGCCGACACTCCAGCCGCGGCAGCCGAGGGCGCCGACTTCGTGTTTTGCTGCGTTGGCAATGATGACGACCTGCGCTCGGTCACGACCGGCGCCGACGGCGCGTTTCAGAGTGTCAAATCCGGCGCCGTCTTTGTCGACAACACGACGGCATCAGCCGATGTCGCGCGCGAGTTGGCAGCGGCGGCAGACGCCAAAGGCTTCGGCTTTCTTGATGCCCCCGTATCCGGAGGTCAGGCCGGAGCCGAGAATGGCGTTTTGACCGTGATGGTCGGCGGCAAAGTTGATGTATTCGAAACGGCAAAACCCGTCATCGATTGCTATGCGCGCCAGGTCACCTTGATCGGCGATACCGGCGCCGGTCAACTTTGCAAAATGGTCAACCAGATTTGTATTGCGGGTCTTGTCCAAGGCTTGTCCGAAGGCCTGCACATGGCGCAGAAGTCGGGTCTCGACATCGAAAAAGTCATGGACACCATTTCAAAGGGAGCTGCCGGCTCCTGGCAAATGGAGAACCGTTGGAAGACGATGAGCGCCGGTGAATACAACCATGGTTTCGCCGTCGATTGGATGCGGAAGGACTTGGCGATCGCGCTAGATGAAGCACGGCGAAACCAAGCGAGCCTACCGGTCGCAGCACTGGTGGATCAGTTTTACTGTGAAATCCAGAAGATGGGTGGAAGCCGTTGGGACACGTCGAGCCTCTTGGCGCGACTCAACCAATCCGACGCGTAGAGGGCTCAGCGACGCGCGCTGTGGCCGTCAACGTTCTTTGCTTACCGGTCGCGCGCAGTCGCAAGTGTGAGCGGTACGACGTTTCCGATCGCGGCTGGGGTGGGTTGCCGTGTTGATGGTTGCGATCCTTGCCGCCGAGCGTCGGCGGCAGGATCGGTCTGGCCCAGAACGCCGAGACGCGCCTCGGGGACCGTCTCCCGGATGATTGCGTGGGCTGTTTCCAGATCGCGCTTCTCGATCGCAGTTGCCAACCGGTCGACCTGCGAAAACACATCTTGTAGATCGCGCGGGTTCAGTGGAGCACCGATAAGAACGCTCTTATACGACGTCGAGATTTGCTCCTCGTCGACCGTGAAGAGTTCCTCGTAGAGTTTCTCACCCGGGCGAAGCCCCGTCATTCGCACCTCGATATCGACGCCGGGCTGCAAGCCACTCAGCATGATCATCTTGCGCGCAAGATCCATGATGCGGATCGGCTCGCCCATATCGAGGACGTGGACGTGACCGCGCTGATCGTCAGCCACGAGCGCTGCATCCATCGCATGCAGGACGAGTTGAGCCGCTTCAGGGATGGTCATGAAATAGCGGGTCATGTCCGGGTGCGTGACAGTGACCGGCCCGCCCGTCTGGATCTGCTGTTCAAACAGGGGAACAACCGAGCCGCTTGAGCCGAGCACATTGCCGAAACGAACCGTAACGAAGCGGGTATCCGCTGAAAGATCTCGGGCCTGACAGTAAAGTTCCGCCAATCGCTTCGTGGCACCCATTAGGCTGGTCGGGTTCACCGCCTTGTCGGTCGAAATCATCACCATGGCGCGGGCTGAAAACGTCCGAGACGCATCAGCGACATTGCGCGTGCCCAACACATTGGTCACGACGCCCGCAAGCGGTTGCCATTCGACGATCGGGACGTGCTTCAGGGCCGCCGCATGGAAAACCAGGTCCGGGCGATGCACATCGAACATCGCAAACATCTGAGAGCGATCGCGCACGTCGCCAAACAACGGGACGATCTCAATCGACTGCGCGCCATCCCAATCCGCCAGAGACCGCATAACGACACTCAGATTGAACTCGCAGCAATCGATCAGGACCATCTTCTTCGGTCGAAACGCTGCGATCCGGCGGCAAAGTTCCGATCCGATCGAGCCGCCCGCGCCGGTCACAAGCACGCAGCGATCGCTTAAGCTCGCCTCAACACCTTCGGGCAGGAATGTCGTAACCGGGCGCTCAAGAAGGTCTTCAATCCGCAGCGGCACGGTTGCCAGATCCTGCGGCCCGGTTTCCGTCGAGACTGCGAGATCGATAGATCGACGCATCGAACAGCGACGCTCCGCAGCCCACTCAACCAAACGTTCAAGCTGCGCGCTATCAAGATCACGACGGTCCCGCGTGATGATCAAATGCTGGAGCGGCCGCCCGGCGTCCGACAGACGATCGGCCAATCGTGACAGCTGCTGCAAGCTGCTGATGACGGGGACACGGCGGATATCAAGTCCAGTCCGGCGATCCCGCGCGTCAAAGATTGCGACGACTTCATAGTGCGCGTCGACCCGATCGTGTGCCGCCTTGATAAAAAGATCAGCGTTGCTGTCGGCGTTGACGACGACGACCGGAATACGATCGATCTGACCTGCACCACGCAACCACGTGAGTGACTGGCTCTGACACCACATGCGGAACCCGGTGCGTGCGCCAACCATCGCACTGACCGTCAGGCAAAACGCAATCAGGAGCGTGCTCGTCGAGATCGCCAAAAGACCAAGCAGCGCGACCAAACCAATGCACAAAGCGAAGCTGACCAGCGCGCTTTGCAATACCGCGAGCACATCCGGGATCGATGTAAAGCGCCATATGCCGCGATCGAGCCCAAACAGAAATGACATGACGGCCGAGACAGCCGCCACAAGAACGGCCGCCATCGCGAGTTCAGGCAAAAGGATGGCATCGGACAGTATGACGGAAGACTGAAGAGTGTAGGCTGCGATCACAGCCGTGCCGGAAGCAACCGCATCGAACGCGAGAGGCCAGAGGCAAATCTGCCAACCTCGTCGGTTATGCGTCCCGTGCCCACGCGTGCTCAAATCGAGCATCCCCCAATACCGTCCCCAAGGGACCAATAGGCCAAATGTTGTCTTGCGACCAAGCGATACGTGGCGGAAGTGATTCGCCATCAACAACAATTCGCACGCGGATATTCAGCGCGCATCTCGCCTTTGAAGCTCTGGTTAATCCAATGCGATCAACACACTGATTTGAGGAATTGCTCAAATTGCCAGAAGCAAACCGGTCTTCTTTGTTACAAAATTGTCAGCATGTGTGATTGCAGCGCACCACGAAGACCGGTCGACACAGTCTGGAGCATTTCGGGGGACTTTTGCCGCCTGACCGATGAGCGCTCATAAGAACCGTCCGGTTCAAATCAGCATGCGAACGGGATCTTCAACATACGCTTTGACGGCGTTGATCAGCTCGGCACCTGAGGCGCCGTCGACCACGCGATGGTCGGCCGACAACGTACAGCTCATGACCGTGGCAACGGTGAGCTGACCCTCAACAACAACGGGTTGCTCAATGCCGGCGCCAACGGCCAGGATCGTGGCATGCGGTGGATTGATGACGGCATCAAACGATTTGATCCCGTACATGCCGAGGTTCGAGATCGATGTGGTCCCGCCTTGATATTCGTGCGGTGCGAGCCGCCGATTGCGCGCGCGGTTGGCGAGGTCCTTCATCTCATTTGAGATCTCAGACAACGTCTTCAGTTCCGCATGCCGGATGATCGGTGTGAAAAGTCCGCCCTCAACGGCCACCGCAACGCCGACATCCGAGTGGCGATGACGAAGCATACCACCTTCAGTCCAACTCGCGTTTGCAGCCGGCACGTCCTGGAGTGCGAGCGCCAGAGCTTTAATGACAAAGTCGTTGACCGATAACTTGAACGCGCGCGGGCCGTCGCTCGGTGCCGACGCGTTCATGCGGGACCGCGCGGTGAGAAGCTGATCAAGGCGGATGTCGACCGTTTGGTAGAAGTGCGGGATCGTTTGTTTCGACTGAGTGAGCCTCGTGGCGATCGTCCGGCGCATGCCATCATGGGGCACAAGGTCATAAGTGTCCGGATCGTAAAGCGCGAGCACATCACGGTCCGATGAGGCATCTGCCACACCATCTACGGGCGCTACTGTTGCGACAGGCGGAGCCGTTCTTCGCGTGACCGCAAGGTCCGGTGCCGGCGTCGGCGCAACGAGGTCCGGTGACGGAGCTGTCTCGCGCGCCGTCGTCGCGCGACGGGCTGCTGATTGTTGGTGGGCTCCAGACGCAACCGCCTCATCAACGTCGCGCTTGATGATGCGCCCACGGGGTCCACTTCCCTGGAGCGATATCAAATCGACGTTGTGCGTTTCGGCAAGTCGGCGCGCCAAAGGCGATGCGATGACCCGTTCGCTTTTGGTCCGCGTCGATGCAGCCTTCTGAGGACTGCGCACTTGGTTTTGCGCCGTCGGCGCATCGCTGTGGCTGTCGGTCGGCGTAACAGGCGGTTGCGGAGAATTGGGATTGCGCACCGGCTCGGCTGTCGCCACCGGGACTGGTTCGCCATCGTCAACCAACACTGCGATCGGCATGTTGACTTTGACGCCGTCGGTCCCGGCTGCGACGAGGATTTGACCAACGCGGCCTTCATCCACCGCCTCGACTTCCATCGTCGCCTTATCCGTCTCAATCTCAGCGATCACATCGCCCGCGCGCACCTCGTCGCCCTCGGACACCAACCACTTCGCGAGCTTGCCCTCTTCCATTGTCGGCGACAACGCGGGCATCAAAATTTCGATCGGCATCGGGGGATCAGCTTTCAGCTGGCGGCGGCGGATGGGTTGGATCAACTTCGTCGCGCGGGCCGAGCGATTTCCAGATCATCGCAGCATCGAGGGACACCGCATCAAAGGGCTCGAACATAAAGATCCACCCGCCCGGGCCATTGATGCCGTCTTCGTATTCGTAACGCGGCGAGATCAATGTCACGAGGCGGTGGCTCGCCTTCCTATGCCGCGCGACAGGCTGCGGCTGCGTCACCAGCGTGCCAAACAAAATCTCTGCGGTGAGAGGTGCGGGCACGGCGCAAAGGTCCTCATACGTCGGTGGACAATTTGTGACGGAATGATCCTGCATATTGCACACTCAGCCCCGAGGACCAGGCCTTCGCTCAAACATAGCACACGCGCTTTGCAGCATCGACGACCTGCGCAACCGTCGGTAGCGCCAGCGCCTCAAGGTTGGTTGCATACGGCATCGGCACGTCCGCGCCTGAGATCTTTGCTGGCGGCGCGTCGAGGTGATCGAACGCTTGGATCGCGACCCCAGCGCAAATCTCCGATCCCATTGAACAGACGGGCCAAGCCTCTTCGACGGTGACAATCCGGTTCGTTTTCTCAACAGAGGTCAGAATTGTCGGCCAGTCGATCGGACGTAGCGACCGAAGATCGATCACTTCAGCTTCAATTCCATCGCCAGCCAAACGCTCGGCCGCTTCCAGCGCGTAGACCATGCCGCGCGCAAACGACACGATTGTCACGTCACCGCCACTACGAGCGACCCGCGCTTGGCCGATCGACACCGAAAAATCGAGACCGACGGGCACGTTATCGGTCGCGCCATATAGAATTTCGTTTTCGAGAACGAGCACCGGGTTGGGATCGCGGATCGCAGCCCTCAAAAGACCCTTCGCATCGCGCGCCGTTGACGGCGCGACAACCTTCAATCCTGGGACGTGCGCGTACCACGCCGAGAAGCATTGCGAGTGTTGGGCTCCGACCCGGGCAGCCGCCCCGTTCGGCCCTCGGAAGACGATGGGACACGCCATCTGGCCACCGGACATGTAGCGGGTCTTTGCAGCCGAATTGACGATCTGGTCGATAGCCTGCATCGCAAAGTTCCAGGTCATGAACTCGACGATCGGTTTGAGACCGGCGAACGCTGCGCCGACGCCGATGCCTGCAAAGCCTTGCTCTGTGATCGGCGTGTCGACGACGCGCTTGGCACCAAACTCGTCCAGCAAGCCCTGGCTCACTTTGTAAGCGCCCTGGTACTCGCCAACTTCTTCGCCCATCAAAAAGACGTCTGGATCGCGGCGCATCTCCTCAGCCATCGCGTCGCGCAGGGCTTCGCGCATCGATTGGTGGACGGTGTCTTCCGCTGACGGGACAACCGCATCTTGCGCGCGAACTGTGGTGCTGGTCTCCGCTT
>JBCBWG010000128.1:0-9329 GCA_039817205.1 Pseudomonadota bacterium
CGACTGGCGCCCGATTGGCGGCGATGACATGTTCACGTATCGGATGACCGAGGCCCAGGGCTGGACTGAGCGGGGCTCTAACGCCTGACACCGAGCCGAGCCACGCCATTCGGGTTTTGTCGCCAGATCGCAAAACCTCGTTACGCAAGTTGGCGGTCAAACCAGACATCGGGGACTGACCATGTTTACCGGACTGATCACAGACGTGGGTCGTGTTGTCTCAATCGATAGCGGCCGCTTTCAAATCCAATCGGGATATCCCTCCGACGACATTCCGGTGGGTGCCTCCATCTGCTGCGACGGTGTCTGCCTTACGGCAACGTCCATCTTGCCCGGCGATGGTGGCGCGGCGTTTTCAGTCGATGTGTCGAACGAGACATTATCGAAGTCGACGCTTGGCTCATGGAAGCCGGGGGCTTCGATCAATTTGGAGCGGTCGCTTCGCGCGGGCGATGAACTTGGCGGTCATGTCGTCTCAGGCCACGTCGATGGCATCGCAAAAATCGTTTCGATTGATGCCGACGGCGCCAGCCGCCGCTTTACATTCGAGGCGCCCGATCATCTCGCCATGTACATTGCGCCAAAAGGTTCCGTTGCCCTTGATGGAACCTCACTCACGGTCAATGAGGTGTCGGGACGTCGCTTCGGCGTCAACCTGATCCCGCACAGCTTGACGGTGACAACCTGGGGCGCAAAAACCGTCGGCGAAATGGTCAACCTCGAGGTGGATGTCTTCGCCCGCTACGTGGCCCGGCAATTGGAGTACAGACGCTAATGTCGGAGATGAAGACTGCCGTCTATCAGGAAGGTCAAGGGTTTTTGTCCGACACGCGCGAGATCATCGAAGATATGCGCAATGGTCGGATGGTCATCCTGGTCGACGCTGAGGACCGGGAAAACGAGGGGGACCTCATTATTCCGGCGCAGATGGCAACGCCGGACGTCATCAATTTTATGGCAACGCACGGGCGCGGATTGATCTGTTTGAGCCTCACGGAGCGACGTGCGCGAGACCTGCAGCTCGCCTCGATGGTGCCATCGAACGATTCCCGGACTGGCACCGCATTTACCGTTTCGATCGAAGCGCGCGAAGGTGTCACGACGGGCATCTCGGCGGCCGACCGCGCGCGCACCATTGCCGCTGCAATTGATGCATCGAAAGATCACACGGCGATCGTGTCGCCGGGCCACGTGTTCCCGCTGGTTGCGCGCGCAGGCGGTGTGCTCGTTCGCGCAGGGCACACGGAAGCCTCCGTTGATCTTGCGCGGCTCGCCGGTTTGAACCCGTCGGCCGTGATCTGCGAAATCATGAACGACGATGGGACGATGGCGCGGTTGCCCGACCTCGTCGCCTTCGCTCAGCGCCACAACCTCAAGATCGGGACGATTGAAGACCTGATCGCGTTTCGTTTGCAGAACGACCGCATCGTCCGCCCGGTGACACAGCGTTCCGTTGATACACAGGTCGGCGATGGCTTCACGCTTCATGTTTACGAGAACACCGTTGAGCCGGGCGAGCACCTGGCCCTCGTAAAGGGGGACGTCACAGCCGATGGTCCCGTTCTCGTGCGCGTCCATGCGGTGAACGTCCTAAAGGACCTCATAGGGATCGAGGGCGACGGTGGCGCGGTTCTGCATCAATCGATGCAAGCCATTTCCGATGTCGGACGGGGCGTGATCGTGCTGATCCGCGATCTCAGGCCGAAGTCCGTGTCCGAAGGGTTCTTGAAGAAAGCTGACGGTGGGGTGCGCAAAATCCAGGGGCAGGAGCAGCGCAATGTCGAGATCGGCGTTGGCAGCCAGATCCTTCGCGACCTCGGCGTCACTGACATGACCTTGATCACAACATCACCCGATTCAACCTACGTGGGTCTCGAAGCCTACGGTTTGACCATCGTCGACCAACAAGTGCTCGACGGCGGAGAAAGCTAAATCGATGGCCGGTGCCACCAACCCCAATACGGTCGATCGCGATCGTTTCGCAAACCTCGCAACGAAGCTCGATCGCAAGACCATCAAAGTCGCGTTGATCGTTGCGCCCTACTATCGCGACGTTGCAGACGCGCTTGAAGCGGGCGCCCGGGCTGAACTCGACAAGGCAGGCTGCCAGATTGAGCGCGTTGAAGTGCCCGGCGCTTTAGAACTGCCTCTGGCGCTTCAGATCCTCGCCATGTCTGATGGGGTCAACGAGCTGGCAGGTGCGATCCTAATCGGCTGCGTCATCCGCGGGGAGACGTCCCACTACGACATCGTCTGCGAGACCGCGAACCGGTTCGCGATGCAGGTCGCAATCGAGGCTCAGTTGCCTCTCGGGAATGCGCTGCTGACGGTCGACACCCACGATCAAGCGATGGCGCGGGCCGCAGGCTCTCAGGGCGGCAAAGGTGCCGATGCGGCCCGGGCTGTGCTTTCACTCATCGAGCTCGACAGCAAGTTCTCTCGGTTTGACGACGATTACGATGAGATGTCGGCCTGATGACATCATCCGCTCAAGCTCATCGCCGCCGCGAACGACGAAGCGCGGCGCGCCTGTCTGCGGTGCAGGCGCTCTATCAGATGGACATTGCCGGGACGGACCTGAACCAGGTCATCCACGAGTTCACCAAATTGCGCACGGCGCGGCCCGGCGAAGCGGCTGAAGACCCGGGCCTCGCCGATCTCGCCCCGCTCGATGAAACGCAAGGCGAAATCCTCGCCATCGGTCACGCAGACCACACCTTTTTCGCCGAGCTTTTGCGTGGTGTGATGCGCCTGCAGACGACCATTGATCCGGATGTGGATCAGCAACTGGCAAGAGGCTGGCGTCTCGCCCGCGTCGATAGCATCCTCCGCCAGACGTTACGGGCGGCGCTCTATGAGTTGATCGAACGGACGGATGTCCCGGCGCGCGCAGTGATCAATGAATATATCGAGATCGCGAAGGCCTTCTTCGACGGAGAGGAGCCGCGCGTCGTCAACGGCGTTCTCGATACATTGGCGCGCAAGTACCGCCCGAATGAAGTCGGTCCGAAGCGTTCCGCGTCGAGCGCTGTGCAACAGACACCTGAACCGCAAGAGACGACCGAACCGGATGAACAGTCGGGGGCGGGCAGTGAGACCCAAGATCCAGACGCGCTGCCAGATGCGCTTCCTGGTGCGCTTCCTGGCTCTTCCGACGCGTCCGGTAAATCGGGGTCCTAGCCGATGACAATCGGAGAGCGCGAGCTGATTGCACACTATTTTGCTCCGCTCGTCCGATCACCGGGTGCCCATCAATTGCGGGACGATTGCGCCGCCCTCCGTCCAGCTATGCAGCAATCGATGGTCGTTAAGACCGACCCGATCCGTGAAGGCGTTCATTTCTTTGAAGACGACGATCCAGCCGACATCGGCTGGAAGGCACTGGCCGTGAACGTCTCCGATCTCGCGGCCAAGTCCGCGCGTCCGGTCGGCTATCTGATGGCAGTCTCGTTTCCCGAGGCGCCCGATCTGGATTGGCTGCGACGGTTTCTCGGCGGGCTTTCAGAGGCTCAGGACGTTTTTGGTTGCACGCTTTTGGGTGGCGACACAGATCGCGCGCCCGGACCGCTCTCGATCTCAGTGACCGTCTTCGGCGAAGTGCCACATGGTCGGATGATCCTGCGCGAGACCGCCTCTGAAAAAGACTTGGTCTACGTGAGCGGCACACTCGGTGCCGCAGCCGTCGGGCTGTCTGTTCGACAAATGGAACGTGGTGACACGCCGTTAGTTGATGTCTCAGCGCTTCGGAAACCGTTGGCCGCGAGCGCGCGAGATCGCTACGTCCGACCACAGCCAAGGCTCGGCCTGAAGGCAGCCCTCAGGCGCGTCGCATCTGCCGCCATGGATCTCTCGGATGGTTTGGCGCTCGATGCAGCGCGGCTGACCGACGCCGTGTCGGATGCGTCCGGTGGTCCGTTCGGCATGGAGATTGATCTAGCGCGCATACCCGTCGCACCTGAGCTTTCAGCCGCTGGGTCCGGTGGTGGCCTTGCCCCGGCTGACATCTTCCGGCTCGCGCTTGGGCATGGCGACGACTACGAGATCCTTGCAACCGTTGCTCCGGGCGACGCCGATACCTTCGAAGCGCTGGCGCGGGCCGCTGACGTTCCGGTGTCGTGCGTTGGCGTATGCAACACGACGCAGGCGATGACGTTTTGCGGCGACGGTCACGTCGTGGATGCGCTGAGCGGGCTTGGCTACCTCCATTTTTAAGCCCGGGAATCGCGGGCTCGGGTGTCAAAGCGCGTTGGCTCATGTGCTTGAAACGCAACGGCGATCACGTGCTCACCATCTTGTTTAGGCCCCGCCTCTGGTCGTATTGCTCAGCCCTAGCGCATTTGGCATGGTCCGCCCGCATCACGCCCGTTTTCGGTGAGCGAAAGCAGAGCTGGTTGATTGTTTGGCATCGCCGGTCGCCGCGCGCCGTTTCAAATACGTCCTAGGGGGGACACCCATGCAAGAGTTGCTTTGGGCGATCATCGGCTGCGGCCTGATCTCGATCGTCTATGCCGTGTTCACGATCAACCAGGTCATGAGCGCGGATGCCGGCACCGCAAAAATGCAGGAGATCGCAGGGAGCATCCAAGAAGGTGCCGCTGCCTATCTCAACCGTCAGTACACCACCGTCGCCATCGTCGGTGTGATCATTGCGATTGCGGCGCTCTATCTTGGCTGGCAGGTCGCTGTCGGCTTTATCGTTGGCGCTGTCTTGTCTGGCGCTGCTGGCTACATCGGCATGAACGTGTCGGTGCGCGCCAACGTCCGCACAGCACAGGCCGCATCGCAGTCCTTGGCTGACGGTCTCGACATTGCGTTTAAGTCCGGCGCTGTGACGGGCATGTTGGTCGCAGGTTTGGCGCTGCTCGGCGTTGCTTGCTATTACGGGTTCCTCACCGAGATCCTGGATCTTGCGCCAAACAGCCGAACGGTTGTCGATGCGCTGGTGGCCCTTGGCTTCGGTGCGTCGCTGATCTCGATCTTCGCACGGCTCGGTGGCGGGATCTTCACCAAAGGTGCTGATGTTGGTGGCGACCTCGTCGGTAAAGTTGAGGCTGGCATTCCCGAAGACGATCCTCGCAACCCGGCAACGATTGCCGACAACGTGGGCGACAACGTCGGTGACTGTGCCGGAATGGCAGCCGACCTGTTCGAGACCTACGCGGTCACCGTGGTTGCCACGATGGTGCTAGCCGCGATCTTCTTCGGCACGCAGGCATCGCTTGATGCGACGATGACCTACCCGCTGGCCATTGGTGCCGTCTGCTTGATCACGTCCATCGTCGGCACGTTCTTCGTCCGGCTCGGCTCGAACAACTCGATCATGGGCGCGCTCTACCGCGGGTTCATCGCATCGGCTGTTTTGTCGGTTGCGGGTCTTTATGCGGCAACCGAACTTGTGCTCGGCACATGGGGTTCGATCGGCACCGCAAACGGCCAGGATATTACCGGTCTCAACCTGTTCTTCTGCGGTCTTGCGGGGCTTGCCGTGACGGGTCTGATCGTGTGGATCACCGAGTATTACACCGGGATCGGTTATCGCCCGGTCCGCTCGATCAGCCAGTCGTCGGTGACCGGACACGGCACTAACGTCATTCAGGGTCTTGCGATTTCGCTCGAGGCCTGTGCGCTGCCGACAGTTGTCATCGTTGCTGGCATCCTGGTGACGTTCAACCTCGCGGGCTTGTTCGGAACGGCCATTGCGACGACAACGATGCTTGGTCTCGCCGGAATGGTGGTTGCGCTCGACGCGTTCGGTCCGGTGACCGACAACGCGGGCGGCATCGCTGAAATGGCAGGCCTTCCAAGCGAAGTGCGTCGTTCGACAGACGCGCTGGATGCGGTCGGCAACACGACCAAAGCTGTCACGAAGGGCTATGCGATTGGTTCCGCAGGTCTCGGTGCGCTCGTTTTGTTCGGTGCCTACAACTTCGACCTCCAGTTCTTCATAACGGAGGCCAATATGGCCGGCTCGGACCAGTACCAGTTCTTCAAGGGGCTGGAACCAGACTTCGCGCTTTCTAATCCATACGTCGTCGTTGGACTGCTGATCGGCGGTCTGATCCCATACCTCTTCAGTGGGATGGCAATGACAGCGGTGGGCCGCGCCGGTGCTGCGGTGGTTGAAGAAGTACGGCGCCAATTCCGGGAAAAACCTGGGATCATGGAAGGGAAAGACCGCCCGGATTACGCAGCCGCCGTCGACATGCTGACCAAAGCTGCGATCAAGGAAATGATCGTCCCATCGATGTTGCCGGTGCTGTCACCGATCGTGCTGTTCATCGCCATGTACTTCGTTGCGGGTGGCGGCATTGAAGGCAAGAACGCTGCGTTCTCAGCGGTTGGCGCCATGTTGCTCGGCGTCATCGTTACGGGTCTGTTCGTCGCGATTTCGATGACATCCGGTGGCGGCGCCTGGGACAACGCCAAGAAATCCTTCGAAGACGGCTTCGTCGACAAAGACGGCGTGAAGCACCTGAAGGGTTCGGAAGCGCACAAAGCGTCGGTGACCGGCGACACGGTCGGCGACCCCTACAAGGACACAGCCGGTCCGGCCGTGAACCCGGCGATCAAGATCACCAACATCGTGGCGCTGCTCCTCCTCGCAGTTCTCGCCCACTAATCAGGGCGTCCGACACCGAACTCCGGCAACCGCCACCACCGAAAAAGCCCGGCCCCACCGCCGGGCTTTTTTTGTTGCGTGCTGTCGGTCCAACCGTGCCACGCCAATGCCGCCACGTGCGCGCGTGGCAAGATTGCTGTTTCGCTGGTTGCGGCTCGGGATTACTGTTCCTTGCACGCGGGACCGAGGAGGCGGTGGACATGGTCGAACATGCGCAAGGGGGCCAACACGCGCAATCGGTGCCCGACCTGCCGACGATCGACGACATCGAGGATGCGGCCGAGCGCCTCCGTGCCGTGGCCGTCGAGACACCGCTGGTTGAGCATCCGGCGCTCAATGCGATTGCCGGTGGCCGCATCTTGATCAAAGCCGAAAATCTGCAGCGCACGGGATCGTTCAAGTTTCGCGGCGCCTATAATGCGGTCCGACAGATCGCGGATGCGATTGCTGATGCGACGACGACTAAGGGCGGGACGAGCGGTGGTGTCGTTGCAGCCTCGTCCGGAAACCATGCCCAAGGGATCGCGGCAGCGGCCAAGCTTTGCGATTTGCCAGCAGCCATCGTGATGCCGAGCGACGCGCCGCCAACGAAGATCGAGCGGACCAGGGCGCTCGGCGCCGAGGTCATCCTCTACGATCGGGCGACCGAGGACCGGATCGCGATCGCATGTGATCTCGCCGAGACCAGAGGTGCCGAGTTCGTCCACCCGTTTGACAATTTCGACGTCATCGCCGGTCAGGGCACGACGGGTTTAGAGATTGTGGAACAGGCGAAAGCGCAAGGTCTGGAGCCCGACCAGGTGCTCGTCTGTTGCGCCGGCGGTGGTCTGACCGGAGGGGTCGCAACGGCCGTCGACGCGCTGCTCCCAGGCGTTGCGATCCATCCCGTCGAACCCGAGGGTTTTGATGATTTCAAGCGGTCGCTTGAGAGCGGTATGCCAGAGACGAACGAACGCACGAGCGGGTCGGTGTGCGATGCGTTGCTGGTGCCACGACCCGGCGTGAGAAATTTCGCGATCGGGCAGGAGTTGTTCAGCCCCGGGCTCGTCGTCACGGATCAGGAAGCACTTGATGCGGTCGCGTTCGCGTTTCGGGAGCTACGGCTTGTCGCCGAACCGGGTGGTGCCGTCGCGCTTGCTGCTGTTCTGACGAACAAGGTCAAGACGGTCGGTCGCGTGACCAGCATTGTGATCTCGGGCGGCAACATTGATGCGGCGCTTCTGGCCAAGGTCATTCAAGACCCGGCTTGATCGAACGAAAAAGCGCGGACACCCGTTGATGCCCGCGCCGCCGACGTGGTCACTTGTGCCCGAGCTGTTTGCTTAGCCAGCATGTGGCAGATCACCGGAAGCGCTCGCATCGCCATGATCGTTTGTGTCGGCGGAAGCCTCTCCATAATGGTGGGGTTCGACGATCGCACCATTTGAGACTTGTGCGGCCGGCTCCGATGCCGTCACTTCCGCTGCCGGTGTCTCATCGGGTACGGGGTTAAACGTATCGAACTGTGCTTCCATCACGACGGTTTCGAGGAGGCCATCGAGACGCAGGAGGGCGCCGTCCAGCGCATCGGTCAGCTTGCGCACCCGCTCTGATTCAACCGCATGGCGATGGCTTAACGCATACATTTGGGACGCCTGGCGCGCGATTTGCTCGCAAGCATCGACGTTGATGTCCTGCGATTGGAGATCCCAGGCGAGCTCGTGAATGGCCTCGGCGACATTGAGGATATTCGATACTGACGTGCCACCGACCGCCGTCGCGGCAACGCCCGCTGGCTGGCCCGCTCCATCGCTTGCAACGGCGCTCTGTGACCCTGGCGCGCTGGGCGCGGGTTTGGCGTTTAACGCTTCGCGCGTCTCGCTCAGAAGATCTTTCAGGCCTTCGATCTCGTTGCGCAGTTGGCCGAGCAGCGCAGGTGGTTCGCGCAAAGAGTCCTGGAGTTTGTGGACGGCTTCATGCAGCGTAAGCGTATCGAGACGGCGGGCGCGGCGTCCGTGTTCGGACAGGAACCACCGACCGCGTGGGCTCTCCAGCAATGTCCGCTCGATCGCTTTGTATTCGGTTTCCGCATCGACCTGTGCGTGGATCGATGCCTGTGCGTTGGCCGGTCTTTCTGCTTGCGCAAGCGCCATGATCTCATCCCCTTACTTCGTCGCAGGATGATGTGGTTGATTCGAGCATCTCTGACGCCGCCACAGCTGAAAGAAGTTGTGGGCAGATCGTGCTCGTTGGCCGGGCGTTGTCTGGTTCGGCCTCAACGGGTGCCAATGCGTGACAGGTTGATTGCATGACCGGGGCTCAACGGACTTATGCGATCCAGGTGAGTGCCATGTACGGTGCGTTGTTTGCCGTCTATGGCGTGCAATTGCCGTTCATGGGTGTCTGGCTTGAGAGTGCTGGCTTCACGGCGGCTTCGATTGGCCTTGTGATGGCGTTGCCAGCCGTCCTCCGCCTCGTTGCCAACCCAATGATTGCAATGGCGGCCGATGCCGGGGGCGCACATGCTCGATACGTGGTGGCGCTTAGCGTCATTGGCAGTCTCTCAGCCGTGGCCTTGCTTGCCTCCGCGCACTGGTTCTGGATTGCGATCAGCGTCGCCCTTCTCCTCGTTTCGTTACAGTCTGCGATGCCGCTGGTAGAGGTGATCGCCATGCGTGGCGTTCGTTCGCTCTCACTCGATTACGGACGCATGCGGCTCTGGGGCTCGCTG
>JBCBWG010000129.1:0-9313 GCA_039817205.1 Pseudomonadota bacterium
TTGAAAACCGGCTGTCGTCGCCATGGCAATCACCCGTGGTGTTCAATGGAATGGTTTAAGGAGAGCGAGACGCGGCAGCCAAACGAAAGCAACGTCGCGAAAAGACCCATGCGGTCTTGAATAAATTGAGTGGCGGGCTCGGTGTTTTCGGTCTCGGTTTCCTCGTGCCAATCGGCAAGATGATCGCCGGCGACAGCCCGCGCGAGCAGCTGAAAGAGCTTCAGCACCAGCTGTTCATCCCGATGCTCGGGATCATCACATTTCTCGCAGCATGGGCCTACTTCGCACCGCAGGTGAAGACGTCGCTTGGGGCCATCCCAGGACCGGGTCAGGTCTGGGAGCAGGCTCAAAATCTATATGCCGACCACGTCGCCGAGCGCCAGAAAGAGCAGCGCTTTTACCAACGGGTTGAAGCGCGGAACCAGAAGCTCATTGCAGCGGGCCGCGCAGATCGCGTGAAGCAGCGGAAATACACGGGTAAGCCGACCTACATCGACCAGATCTTCACGAGCCTCTTCACCGTTGCGCTCGGGTTCCTGATCGCCTCCGTCATCGCAATCCCGCTCGGGATTATGTGCGGGCTCTCGAAGGCTGTGAACGGCGCACTCAATCCGCTTATCCAGATCTTTAAACCGGTTTCGCCGCTCGCCTGGCTGCCCATCGTGACGATGGTTGTGTCGGCCCTTTACGTGACACCGAGCGATGCGCTGCCAAAATCGCTCGTCATTTCGGCGATCACCGTGACGCTCTGCTCGCTGTGGCCGACACTTATCAACACATCGCTCGGGGTCGCGTCCGTCGACAAAGACCTCTTGAATGTCGGCCGCGTTCTGCAGCTTCCGACTTGGCGCACGATCACAAAGCTTGTTCTGCCGTCCTCGCTCCCGCTGATCTTTACGGGCCTCCGTCTGTCACTCGGTGTGGGTTGGATGGTTCTGATTGCAGCAGAGATGCTCGCGCAGAACCCGGGCCTCGGAAAGTTTGTCTGGGATGAGTTCCAGAACGGATCCTCGCAGTCGCTCGCGAAAATCATGGTCGCGGTCATCACCATTGGCTTGATCGGCTTCCTCCTCGACCGTGTGATGTACGCGCTGCAGTCCGCGTTCACATTTACGACCAACCGATAGTGGGACGCCGACCATGGCATTGCTCGAACTGAAAAACGTTGCAAAGTCCTACGGCGAGGGTGCGGGTCGCACCGATGTCCTCGCCGACATCAACCTCGAAATCGAGGACGGTGAGTTCATCGCAATCGTCGGCTTCTCCGGCACCGGCAAGACGACGCTGATTTCGATGATCGCAGGGTTGATCTCGCCGGATGAGGGCGAGGCGCTCTTGAAGGGCAAGAAGATCGAAGGACCGGGCCCGGATCGCGGGCTTGTATTCCAGTCCTACTCGCTGATGCCGTGGTTGACGGTCGAGGGCAACATCGCCCTCGCCGTGGACGAAGTGTTCAAGAAAGAGCGGAAGTCCGAGCGCGCCAAACGCGTCGCGCGCTACATCAAGATGGTTGGTCTCAGTCACGCCGCCGAGCGCCTGCCATCTGAGTTGTCGGGGGGCATGCGCCAGCGCGTTGCGGTTGCACGAGCGCTGGCGATTTCCCCGGAAATCATTTTGCTCGATGAGCCATTATCTGCGCTTGATGCGCTGACACGGGCGAACCTTCAGGACGAGATTGCCCGCATTCGTCGGGAGGAGAAAAAGACGGTTCTCCTCATCACCAACGATGTTGACGAAGCAATCCTGCTCGCAGACCGCATCATTCCGCTCGATCCTGGCAAGTCCGGTGAGCCTGCAACGCTCGGGCCGGTATTCAAGGTCGATTTGCCGTCGCCACGCGTGCGTTCAGCACTCAACCACAATGCGCGTTTCAAAGAGCTTCGCAGCCTGGTGACGCAACACATGCTGGCGGCCGGAGCGTCCGCGAAAATCGAAGGCAACCGCACGCTTCCAAACGTCGAAGCGCTGCACCCGGTGCCGCGTGCGTATGCGAAAGTCGCGGCCACGGTAAAAACCGAGCGCTATCTTGAGTTCAGCCAGCTCGACAAAGTTTACCCGACGCCGAAGGGCCCGCTGAAGGTCGTTGATCGTTTCGACCTGAAGATGAAGAAGGGGGAGTTCATCACCCTCATCGGGCACTCGGGGTGTGGCAAGTCGACGGTTCTGTCGATGGCTGCCGGTCTGAACAGCGTGACCGCTGGCGGGATCATTCTCGATGGGCGCGAGGTCAACGCCGCTGGCCCGGACCGTGCCGTTGTGTTCCAGGCGCCGTCGCTGTTTCCGTGGCTCTCGGCCCGCCAGAATGTATCGCTTGGCGCAGACCGCGTTTATCCGCGTTCGAGCAAGGCTGAGCGCAACGACGTGGTCGAATATTACCTCGAGCGCGTTGGCCTCGCCGATGCGATGGACAAGCCGGCCGCTGATCTGTCGAACGGCATGAAGCAGCGTGTGGGCATTGCGCGCGCCTTCGCGCTCTCGCCGAAACTCCTGTTGCTGGATGAGCCGTTCGGCATGCTGGATTCGCTCACCCGTTGGGAACTCCAGGAAGTGTTGATGGAGGTGTGGTCCCGCACGAAGGTGACCGCGATCTGCGTGACGCACGATGTCGACGAGGCAATCCTCCTCGCCGATCGCGTGGTCATGATGACCAACGGGCCGATGGCCCGCATTGGTCGGATCATGCAGGTCGATCTTGAGCGTCCGCGCAAGCGCTCCGAGATGCTCGCCCACCCCGATTACTATCTCTATCGCGAGCAGCTGCTCTCGTTCCTCGAAGAGTACGAGCACGGTGCGCACAAAACCGAGGAAAGCGCTGAGCCACCGGCTGCGGCAGCTGAGAGTCCTTTGGCGGATGAGGCAACTGCCGGCGCTGAAGCTCAACCCGTTGCGTCGATACCGGTTGCGGCCGCCAATGGAAACGTTGCGGCGTGAGGTGCGAGATGGTGGAAGCAATCTCAAGCGTGACACCACAGCCAACGCTGTCGAGCGGCATCTACGGCGACCTGCATGATTTTGCAGCTGCCAGTGGCAACGAAAGTTTCGCGTTCGGTGAGGGGTTACCCGGGCGGACGTGGGCCGAGCAAAAGCCGCTTGTCTTAGATTCTTTCAATCCCGAGACGTTCAAGCGAACGGACGTGGCGCGCGTTGCGGGCCTGACGTCCGGCGTCCTTACCGAAATTGTCGTCTGGTACTTCTAAACCGGAGGAATGTGCGAATGCCTGAAAGCACGCCAGAAAAGCTGGTTGTTATTGGCAATGGAATGGCGCCAGGCCGTGCGCTCGAACGTTTGTTCGAGTTGGCGCCGGGCGCGTTCGACGTCACGATTTTCAACGCTGAATCCCGCGTCAATTACGATCGCATCATGCTGTCTCCAGTCCTGTCGGGCGAAAAGAGCTACGAGGACATCATCATCCATGATGAGGCCTGGTACGCAGACAATGGCGTGACGCTGCACACATCTGCGCGTGTTGCGAGCATCGATCGCGAGGCGAAGACGGTCACGTCCGACAACGGTATCACGGCCAACTATGACAAACTGATCATCGCGACCGGCTCGAACCCGTTCGTCATTCCAGTGCCGGGCCATGATCTGCCAGGCGTCATCACCTATCGTGATCTCGATGACGTTGAAGCGATGCTCGATGCCGCCGGCAAGGGTGGTCGCGCGGTCGTCATCGGTGGTGGTTTGCTCGGCCTTGAAGCGGCTGCGGGTCTGCGCATGCAGGGTATGGACGTGACTGTTCTTCACCTGCCAGCAACACTGATGGAGCGCCAACTCGATCCGGCGGCCGGTTACCTTCTTCAGAAAGAGCTGACCCGTCGCGGCATTGATGTCCGGTGCAAGGCCAACACGCGCGCCGTTCTGGGCACCCCGGCCAACGGGACACCGTCTCGAGTGTGTGGCGTGGAGCTTGACGACGACACGGTCATCGACGCGAGCCTCGTTGTGATGGCCGTTGGCATTCGGCCCAACCTCGGCATTGCGAAGGACGCAGGGATCGAGGTCAATCGCGGCATCCTCGTTGATCCGACCATGCGGACGAGCGACCCCGACATTTATGCGGTTGGTGAGTGTGTCGAGGCGAGCGGTCAGTGCTTCGGTCTCGTGGCCCCGCTCTACGAACAGGCTGGCGTGCTGGCGTCGCAGTTGGCGGGGGACACGGAGCCGTCGTTCGTACCGGCTGCGACGGCGACCAAGCTGAAAGTGACCGGCGTCAACTTGTATTCAGCCGGTGATTTCGCCGACGGTGATGATCGCGAAGAGATCGTTCTCCGTGATGCAGCGCAGTCGATCTACAAGCGGCTCGTCATTCAAGACGATACGTTGATCGGCTGTGTGATGTATGGCGACACGTCGGACGGCGCTTGGTTCTTCGATCTGATCAAGAAGCAGACCGACATCAGCGAGCTCCGCGAAACGCTGATTTTCGGGCAGAGCTACGCCGGGGGCGAACCGCTGGACCCTATGGCAGCCGTTGCAGCGTTGCCGGGTGATGCGGAGATCTGCGGCTGCAACGGCATCTGTAAACAGCGGATCGTCGACACAATTCACGACAAGTCCCTGACGTCGATCGACGACGTCAGGGCGCACACGAAGGCGTCTGCCTCTTGCGGCACCTGCTCCGGGCTCGTTGAGCAGTTGCTCGCCCTTGAACTTGGTGACGCGTACGACCCGGCAGCGGTTGTGCCGATGTGTGGCTGCACGGACCTCGGCCACTCGGACGTGCGTCGCCTCATCAAAGCGAAGGGTCTGAAGACCATTCCGGCGGTCATGCAGGAACTCGAATGGTCGACGTCCGGTGGCTGCGCCAAATGCCGTCCGGCGCTCAACTATTACCTCGTTGCGGATTGGCCAGACGTCTACGCCGACGACTACCAGTCGCGCTTCATCAACGAACGCGTCCACGCCAACATCCAAAAAGATGGCACGTATTCGATCGTGCCGCGCATGTGGGGTGGCATGACCAGCTCAGATGAGCTGCGTGCGATCGCCGACGTCGTCGACAAATTCGATATCCCGACGGTGAAGGTCACGGGCGGCCAGCGCATCGATATGCTCGGCATCAAAAAGGAAGATCTACCCGCCGTCTGGTCCGACCTTGGCAAGGTTGGTTTCGTCTCTGGGGCAGCCTACGCCAAAGGGCTGCGCACGGTGAAAACGTGCGTCGGGACGGATTGGTGTCGCTTTGGCACGCAAGACTCAACCGGTCTTGGCGTGCGCATCGAGAAGTTCATGTGGGGGTCTTGGACGCCTGCCAAGGTGAAGATGGGTGTCTCGGGCTGCCCGAGGAACTGCGCTGAGGCAACGTGCAAGGACGTCGGCGTCGTATGTGTCGATAGTGGCTACGAAATTCACTACGCAGGCGCGGCCGGTCTTGAGGTTCTGAAGACCGAAATTCTCTGCAACGTCGCAACCGAAGACGAAGCGCTCGAAGTGATCGTGGCGCTTGTCCAATACTACCGCGAGACGGGTCACTATTTGGAACGCATCTGGAAGTGGTCCAAGCGGATTGGCCAAGACGCCATTGTCGCTCAGGTGGTCGACGATCTTGAAGGGCGCAAAGCGCTTTTCGATCGCTTCGTGTTTTCGCAGAAGTTTGCTCAGGTTGATCCGTGGGCTGCCCGCGTGAAGGGCGAGCACGCGCACGAGTTCGCGCCAATGGCTGAAATCGCGAAACTGGAGGCGGCCGAATGACGGTGCTCGGCAAACCATGGCTCGCAATCGGCAAACTTGACGAGATCCCGTCTCAAGGCGCCCGCGTGGTCAAAACACCGAACGGTTGCATCGCGGTGTTCCGGACGGCCAGCGATGAAGTGTTCGCGCTGCACGACCAGTGCCCACACCGTGGTGGCCCGCTCAGCCAAGGCATCGTTCACGGCAACTCGGTCACGTGCCCACTCCACAACTGGGTGTTCTCGCTTGAAACCGGTGAAGCGCAAGGAGCTGACAGCGGCACCGTCAAGCGCTTCCCGCTGAAGGTCGAGGCTGACACCATTTATCTTGATGGCGCCGCGCTATCGTCGCTCGACTGAGGCGCTGGTCATGGATGGCGGTTCGCACCCACTGGAGAGCCTGGTCGGCGACGCGGCAGACGCTGCGTCACCAATCGGGACGAAGACAACATGTCCGTATTGCGGCGTCGGGTGCGGTGTCCTCGTCACGCCATCGACCGATGGCCTGCGAGCTGAAATCGCCGGCGACCCGAACCATCCGGCAAACTTCGGCCGGCTCTGTTCGAAGGGGGCCGCACTTGGCGAGACGCTCGCGCTCGACGACCGCCTTCTTATGCCTGAGGCCGATGGTGCCGAAGTCGCGTGGGCGGTTGCGCTGGATCGCGTCGCCGACGCGTTCAGGTCAGCTATCGATGCGCATGGGCCGGATAGCGTTGCAATGTATGTCTCCGGCCAAATCCTGACGGAAGACTATTACATCGCCAACAAGTTCATGAAGGGCTTCGTTGGAACGGCGAACATCGACACCAACTCGCGCCTTTGCATGGCGTCGTCGGTTGCTGGCCACAAGCGTGCCTTCGGTGCGGACACGGTGCCTGGAACGTACGAAGACCTCGAAACGGCTGATCTCGTGGTGCTGGTGGGATCGAACCTCGCGTGGTGCCACCCGGTTTTGTTTCAGCGCCTGCGGGCTGCCCGCGAGATTCGTGGCACACGTGTGGTTGTTATTGATCCGCGGGCGACGGCGAGCTGTGAGATCGCAGATCTTCATCTGGCGATCGCGCCGGGCAGCGATGTTGCGCTGTTCAACGGGCTGCTCGCGCATCTGGTCGCAACCGGCCAAATCGCACCCGACTACATTGCAGACCATACCTCAGGATTGCATGCGGCGTTAGAAGACGCAGCCGGAATGTCGCTTGCAGACATTTCGCGGATCACCGGCCTTGCGATCCAACAGATTGATACGTTCTACGAACTGTTCGCTCGGCATGAGCGCGCGGTCACCGTCTACAGCCAGGGCGTGAACCAGTCGTCCGCTGGAACGGATAAGGTCAACGCGATCCTCAACTGTCACCTGGCCACCGGACGCATTGGCAAACCGGGGATGGGGCCGTTTTCCGTAACGGGCCAACCGAATGCGATGGGCGGTCGCGAGACGGGCGGGCTTTCAAACATGCTCGCCGCGCATATGGAGCTTGCTGATCCAAACCATCGCAAGATCGTCTCTGAATTTTGGGGCGTGGATCGCGTTCCGGATGCGCCGGGCTTCAAAGCGGTCGACCTGTTTGAAGCGGTCCACGACGGGCGCATTAAAGCGCTCTGGATCATGGCAACGAACCCAGTCGACAGCCTGCCCAATGCGGACCGGGTCCGCGAGGCGATCGCGAACTGTCCGTTCGTTGCCGTCTCTGACGTGACGCGCAAGACGGATACGACGGAACTTGCTGACGTGTTGCTGCCCGCTGCAGCTTGGGGAGAGAAAGACGGCACCGTCACGAACTCAGAGCGGCGCATGTCGCGTCAACGTCAGTTCCTCTCTTTGCCAGGCGACGTCAAGCCGGACTGGTGGCAGGTGCAGGAGGTTGCGCGTCGGCTCGGCTTTGGCGATCAGTTCAACTACCGGAGCCCGCGCGATATCTTCGTCGAATATGCAGCGCTCACCGGCATCGAGAATGGTGGCTCGCGTGACCTCGATATCTCAGCGCTCGCAGAGTTGACGCCCGAGGACTACGACGCGCTTGAGCCGGTTCAGTGGCCGGTTGCGCCAGATGGGCCACGTCGAGACACCCGCTTCTTTGCCGAAGGCGGCTTCTTCACACCGGATAGGCGTGGACGTTTTGTTGCGACGCCGTACAAGCCACCGCTGTCGGCCACATCTGACGCTTTTCCGTTCGCGCTGAATACCGGTCGGATACGCGACCAGTGGCATACGATGACGCGCACGGCGAAGACGTCACGACTGACGGCACATTACTCGGAGCCATTCGTTCAGGTGAACCCGAGCGATGCCGCGCAATACGAGATCTCGCCGGGCGACCTTGTCGTCGTTCGTAACGGGCAAGGGCGTGTCACCGCCCGTGCGGTTCTGACCGACGATACGCCCGTTGGCATCGTCTTTCTTCCGATGCACTGGACCGGGCAATTTGCGAGTGCCGGGCGGACGGACGTGCTCCTGCACGCCAACATGGACCCGGTGTCCGGCCAACCCGAGCTGAAGTTCTCCCCGGTTGCCATCGAGCGGTTCGAGGCTGCGTGGTTTGCTTTCGCTGTGACACGCTCGCGACCAGCCGTCGCCGCTTTCGACTACGCGGCGGTCGCACCCGCGAGCCAGGGTGGCAACCGCGCAGAGCTTGCCGGCCTGAATACAATTTCCGACTGGCAAACATTTGCCGAGAGCCTGTTGATCGGGCGCGCCTCAGACCAAACGAGCGTCCTCGCCTACCACGATCGTGAGACAGGTCAGCACCGGTTCGCAGCCTTCGAGGGCGACCGATGCATTGGGCTTTTGTTTGCCGCAGGGACCCCCGTCACCGCGTCGCGCACCTGGGCGATCGAACAGTTCGGTCGCCAAATCTCTGGCGCCGATCGCTTCCGACTTCTGGCAGGTCGGCCGGGCGCTGATGTGCCGGATCGTGGCCCGATCGTTTGCGCATGTTTTGAGGTCGGCCAGGCAGACATCTTACGCGCGATCACAAGCGGCGAGGCGACCAGCGTCGATGCCGTCGGCGCATGCACGAAAGCTGGCACCAACTGCGGCTCGTGCCGTTCGGAAATTGGGAGACTGCTCGATGCCAAGATCATCGCGAAAGCCGGCTGAGGCCACGCCTGCGCGCATGGGGCCGCTCGCCAAGCTCCCGGTCTTTTGGGATCTGCACGGCAAGCGTGTTGTCGTCGCTGGCGGCACGGCTGCGGCAGCCTGGAAGGCGGAATTGCTGGCAGCTGCTGGTGCACGGATCGAGATCTACGCCACAGAACTCGAGGATGAGATGCGCGCGCTCTTGGAGCGTGGCGCGGCCGACGGATCGCTGACGCACCATCAACGCCCTTGGGCGCTCGACATCTTCGAGAATGCCGCTCTGGCGCTCGCGGATGCTGAGACCGACGCCGAGGCCCGCGCCTACTACTGCGCGGCCAAGGGCGCTGGGGTTCCGGTCAACGTCATCGACAAACCAACATTCTGCCAGTTTCAGTTTGGCTCCATCGTCAATCGTTCCCCTGTGGTTGTCGGGATCTCCACGGATGGGGCGGCCCCGATTTTGGGACAGGCGGTCCGGCGGCGTGTTGAGACGCTTTTGCCGGCGTCGCTTGCCGCGTGGGGGCGGCTTTCAAAGCAGATCCGTACACTTGCAACGGAGACGTT
>JBCBWG010000012.1:0-27992 GCA_039817205.1 Pseudomonadota bacterium
GACTCCAATAGTTTCAAGAACTCATCATCAAGAATGCGGGCGACCGAAACCGGCGCATGGCCAGAGCATTTTGCCGCCAACAAGTAAGACGGCGACGCCCGCAAGAAGACTCGGAAGCCGTCAGCTTCGAAGTTGCGGAGGTCGCCACCCTCATCGCCAAACGCTTCGCCTGCAAAGCCCGTGATCGCGGTCAGAAGACCGCTCATGTGGGTGTCGCTGTTTGAAAGCGTCTGGCCTTTTGGCCAGCGGGCGAGCAACTCGCCTGAGCCGCGGCGGATGAGAAACAACTCTTCGACTTGCAGGCGTTGCGTATCGGCGAGCGCGAGATCGCTGACCGGTGTTCCGGTGGTCCAGCTCCGGATGCGCAGCATAACCGCGTTCTGCTCGAGGCGCCGATTGATCTGATCGGACAGATCCCGCATCGCGCTTTTCACATAGGCCTGCACGAGACGCCCGGTAATGGGATAGAGCGCCTCAACCATTTCGTCCTGGCTGTTGCGAAGCTCGGTCTTGATTGTCTCGATCACCAGAGGGGCAACAGCGCGCGACAGCTGTGGTTGCTTGACCTCCTCGGCCTCGACAATCGCTTCATCGATGATGCGCGCGACGCTCGTTTTGAGACGCTCTTCGGTGCCCGTTCGTTCAAACAGCGCGTCGATCCGGCGAAGCGCGTTGAGACGCTCGCGCTTTTCGCTGGCGGTCTCCACCTCGACCGCGTCAACGCGATCCTTGAGCCGCTCGACGCGCTGGTCGACGGTTTCGATAAGTTCAGTTTCTTTATCGAAAAGGAGCTGTCGGAGGCGGTCGACCCCGGTTGACGCATCACTCATGGTCGAAACTCATGGTCGTGCTCATGGTCGAAGTCCGAGCCTTTTGCTGACCAAACGATCGAGGCGACGGAGGCGTCGCTGATCACCGCGGAAGCCCCAGATCAGGGTCTTTGAATTCTTCGGACCCGATCACCGAGTTCCACCATGCCCTGGGCAATTTCATCGAGCGCGCTTCGGTTTTGCGCATCGACCTCTGCGGCCAACGAATCGACCCGGGCCTGGATGGCATCGAGACGCCGGTGGACAGACAATTCAAGATCACGCACGCGCTCTTCCAGCATAGCGATATGTGCCTCGGCGCGGCGCTGATATTCGCCGAACAGGATTTCTCGTACCTGATCCAATTTTTCGTCTGCAACCTGCCCGTTCGCGCCGCGTAATTCCTGGAGATTCGTTGCATTCATGGTTGCACCCGCACTCAATACCACGCAGCCGATACTGTTTTTCTATCCTACGCGGCAGTGTAACAGAACCAACGACTAAGCCCAGGGTCTTTGCGCCACGTCATTTCCAATACCTGACACACCTCAAGATTGGGTCGCCCAAAAAGCTATTGTTTGTCGGTCAGAGCGGTCTCGAATTGCGATCGAAGCTCCGCTTTTTGAACCTTGCCCATCGCATTTCGTGGCAAAACATCGACAACAAAGACGCGCTTTGGCTGCTTGAATTTGGCAAGACGCGCCGCCAATTGGCCGACGATTGCATCGGCATCGATCTCGGCGCCCGCACCATCCTTTGTGACCACAGCAACCACGCCTTCCCCAAAATCCGGGTGCGGAACACCGATAACCGCGCTTTCGCCAATGCCATCAATCGCGTTCAACTCCGTTTCAATTTCTTTTGGGTAGACGTTGTATCCGCCTGTAATAATCAGGTCTTTCGCGCGGCCGACGATCGTAACGCGGCCGTCGCTGGCGATGGTTGCGAGATCCCCTGAAATGAAGAAACCATCGTTGCGAAATTCGGCGGCCGTCTTGTCTGGCATTTGCCAGTAACCTTTGAACACATTCGGGCCGCGCACTTCGAGGACGCCAACATCGTCCGCACCAAGAACGACGCCGTCTTCCGTCGCAATCCGAACGTCGATGCCAGGCAACGCGAAGCCAACCGTTCCCGCCTGCCGCTCGCCCGTATGATAGGGGTTCGATGTGATCATACCGGCTTCCGTCATGCCGTAGCGTTCAACGATCCGGTGCCCCGTGCGTTGGGTGAACGCATCATGTGTCTCGGCGAGCAGCGGCGCAGAACCCGCAACGAACAGACGCATGCCTTCGGCGCACGCCCGGGTCAGTCCATCGCTCGCAAGGAGCCGTGTGTAGAAGGTGGGAACGCCCATGAGGACCGTCGCGTCCGGCATCAGATTGAGAACCGCATCTGCATCAAACTTTTCGAGCCAGAGCATTTTCGACGCGCTCAGAAAGGCCGTGTTGAGCGCAACGAACAGCCCGTGCACGTGAAAAATCGGGAGCGCATGAATGAGAGTGTCGCCCCCCTCAAAGCCCCAGTAGTCGACCAACGTTTCCGCGTTCGACAACAGGTTCTCGTGCGTGATCATCGCGCCCTTCGACCGACCCGTCGTGCCGGACGTATAGAGAAGCGCCGCGAGATCATCGCGCGCACGAGCGACCGTTTCCGCTGTCGTTGGCTGCTTGGCGGCAAGTGAGGCGAGCGAACCGGATCCATCAGGCCCGAGCGTTTCGACGTGTCCGACGCCCGCTTCTTTCGCGACCGGTTCCAAGCCGTCTTTGTTGGAGGGATCGACGACGAGCACTGCCGGTTTGGCATCGCCAATGAAGTAGGCCAGTTCAGCTGCGGTGTAAGCTGTGTTCAACGGATTGAAGACCGCGCCGATTTTGAGCGTCGCAAGATAAACCGCTACATTTGCGATAGACTTCTCGACCTGCACCATAACGCGGTCGCCGGGTAACACGCCGAGTGCACGGAGTGCGTTCGCATACTGCGAGACGCGGCCGTTGAGTTCGCCATAGGTGACGACGCCGCCCCCCGTCACAAAAGCCGGCCGGTCGCTCTCGGTCTGAAACACCTGCTCAAGTTTCGAGAAAAGCGATCCGTCGACGTGCATCGTTCAGCTCCAGTCTCAACCGTTCGTGTCTTTCGTCTGCGTTGGGGACGTGCGCCGCGTAAGCGCAACGGGCGCGCGACCATGATGCGTTCATCTCTAACGCCGTCGCTGCATCCGGCGCAATCGTTGGCATCGCTCGTCGCCGAGGTGCAGCCAGTGGCGTCAACAACATCCATTTGTGCTGAAGCGGCGTAGATCTTCTCACTGATAGGAGAAGTTGATGCGCATTTTATTTGCAGTCCTCGCGGTCGCCTCTGTATTCGGCCTGACCGCGCCCGCCCCGCTTGCGCAGACGAGCGGCGCTGCTCAGCCCGCTCAAATCGGTGCGATCGCACAAGCCGAAATTAAAAGTGTCATCGAGCGGCAGCTTGCGAAGTTCAGAGAGGACGACGCGGCTGGTGCCTTTGCGTTTGCATCACCAAAGATCCGGCGCATGTTTCAGACGCCGGAGCGCTTCATTTCGATGGTCGCCCGGGGCTATCCGCAAATCTATCGATCCGAGAGCGCAAACTTCGTAGATATTAAGAAGGTCCGCGGGCAGCTTGTTCAACGGGTGATGATACAGGGCCCGAACGGCAAAGTGGTGATGGCAGCCTACGCCATGGTCAAGGTCGAAAACAGCTGGCGCATCGATGGTTGTTTCATTCTGAAATCGGACCAAGAGGTCTGAGGCGCGCGTCTACGAGATGAGCGCCTTGAGTTTCGCTTCAACAAAACTCAGTCGATCCTGGCCCCAGAAAATCTCGCCGTCTTCGAAGACGTAACTTGGCGCACCGAACACACCGCGCGCGATCGCCTCGATCGTGTTTGCTTCCCAGACCTCATCGAGATGGCCATGGTCGCCGTCTTTGACGTTGATGTCCTTGAAGGGAATTTCGGCACGTTTGGCCGCTGTCGCAAGCACCGCCTCTTCGGCGATGTTGGTGTCCCTCTCCCAGACCTCCCGGCCAATCTCGAGCGTGAGACGCGCGGCATCGTACCCCTGTGATGCAGCGGCAATCACAGCACGTGCGCCCGCAGTCTCATCGGCTGGAAAATATTGGGGCTCAATGTTGATCGGGGCTCCGCGCCGGTCGCGCCAGCGTTTCAACTCCATCAAGCGATAGGCTTGGCGCTCCGGCGCGCGCTTCGGCAATGGAAGGCCGCCCGTTGCTGCAAACACCTCAGCAAATTTCGTCGGCTTCGTTCGGACTGTGACGCCGGTTTTTGCCACCAGATTAAGAAACGCCTGGCCGCCCAGATACACCCAAGGGCTATTCATCGAAACATAATAGTCGATCGTAATCGTCGGCGCGGTCATGGCAGATCCATCAGCTTGATTGAGCGCTCGGCGCGCCAGCGGTGTCCCGATGCATCTCAGTCGTCAAGCAGAACTCGCAAGTCTGACGCAATCCGGTCCGGTGGTGTCTCTGGATACTCGGTTGGTGCACCGCCTCGGTTGACCCAAAGCGTTTTGAAACCGAACACGTTTGCGCCCACCGCATCCCAACGGTTCGACGACTGGAACGACACGTCGGCGGGCGCGCAACCGTACGCATCGCAGACGATCTGGTAACAGCGCATGTCGGGCTTAAAGACGCCGACCGCGTGCACGGTCAGAGCATCATCAAGAAGGTCGGTTATGCCCGCACTCGCCGTGGACTGTGCAATGAGTTCCGGATCGCCGTTGGTCAGAATTGCCGTCCGCGCGCCACCTGCTCGCAAATGTCGAAGGATCTCAGCAACTTCCGAATAGGCATTGAGTGAGCGGTACGCGCCGAGCAGCTTTTCCTTGAGATCATCGGATATCCCACCGACCGCCGCACTCGCCGTCACCAGGCTCGCCTCAGCCAGCGACCAGAATGTGGTGTGCCGTCCCGTTTGGGCATAAATCCACGTGTATTCGAGATGCTTTTGCCGCCAGATCTCGGAAAGGCGCGACCAGCGATCACCAATCTCATCGGCATAACGCGACGCCGCGGAATGGACATCGAACAGTGTGCCGTAAGCGTCGAACACATAGATCGGGAATTTTGTTTTCGCCGTCGTCATCGCTGAGGCTCCTGGACTTTGACACGGGACTGGGAGACGGGACTGGGAGACGGGACTGGGAGACCGGACTGGGAGACGGACCGGCAACGGTTCGCGACGCGGTTTAGCCCGTCTTACCGGCGAGCGTTTTCACGATCGCGGCATAGTCAAGATCGCCATGTCCGGCGTTGACGTGCATCCGGAACAGTTGCATCGCCAGCGCACCAAGGGGCGACGCACTATCCGCCGTTTTAGCAACCTCCTGGGCGAGCGACAGGTCTTTGAGCATCAAGCTGCCTGAGAACCCCGCCTTATAGTCCTCGTTGGCAGCTGAGGCGGCAACCGGACCCGGGATGGGGCAATGATGGGTTAAGGCCCATGTCGCGCCGGACGACGTTGACATGACATCGAACAAAGTCTGCGCGTCGAGGCCGAGCTTCAGCCCCATGTTCATAGCCTCGGATGTCCCAATCATTGCGATCGCAAGGCTCATGTTGTTGCAGAGTTTGGCGACCTGCCCGGCGCCCGCTCCACCGCAATGGATGAGACGGCTGCCCATGATTTCCAATGGCCCCGTCGCACGCGCGAAGACCTCCACATCACCGCCGCACATAAACGTGAGCGTGCCTGCTTCCGCCCCACCAACACCACCTGACACGGGTGCATCGAGCGACGCGATCCCCTGCTCAGTTGCAAGTGCGTGAACGGCCCGTGCGCTATCGACGTCGATGGTCGAACTATCGATCAGGACGGCGGACTTGGGCGCCGACGCGACGACCTCAGCCCAAACCGATCGGACGTGCGGGCCCGCCGGCAACATCGTGACGACAAAGTCAGCGTTTGCGACGGCCGCGGCGGCGCTTTCGGCAGGCGTGATCGCCTTAGCTCTGGCTGCCTCAGCGTTTGCGGCGGCAAGATCAAAGCCCGAAACCGCATGACCCGCTGCCGCCAAATTGGCAGCCATCGGGAGCCCCATGTTGCCAAGGCCAATAAAACCAACGTGCGCCATTTGCTGATCTCCCCGTTGCCGCGCCGAGCGCATCACTCGGGCTTGATGATTATTATGGTTTGGCAACATCTTAGCGGTGCGCAACCGCAAGCGGCAAGGCACGGACCAAGGCTCCGATCGGAACACGGCCCGAGATCCGATCGCGCACGCAGTCGCGGCACACCGCCGAACAAAACGCTTTGGCGCGATCGACCGAGGGCGCCTGTTCCGTGTAAGACTAAACAAGCTGCCAAGTTTGACTGTCAATCTGACGTGTCGGTTGGTTTGATCAGATGGTCGCAAGCCACTCATGCCTGCCGGGAGAATATCGACGTGTCCCACGCGCCTCCGACCCGAAGCGTCTATCCGGACGACACCTTCGGTCGCCTCATCTACTGGAGCGACTGGGTTCTCAAACCGATCGAAATCGCTCTCACCTTCTTCGGCGGCCTTTTGATATTTGGGCTCATGTGTATCGGCATGGCGCAAATTATCCTGCGCAACATTTTCTCCGCCCCGATCTTCGGCTACATCGATATCGTCGAATTCGCGATGGTCGGTTTTGCAGTGCTCGCGATCTCGTACGTCCAGCGCGAAGGGATCCATGTCCGCATGGAAATTATTGTCGGCGCGCTTCGGGGGCGGATGCTGTGGGTCGCCGAATTCCTGTCGACCGCACTCGCTGTGTTTATCGTCAGCGTTTTGATCCCGTATTCTTACTCGCACTTCGATCGGGCGTTCCAATTCGGTGACAGTACGATCGACATTGAGCTGCCGACATGGCCCGGGAAACTCGCCGTGCCCGTCGCCCTGTCGATCCTTCTTGTTCGCCTCATCATTCAGTTGTTCGGCTACCTGCGTTTGATCGTTTCGCCAAACGCCGTGCCCGTCGCCGTGCCACTCATCAAGTCGGTCGCAGAAGTCGCCGAAGAAGAAGCAGAGGTCGCGCGATGATTGATTTCGGGCCCCTGACAAACTTCGAAGCTGGCTTGCTGGGCGTTGGCCTTTTGATTGCACTGGTGATGCTTGGCGTTCGCGTCTACATCGCAGCCGCAATCGCGGGCTTCGTTGGTATTCTTCTGATCCGGAATTGGAACGTGGCCGCCGCCATGGCCGGGACAATCCCGCACTCGAAGACCGTGACGTATCCACTGTCCGTTCTGCCTCTCTTTATCCTTATCGGCTTCCTCGCATTCTATGCCGGCCTGACCCAGCGCCTGTTCGAGGCGGCGCGGCGATGGATCGGTTGGGTGCCGGGCGGGCTCGCCGTTGCGACCGTTTTTGCGACGGCAGGTTTTGCCGCAGTCTCCGGGGCGTCAACGGCGACGGCTGCCGTGTTCTCGCGGGTTGCGATCCCGGACATGATGAAGAACGGCTATGATCCGAGGCTCGCGGCCGGCGTGGTCGCCGCCGGCGGCACGCTCGCGTCACTGATCCCACCGTCAGCCATTCTGGTCATCTACGCCATCATCGTCGAAGAGAGCATCGGAAAGCTACTCTTGGCCGGCTTTTTACCGGGCCTTGTCTCAGCGCTCATTTACGCGGGCCTCATCGTGATCATGTGCGGTGCCAACCCGAAGCTTGGCCAGTCGATCAGCGGTTTCACCTGGCGCGAACGTTGGGAAAGTACGCCCGGAACGCTTCCGATCTTTGCGGTGATCGCCGTGATTTTCGGCGCCATTTACACGGGCTCTGCGACACCAACCGAGGCTGGCGCACTTGGCGCAATGATCGTCTTCACGATCTACATCTGGCGCGCGATTGCCGACGGCGAGGTCCGCTTAATGGGGGGCCGGTTGACGGAAGCGCTCATCGAAACGGCGAAACTGACTGCGATGATTTTCACGCTGATTTGGGGCGTGCTTATCTTCGTTCGGTTCTTGGGATTTGCCGGGCTTCCGGGTGAGTTTTCGAACTGGGTCACATCGCTCGACATGTCACCGATGCTGATCCTGTTGTGCATCCTGCTCGCCTACGCCGTCCTCGGCATGTTCATGGACGCGATCGGGATGCTGATCCTCACGCTCCCCGTTGTCTATCCGGCCGTGATCGCGCTCAACGGTGGCCCGGATGTTTCAGCCGCCGACAGCGCGTTCGGGATGGACGGAACAGGGTGCGCGATCTGGTTTGGCATCATCGTCGTCAAAATGGCCGAGATCTGCCTCATCACACCACCGATCGGCCTCAACTGCTTCGTCGTCGCTGGCGTGACGCGCGATCTAACATCCGATGATGGGAAACCGCTTGGTGTCCCCCTCCAGGACGTGTTCCGCGGGATCTGGCCGTTTTTCATCGCCGACGTCATCACCGTCGGCGTCCTCATCGCCTTCCCCGGCATCGTCCTCTGGCTGCCCGCCACGATGGGCTGACTGGCGACGGATTGTGGGCTGATTGGTGGGTGATCGGAGCGGTACAGGCCGAATGTTCACTCGCGTGGACATCGCCGCGCAGCAACGCGCCACGCAGGTTAACCGGGCGTTTGTGTTGTCGTATCCGTCGGGTTGACGCGCGCATCAGCGTCGAAAACCGCGACCGCCGACAGCATGACAAACATGGTCAGTGCTGCGAAAAATACGGTCACTGCCGGACCAAGAACCTGCTGCGGTTCTCCGGAAAGAACGCGGCTCGTCTTTGACTTTTCGGTCATCGGCTCAACCTCTTTTTTGGTCCACGTGCTCGATATCCGGGATGGGATTCGATGCTGAGATCAACTGCGGTCGGGCGGGAGAGTTCAATCGTCAACAGCGGGCGCTGGAACGCGCGACATGTCAGCTCGCGCGGTCGATCCGTTGCCTGAGACGCTGGCGGGGTTCGGGCAGGTCTTTGCCATCGGGCGCGAACACGCGTTGAGCGAGAAAGTGGCCCGTCATGTCGAGCCCGGTGCCGACGTCGGAGAGGTCGCTCCGACGGTTGTCGCCACGCCTGAGAAAAGGCGGCAGTGCAAACATGCGGTCTGCGTACGGTGCGCCAGCATCCCGAGAAACCGCGCGCCCGGATTTCGGCGACACGTAGATGAGCCCGTCTGAAGCGCCCGTCGCCGCACAGCGGCCGAGATCCAGCCCCATCCCAAGCTCGTCGAGAAGGGCCAACTCCCAACGGACGTAGAGCTGCGGCCAGACATCGACATCATCGAGAAAGCTCAGGACGAATTGGGCGACTTCATAAAGGTTTGCGTGGGGATCACGCTCAGGCAGCAAGCGGCCCAACTCGCAAAGCGACATCAGGCCTGCGAGTGCCAGCGGATCGTTCATCGCCTCGGCCGCACGCGGTGTCAGAAGCTCGACCGCGAAATGGCCCATGTGATCTTCGAGGCGCGCACGCCACGTCACAGACACATGGTTGCCCGCTTGCAAGATCGGCCGGATTTTTCGAGAACGACCGCCGTGAACAAAACCGAGATGCCGTCCATGTGCCCGCGTAAAGATGTCGGCAATGGCGCCGGTCTCACCATGCCCGCGGACGCCAAGGACGATGCCTTCGTCGCTCCATTCCATGACCGAGTTCCGTCATTCCATCGAGACCGCATCGTATCGTTCGACATGCGTCTCGACGCGCCACCGCAGTCGCCGCTCAGTCCAGCGGTCGGGTCAGCCCCATCTCCCGATACCGCTCCGGGTCTTCAGCCCAATTCTCGCGCACTTTCACAAACGTGAAGAGATGGACCGGCCGCTCCAACATCTCGGAAAGTTCCTGTCGCGCTTCCATCGCCATGGCCTTCATCGTCTGACCGCCCTTGCCAAGAACGATGCCACGTTGGCTGGCGCGCTCGACAAAAATTGTCTGTTCGATGCGAACGCCCTTGCGCCCAAGATCGCGCCACTCGCTCGTCTCGACGGTGGTCGCATAGGGCAATTCCTGGTGCAGACGGTCGTAAATTTTCTCTCGCAGAAGTTCGGCCGCAAGTAGCCGCATCGGCAGATCGGAAATGTCGTCCTCTGGGTAATGCCAGGGCCCGGGCGGCACATTCGCAGCCATGTAATCCGCAAACTCAGTCACGCCATCGCCCGTTGTCGCCGAGACCATAAAAATCTCATCAAACGACCGCTCGTTCGAAAACGCCTGGATCAGCGCTAACAACTGCGCTTTGTCCTCCAATCGATCGACCTTGTTCAGGACGAGGAGTGTCTTCAGGCGACCGGGTCGCATGGATTTCAGGATGCGGTCTTCGTCATCCGTTTTGCCCTTCTGCGCATCGACCAAGAGGGCGACAATGTCTGCATCAGCAGCACCCGACCAAGCCGCCTCGATCATCGCGCGATCGAGGCGGCGCTTCGGCTCAAAGATGCCAGGCGTGTCAATCAGCACCAGCTGGCTCGGCCCGATGATTGAAATGCCGCGGATCGTCGTGCGCGTTGTCTGAACCTTGCGGCTGACGATGGTCACTTTCGCACCGACCAACGCATTGACGAGTGTCGACTTGCCCGCGTTGGTCGCGCCGATGATCGCAACAAACCCGCACCGCCGATCCCCGTCACTCACCAGATCGTGGCCCCCGAGGTCATCTGCGTCATTACAGGGTTCCAGATCATCGGAGGGATCGGGCTCGTCAGGCGCATCGGCGCCACCTGCGTCCTGGCTCATGCCCGCATTCGCTTCATCACTGTCATCCATCGGTTTGATACGCTGGCCCGCGCTAGGGACGGCGTTCGCAGGTCATTGCAAAAGATCATGCATCGTCAGTGCGGTGCGGTGCAATCGCTTCCCGCTCCAGCAGCAGCCGCGCGGCCTCTTGCTCCGCCTGACGTTTCGAGGGCCCTTCGCCGCGCGAACACTCCACGCCACGGATCGAGACTTCGGCGATGAACACTGGGGCGTGGTCCGGACCGGACCGCTCGACTTCGCGATACTTCGGCAACGGCAACCCGCGGCCCTGGGCCCACTCTTGCAACATGGATTTCGGGTCGGCGGCTGGCGTGTTGCCACCGTCGACGAGATCTTCGGCCCAGAGGGTCTGGATCAGGTTGCGCGCCTTCTCAAAACCCCCGTCGATAAAGACGGCGCCGAGGATCGCCTCCATCGCATCGGCGAGAATGGTGTCCTTGTCGCGGCCACCGTTCGACGCTTCACTGTCCGACAGACGCAGGTGGCTGCCGAGATCGACACGGCGCGCCACGGCAGCACAGGTCTCACGCCGAACCAAGCTATTGTAGCGACGGGCCAGATCGCCCTCGCGCGCATGTGGATCTTCACGCCACAAATGTTCCGCGATCACGAGACCAAGCACGCGGTCTCCAAGGAATTCCAACCGCTCGTTGTTGTTTCGCTGCCCGTCCGTCTTGACGCTTGCGTGTGTCACGGCGCGGCGCGCGAGGTCTTTCGATTTAAATTTGTACCCGACCGCCGCCTCAAGCTGGCTCGTGCGTTGATCACGCCGGGCCGCCATCGCCTACCGAACCACAGTGAAGAAGCGGGACCACCGAATATCAAACGGCCACTGCCAGGGCGTCAGCAACCGAAATGCGTCGGGATCATCGAAGGCGGCTGAGAAGAAGACGACATCGGCACGACCGACAAGGTTCTCATAGGGCACGTAATTCACACCGCCCCATGCAACACGACTGTCCGTTGAGTTGTCCCGGTTGTCGCCCATCATGAAGTAGTGGCCTTCGGGGACCTGGAAGAGACGCGTGTTATCGTCCGGCCCATTCGGTTTTTCGTCGAGGACAAAATACTCGACGCCGTTCGGCAAGGTTTCGCGAAAGCGCGGGATTTCGACCAAGCGACCGTATTCGTCGCGCGTCTGAAACGAGCCCGCTCGTTCTTTCGGCACAGCAGTGCCGTTAATGAAGAGCACACCGCCTCGCATCTGAATGGTATCGCCCGGCAGGCCGACAACGCGCTTGATAAAATCGGTCTCGTTGTCTCGCGGTAGCTTGAACACCGCAACATCGCCACGCTTCGGCGTCTCAGCAAAAATCCGACCATCGAATGGGCCGAGCCCGAAGAACGAATACTTGCTGTAGCCATAGGACAGCTTCGAGACGAACAAGTAGTCGCCGACAAGCAGCGTCTGCTTCATCGAACCCGATGGAATGTTGAACGGCTGATAGAAGAAAATCCGAACGATCATCGCGAGGATCAGCGCCTGGATGATGATTTTGCCGGTTTCCCACCAAAAGCTGTCTTTCAACTTGTTCGACCCGCTGCTTTCGAGGCTCATTCAAGGCTCCTGGCAAGGCTACTTGCAATGCTGCTGGCAACGCGACTGGCACGGCCACCGGCGAGGCTACTGGTGAGGCTACTGGCCAAAGTTCCGTTAGGGCGCTTCTGGGACTGTAGGGCACCCAGTTGATGTCTGCGTCTCTTTGTGATGGTAAGCGAAACCGACCGGACGATGATCAGCCAACGTTACGACGGAACGAGGGCAGCCGGCCGTCCAGCGTGCTCGCTATAACTGGCGCCGCACAACCCCGCAAACGATGCAAGTTCCGCACACGCCGTTTCGGTTCGCACGATGTTATGAACCAACACCCACTGTCAGCTGTCCAATATTCCCGCAATTCAAAGATGCCGAGCCAAAGATCAGGGCTCAGCGATCAAAACCTTTCTCCGCGATGGCCGTGATGATCACAACCGCTTCAGCAAGCGGGTAGTCATCGGTCAGCGTGAGGTCAATACGCGGCAGATGGCCGGCCGGTGTGAGTTCGAGAAGCCGGGCCTTCGCGCCGCCCGTCAGCTCAAGGGTTGGACGCCCGCTTGGCAGGTTCACAACGCCCATGTCGCGCCAAAAGACACCGCGACGAAAGCCGGTCCCCAGCGCCTTGGAACACGCCTCTTTGGCGGCGAACCGCTTGGCATAGGTCGCGGCCCGATTGGCCCGCCGCTCCGCTTTTTGGCGCTCCAATTCGGTGAAACAGCGGGCAACAAAACGCTCTGGAAAGCGGTCAAGCGTGCGTTCAATTCGGCGGATGTCGACGAGGTCGTTGCCAATGCCGAGGATCATGGTGTGGCGCTGCGATCAAATGACGGGATCAGGGGACGACAGAGACGGTGGATGATCACGCACTGGCACGCGTCTCAGCCATCGCCTGTTCCGCGAGAGCACCAGACCGTGCCTCTGTCATCAGCGAGCGCATATGCTGCACGGCCCCATGGAGGCCTGTGAAAATCGCCTCGCCGATCAAGAAGTGACCGATATTTAGCTCGACGACATCCAGCATTTGGGCGATCGGCCCAACCGTGTTGAACGTCAAACCGTGACCAGCATGGACCTCAAGTCCCGCCGACGCCGCAAACCGCGCGCCCGCCTCCAGCCGCTCAAGCTCCGCTCCAATCGCCGCGCTATCGCCTCGCAGCGCCAGCTCGCAATAGCGCCCCGTATGCAATTCGATGACCGCTGCGCCAAGTTCGGCTGCCCGGGCAATCTGGCGCTCATCTGGCTCGATGAACAACGAGACGCGGATACCGGCATCGGCGAGCTCCGACGTGTAGCGCTCAAGATCCGAATGCCCCGCAACATCAAGACCGCCCTCGGTGGTCCGCTCCTCGCGCCGTTCCGGCACCAGACAGCATGCATGGGGACGATGGCGGAGCGCGATTGCCAACATTTCGTCAGTGGCCGCCATTTCGAAGTTCAACGGTCGGGTCAACTCTTTGATCAAGCGTGCGATGTCGGCATCGGAGATATGACGACGATCCTCGCGAAGGTGCGCGGTGATGCCGTCGGCACCGGCTCCAACTGCGAGATGTGCCGCCCGCAGCGGATCGGGATGAAGACCACCGCGCGCGTTCCGGATCGTCGCCACGTGGTCGATGTTGACGCCGAGCCTTAAGGTTTTCGCTTGCATCGTTGCGGTCTCTCTCGATCGAGCTTTTGAGGTGCGTAGCGCACGCCTTAGAGGCGCGGTCCTGCTGCAGAACTTTGCGGCCCCGCGGCCCGATGGCAAGCGCCGTTTATTCGCAGCCGCCGCTCAGCTTGCCGCAGCTTCAAACACGCGATCTGCTTTTGCAATGCCCGGACACGTGCGCAAACGGGTGACGATCCGGGTCAGGTGATCGAGATCCCAGACCTCAAGCTCGATCAGCATCCGCGTGAAGTCGGCGGCGCGCTCCGTCATGCGCAGGTTGTCGATGTTGCCATCAAGCTCAGCGATGATCGTTGCAGCGCGCGCAAGTGCCCCCGGTTCGTTCCTGGCGAGAAGTGCAATCCGCGCTGGAAAACGCTCAGGCGCCGTCGGGTCCACATCCCACGTCACGTCGATCCATCGCTCGTGCTCAAACTCGCGTAACTTCGGCGCGTGGATTTGGAAAATCCGGATACCCTGGTTGGCCGTCATCACGCCGACAATCCGGTCACCGGGTACGGCACCGGTTTCATCAAACGCGACCGGAATATCGTCGTTCAATCCACGGATCGGGATGCCACCGCGGCCAGCATCCGCCGCCTCCGCATCCATACGAAATTTCAGCCCCATGGCTTTCGCGATGTTGAACCAGCCGTCTTGGCCGTCCGCATGATCGAACCGGTTGCGTGGGCGGAACTTGGCACGCTTCGCACTTGGCTGGGCGTCGGGCGCGATCGCACGCACCGCATCATCGACCGGCAGTTCGTTCCGGCCGATCGCCGCAAGCGTGTCCGCCGTGGTGTGCCGCCCGAGCCTCGGCAGGGCGGCTTCGAGCATCGCGTCGTCGAAGGAAATGCCAACGTCCGTCAGACGCGCCGTAATCATCCGGCGCCCCAGTTCTGAATATTGGCGACGTGTTTTCTCGCGTGTCGCACGGCGGATCGCAGCCCGCGCGCGTCCGGTCTTCGCAATCGATTCCCAGGCGGCGGGCGGATCAACGCCGTCGCGCGTTAAAATTTCGACCTCATCGCCGTTGGCCAATTCGCTCGTCAGCGGCTGTTGGCGACCATTGATGATCGCGCCCACTGTTTTGAGGCCGACGTCGGTGTGAACAGCAAACGCAAAATCGATCGGTGTCGCACCGCGCGGCAGGGCAATAATCCGCCCCTTTGGCGTGAAACCGAACACCTGGTCGTGGAACAACTCAAGTTTGGTGTGTTCGAGGAATTCTTCCGGTGTGTTGCCCTCAATGAGCGTCTCGACCAGGCGGCGAAGACGAGCGTAGGGACCGGATGCGACATCAGCCTCTGGAATTATGGCACCGTCGACGGCACGCGCGGCTTCGCGTGCGCGCTCGGTTGACGCTTTGACTTCGGCATAGGCGGCATGCGCTGCAATCCCATATTCCGCAATTTCGTGCATCTCGCTGGTGCGGAGTTGCAGCTCAACCCGCTGATGGCGTGGGCCGACGACCGTGGTGTGAATGGACCGGTAATCGTTCTGTTTGGGCGTCGAAATGTAGTCCTTAAAGCGCCCCGGTACGGCCTGCCATTTGGTGTGCACGGCGCCAAGCAGCTGGTAGACCTCGTCTATCGTCTGGACGATGACGCGGAAGCCATACAGGTCCGACAACTGCTCAAGTGAAATTTGGCGGTTTTCCATTTTGCGCCACACCGAGTACGGCCGTTTCGCACGCGCTGAAATCTCACCGACCACGCCGTTTGCCGACAACAGGTTCTGAAGTTCGGCGGTGATGTGGTCCACGAGCCCAGTGTTGCGATCGCCCAATGCGCCGAGCTTGGTCATCAGCGCCTCATAAACGTCCGGCTTGAGCCAGCGAAAAGCGAGATCCTCCAGCTCATCGCGCATCGTCTGCATGCCCATCCGGCCCGCCAGCGGCGCATAAATCTCAAGCGTCTCTTCCGAAATCTTGAGGCGGCTCGTCTCCTTCATATGCTCGATCGTGCGCATATTGTGGAGCCGATCGGCCAGCTTCACGAGCAAGACGCGAACATCCGAGGAGATCGCAACGAGGAGCTTTCTAAAATTCTCAGCCTGCTCCGCTTTTTTGCTGACCAGATCAAGCCGTTTGATCTTAGTGAGCCCTTCGACCAGCCCGCCAATCTCGGCGCCAAACATCGTGTCGATTTCAGCGCGTGTCGCTTCCGTGTCCTCGATCACGTCGTGCAGCAAGGCGGTGGCAATTGTTGCATCGTCCATCTGCAGCTCGGTCAGGATCGCGGCGACCTCGAGCGGATGCGAAAAGTAGGGATCGCCACTGGCTCGGCGCTGGTGGCTATGGGCTTTCATTGCGTAGACGTAGGCCCGGTTCAGGAGTGCCTCGTCCGCTGCTTCGTCGTACGCCTGAACACGCTCAACAAGCTCAAACTGACGCATCATGCGACGGGCTGGTGCTGCCGGGATCTTAGTCGCCGTCGTTTGTTCGAGTTGATCCATTCGCGCGTGAGTCCTCGGTCGGTTCGTTCGCGTGTTGGGCACGCACGATACGGTCTGAGGTAGCCCGATGCCAGCCCGTTGACATCGGGGCTCGCAACCCTGGCATCGTCACAAAAGCGTCCTAACTGTCAAAAGCGTCACCGAAGCGCGAAACGCAGGCTGCGTTGACGCGTGAACGGGGTTGACAAAACGCAATAAAAAAGCCCGCGCAGAACAAGCTGCGCGGGCGAATTCTAAACGTTTGTGTCGCGCCGGATGCTATCGTCCGCGCGACCCACTGCTCGGTGGGTTCGAGCCGATCGCGGCCGATGGCTCCGTCGGGGTCAAGCTCTCCATCGCCCGTAGGAGCTGCTCTTCCGTCATCACGTCGACGCGCTTGTCATCGGACTGTGTATCGCGGCCGAGCATTGGGCCACGGCGGTCAGCGGACAACAGAGGCGCTGCGACTTCTTCCGGCTCGTCGACCTCGACGTTCTTCTGGATCGAATGGATGAGCCCTTCGCGGAGGTCTTCCGATGGGATCGTGACGTCTGCGATCTCACGAAGCGCGACGACTGGGTTCTTGTCGTTCTCTTGAGCGACCGTCATCGGCGAGCCTCCAGCAATTGCGCGCGCGCGATGAGCCGCGAGCAAGACCAGCTCAAACCTGTTCGGCACCTTGTCGACGCAATCTTCCACCGTCACGCGTGCCATGTGGTCTCTCCTCGCTTTTGGTTGTCCCGGCAGGGATCAAGCAGCCAACTTGGCAACCGATCAAAGCGCGGACGACCGAAATATGATGTGATGAGCGGGTATCTCACCTTGCCCGACTCGAATCAAGCTTTACGCCACTGATCTCATAGGGCGTTAAGTCCTGCAGGAGACGTGTCCCAGTCCGACCGATCGCGGGATGCATCCAAAGCGGCAATACGTCGCACATTGGCACCAGAACGAATGCACGGCGCTGCATCTCAGGGTGCGGAACCGAAAGCCGTGTCCAACTGTTTTCCGCGCGTGGCCAACCGATAACGCGCGTCCCGTGCGCAATGATGTCCACATCGAGCGGTCGAGAGACCCACCTTTGTAGCGACGGTCGGCGTCCGGCCTCCCATTCCAAACGTTTGCAAAGCTGGAGGATTCGCCGTGTCGAAAGATCTGTTTTTCCCCAGACGAGTATATTAACGAAAGGCTGAAGTGATTTTCTGCCGACCGGCCTTGTCGCGAGAAAACGTGGCTTTACATAAGTGTCACAAGCGCCTAAGAGGCGCAAACGTTCGACAGCCCAAATTACCGTGCTTCTGGGGTCGCCGATCGCACTCTTTTGATTTGAGCCCAGGCTTAAGACAATATCCGTTGGACGTAGTAGATGACTGTGCCGCCGTTCCGCCATCATTCTTCTTTGACCTCCCAACGAGTTGTTAACTTTTGGCATACCCAGTTCTACCTAAGACGTTGAAAACAAAGCTCAGTCGCCTGAATTGGCTGTTCTGAGTTCGGGCATGGCGGCAGCCAAACCCAAACCCAAATCTGAAAGCAACGCTTCGTTTTACCGATTTAGAGAAAGAAAAACTATGCATTTTGAGAAAACCGAAAAGCTTGGCATTTTCATTGACGGTGCCAATTTGTATGCCGCCACAAAAGCGCTCGCTTTCGACATTGATTATCGGAAACTATTGGGTTTTTTCCGAAGCGAGTCCACTCTTGTTCGCGCTCTATATTATACTGCGATTGCTGAGGATCAGGAATATTCGTCAATAAGACCACTCATCGATTGGCTGGATTACAACGGCTATACGATGATTACCAAACCGACAAAAGAATATACGGACTCACTTGGTCGTCGTAAGATCAAAGGCAATATGGATATTGAACTGGCCGTTGACGCGATGCGTCTCGGAAAAAACCTTGATCATATCGTTATTTTCACGGGTGACGGGGATTTCAGAGCGCTTGTTGAAGCCCTCCAGATGGAAGGCAAACGCGTCAGCATCGTATCAACGCTCCAGACACAGCCGCCGATGGTGGCAGATGAACTTCGTCGCCAAGCAGACCAGTTCATTGAGCTGGCCCAGCTCGAAAAGCACATTTGCCGTGAACAGTCCGGCCGTCCGCCCGTACGCGAAGGTCGTGGTCCCGTGAGCCGGTCACGCCCGACCGAGCGGCCACTCGATGAGCCCGTCGATATCGATCGCACCATGATCGACTAGTTGCGGCGTTCAGGACGGAGAGAATTTGTTGCGTCAAAGTCCGCGCGAACACGTACAGACGGACCCCGGACGCAACTGCGGTAAGTGCCCGCGCCTCGTTGCTTATCGGCAGGATCTGCGGACATCAGAGCCCGATTGGTTTAACGCCCCGGTTCCGTCGTTCGGCGACCCGAATGCGGAACTTCTGATTGTCGGGCTTGCCCCGGGAGTAACCGGCGCCAACCGGACAGGGCGACCATTTACCGGCGATTATGCCGGCGATCTTCTGTACACCACGCTTTCAACGTTCGGGTTTTCTGTCGGCACCTTCCGCGCTTCGCTCGACGATGGCTTGGAACTAAAAAACTGCATGATCACGAATGCAGTCAGATGCGTCCCACCGCAAAACAAACCAATTGGCGCTGAGATTAAGGAATGTCGCCCGTATTTAGGTGCGACCTGGTCGAGCCTTCCCAAACTCAAAGTCTTGATCGCACTCGGCCGCGTTGCCCACACAAGCACAATCGCAACGTTTGGAGGCCGGCAAAAAGACTTCCCCTTCGGACATGCGGCAGAACACCAGATCGAGAAACAAACACTTATCGATAGCTTTCATTGTTCACGATATAATACGAATACCGGCCGTCTCACCGAGACAATGTTTCACGCGGTTTTCCAACGTGCGCGTGAACTCTTGGATGGCTGACATGCCAGGATTGTTCCGGCCGCAGTTGTGGCCATAGATTTCTAAAGAACTTTCGCCGTCGGAGCGACTGCTGCCAATCCGATCAACCGCGGTCGCGCATCAAGCGCGCTTTCTCGCGCTGCCAATCCCGTTTTTTCTCTGTCTCTCGCTTGTCGTGCGTCTTCTTACCCTGCGCGAGGGCGAGCTTCAGCTTGGCGATCCCCCGCTCATTAAAGTAAAGCGCAAGCGGGACGAGCGTCATGCCCTTGCGATCCGTGGCAATGGCAAGCTTGGCAATCTCCCGCTTGTTGAGCAGAAGGCGGCGCGGGCGGCGGGGCGCGTGATTGAAAAACCCGCCAGCCTGCTTCAGTTCGGGGATGTAGGCGTTGATCAACTCGATGCCCTCACCCTCGAATGAGGCATAGCTTTCGGCAATGTTGGCTTGGCCGAGACGCAGCGATTTCACCTCGGTCCCCGTCAGGACCAAGCCAGCTTCGACCGTCTGTTCGATCGCGTATTCGTACCGCGCTCGCCGGTTTTCAGCGACGGTGCGGCTGTTGCTGTTCGCTTTCTGTGCCATGGCCTCGATGTGGTGCGGCGCCCGGCCGAACGCCAGATGGTCCCAGATGGTTCTAGGCGACGGCCGCAGCTTTTGCCGTCAAACCAGCTGCGTCCATCGCGGCATCGACCGCCAGCTTCGTCGCGTCGGTGACGGGCACCAACGGCAGGCGCGTATCCGGTGTCCCGAAACCGAGCTGCGAAGTCGCGTACTTGACCGGCCCTGGGCTTGTCTCAACGAACAACGCATCGTGGAGCGGAAAGAGACGGTCTTGCAGCTGACGTGCAGCTTCAAAATCGCCACGGAGCGTCGCTTCTTGGAACTGAGCGCAAAGCGCTGGCGCGGCATTCGCTGTGACCGAAATACAGCCCTGACCGCCGTGGGCGTTAAACCCGAGCGCGGTCGCGTCCTCACCGGACACCATCGCGAAGTCGGGGCCACAGAGCGCCCTTTGGGCCGACACGCGCGCCATACTGGCCGTCGCGTCCTTGACGCCAACGACGTTTTTCAATTTCGCGCAGCGCGCCATGGTTTCGGGATTCATGTCTGCAATCGTACGACCCGGCACATTGTAGAGCATAATCGGGGCATCAACCGCATCGTTGATCGCCTCAACATGCCGGAACATGCCTTCTTGAGTCGGCTTGTTATAGTACGGCATGACAATCAGGATGGCGTCGGCGCCGGCATCAGCGGCATGGCAGCCAAAATCAATGGCCTCTGCGGTGGAGTTCGAACCAGCCCCGGCAATCACCGGCACGCGCTTGTTGGCGACCTCGATGCACGCCTCAACCACCCGCTTGTGTTCATCTGTCGAAAGCGTCGGGCTCTCTCCGGTTGTCCCAACAGGCACAAGGCCATGCGAACCCTGCGCAATCTGCCAATCAACGAATTTGGCAAACGTATCCAGGTCGACCTCGCCATTTCGAAATGGTGTGATGAGGGCGGGGAAAGATCCCTTGAACATGACACGTCTCCAGATTGCGGCCGTAGTTGAGTCTCAGTGGTCAGCGGTTGGCCGTCGAATTGCAACAGTTGTTCCATAAAGCAACCGTTGTTCCGCAAAGGTTGTCAAATGGCGCAACGTGCGTTTCCCGGCTAACACGGCGGCGGACTGGCTCAATCGTCAACAATTTCGCTGTCGTGCGCCGCGCCGACCGTTGAGTTGGCCCACCACAACGCGGCGCTTACGCCTTGAAAGCAGTGTCATCCATGGCTGAGAGACTGAACACGACACGCCAGCACCGCTCGTCCAACCCGTGGGCGGACGTCAGCTTGAAAGCCGCTGTGACGTCCATCGCACTATGGGCGGCCTCAGCGACAGCGACACTGGCGGACCCGCCACTCCCGACCCAGCATCCAAAGCGGCTCGCCCAAATCGCCCCGAACGCCCAGATCACCCGGAACGCCCAGACCTCCCAGGCCACCCAGATCACCGAGACAACGGCGGCATCTGCAGCAGCATCCGAAACGGACGGCACAAAGAGAAAAGCGGCACCGACGCCTGAGAGCAGCCAGCCTGAAACTCAGCTGCAGCCAAATCCAGAAACGACCGCCGACGCCAAGGCAGAACCGAAGGCCGAGACACCCACAGAGCCCGAGTACCGCCTCGCCAAGCATCATTTGATGGGCGAGAAAGAACGTGACTTTCGCAACACCGTTCGTGCTGCAGTGCGCGATCTGAGCCGCCTCAGTGTCGATCCGTCAAACGCGAAAGCGTTAAAGACCATCGCGCGCGCTGTCCGCCGCAACAAACCAGCCGACGCGCGCGCCCAGCTTGAAAAGCTGACGGGTGACATCGCCCGCAAGCTCGGCCTCTGGATGGTGCTGCGCACGGGATCGGGTTCGCTTGCCGAATATCGCGCGTTTCTTGTCGCTCATCCAGACTGGCCATCGCGCGCGCTCCTGCGCAAGCGCATGGAGGATGTCGCATTCACGTTCGGCGGAACAGTCGGCGAGATTGAGGACACGTTTAAACTTCTCGACCCAACAACCGGACCGGGCATCGCAGCCCTCGCGTCCGCCAAGCAGGCCGTCGGCAAAGACAAAGAAGCGCGAGCGCTTGCGGCGCGCGCCTGGCGCCAAGACATGCTGCCCAACAATTTTGAGACCGGCTTTCTCGAAAGGTTTGGCGATCTCTTGACACCGGAGGATCATAAAGCCCGGGTTGATCGGTTGCTCGGCGAGTTTTTCTTTCGCAAGCGTCTCCGCCGATCGCGCGCCAATCGAATACGCCGCGTCATCCCGCTCTTGTCGACAGCCGATCAGAAAGCTGCGACCGCGCGGCTTTCGCTTTACCTCGGCCAGAGCAGTGCGAACCGGCTCGTCGCCTCGCTCCCGGCTGCGGCCCGAAAGGACCCTGAGTTTGCCCGTCAGCGCGCTCAGAATTTCGCGCGGCAACGCAAGTACGAGAAAGCCGCTGCCCAACTCGCAAAGACCCCGGCTGGACAGTCGAGCCCCGACCCTGACGGCGACTGGGATTTGCGACAGCGCGTCGCGCGCGAACTCCTTGAGCTCAAGAAGTACAAATCCGCATACGACACTGTGAAAGACGCGCGGCCGGACGACGAGAATGATCGAAAGGATGCAGCGTTCCTCAGCGGTTGGATCGCCTTGCAAAAGCTAAAAAATCTAAAGTTTGCGCTAAAGCACTTTGAGGTGATGACAGAAGCAGCCGACGGGCCGCTATCGCGATCCAAGGCATCTTACTGGCTCGGTCGGGCGCATCTTGCAGCGGGCGATACAGCGGCAGCCCGCAAAGCGTTTCTCGCAGGCGGCGCCTTTCGCGACACATTTCACGGCGCACTCTCGCGTGTCGCTTTGGAACCGGCTCAGCGCAGCTTGGCGATCCCGCTTCCGCCCAAACCAACCGACGCCGAAATCAAAGCGTTCCAATCGAGCGACCTCATCAAAGCCGCTGTTTTGGCCGACAAGGCCGATTTGCCACGCGGATTTGTCCGGTCTCTCTTTGGCTCCTATGCATGGCGCACAAAGAGCGTCGGAGCAGGCGGTGAAATCATTCTGAGTGCGGCGCTCGCAGAACTCTTGGGCGATGGCCAGATTGCTGTGCGCGCCGGCAAGGCTGGCGTCGCGCGTGGCTATGACCACTTCATCTATTCCTATCCGCTGCACCGCCTCCCGGCGTTCGCGCCCATTACTGACCGCACACCGCCGCCCGAAATTTTGCTCGGCATTGCGCGTCAGGAGAGCGAGTTCAATACCCGGATCGTGTCTCGGGTTGGCGCGCGCGGCGTCCTGCAAGTGATGCCGATCACCGCGAAAGATGTCTGCCAAATCTACAAAGTGCGCTGCAACGTGAAGCGGCTTTTGACAGATGCCACGTACAATACCCGCATCGCAGCCGCCTACATCGCAACGCAAATGCGCGTCGTCGAAGACAATATGATCCTGACGCTCACGAGCTATAACGCCGGCCCCGGTCGGACCCGGCAATGGCTGCGCGAGCGCGGTGATCCGCGAACCGAGGCCTACGACGCGCTCGATTGGGTGTACGCCATTCCGTTCCAGGAGACGCGGCTCTACGTTCAAAAAGTATTGTCGAACCTGCAGGTTTATCGCGCGCGCCTCTCGAAGCCCGAGCCAATCCAGGTTGACCGAGAGCTTGGTATCGATCGGCCCAATACACCGTAACGTCGCCGCTTACCTTTTTGAAGATCTGGGGGTCAAAGACCGCCGCGCGGCGAGAGTCGGCGCGCGCGACGGTCGGGCGTTGGATGCGGGGGGATCATCCAAGCCGTTGCCGGTGGGAGGGGACAAACCGGCGCGAGGGCACTTGCCTCACATCTGTCTGACGCACAGACCCCGCTTTAGGTTCAATGCATTTCTGACTTTTATTCAAAAAGCGCCCCGCGCCTCAAAGCGGCCCGCGCTATGGCTCGCACGCGCTCGGCACACGTCGGCCCGAGACGGGGCAAGACTGGGCAAGACTGGGCAAGACTGGGCAAAACCGGGCCAGATCAGGCCAGATCCGGAAAGACCAAGGCCAGCCGCTCACGATTTGGTTTGGTTAACGGCGCAATCTCGCCATCGTTCAGCCCAGCGTCATGTTCAGCGGGGCTTTCTCAGTCAGATTGAAACTGTTTCACTCCAAGAATTGAACCAGAATGACTGACGGCGCGACCCACATGGCACGTGACGATGTTCAGGACCGCATCGCGGAAACCGCGCGAGCGATGGATACCGAGCTGCTGGCGATGATCGCCGGTGGTGATCAGTCCGCGCTCAATCAGTTCTTTATGCGTCACCGGACCGGTGTGTTTCGGTTCATCGCCCGCCTCACCCGCAACGAGGCCGTGGCCGAGGAGCTGACCAACGAGACCTTTCTTGAGGTGTGGCGCCATGCAAATCGCTTCGAAGGCCGATCGAGCCCATCCACCTGGCTTCTCTCCATCGCTCGCAATCGAACGATCAGTGCGCTCCGGAAGCGGCGGGAAGAAACCTGGGACGAAACGGCGGCGGACCGTCTTGAGGACGACCGCGACACGCCGGACATCACAGCTCAGAAGACAGACAAGGCAGCCCTCTTGCGCCAGTGCATTGCAGCGCTCTCGCCCGAGCACGCCGAAGTCATCGGACTTGTCTACTACCAGGAGAAATCCGTGGCCGAGGTCAGCGAGATCACAGGCGTTGCCGAAGCCACCGTAAAAACGCGGATGTTCTACGCCCGCAAGAAACTGTCGGAGATCCTCAAGGAGAACGGCGTCGATCGCGGGTGGCCCTGATTTTTCCAAGCTGCGCCGTGCTTCGGCACACACGCAGTCCAGGCCCCGCGCACGCGAACCGGAAGCTGATCAAGATGACCGACACGACCGAACTGACAGAGCACGACGAGATCGAAATGCTGCTGCCCTGGTACGTCATGGGCCGCCTTGATGCGGCGGAACATCGGCGCGTTGAGGCCTATCTCGACAGCAACCCCGCCATGCGCCAACAGCTCAAACTGATAGAAGACGAGCGGCTTGCAACGGTTGAAGCACAAGAAGCGATCGCGCTGCCACACACGTTGACCGCCGATCGCTTGCTCGCCAAGGCGACGCCTGCAACGGCACAACATTTCGCCTCAGCCGCCGTGTCGCGAACGTCCGACCAAGCCCAGTCGCTTTGGTCAGGGCTCGCCTCGCTTTTTTCCGCGCCGTCGCCACGGGCGGTTCGATTTGCTGCAGCCGCCGTCGTCGCGCTCTTTATGGCACAGGCCTTTGCGATCGGCTTTCTTGCAACCGGCTCAGGATCTCCAGGCCAGATCGAATTGGCCTCAGGCGACCGCGGCGGCGCGCAGGCCATCGGCACCCGCGCGCTCGTTCGCTTTAAACCGGGCGCTGGCATGGACCTGATCACCACCGAACTCACAGCCGCGAAACTTGAGATCGTCGGCGGTCCAAACCAAAGCGGGTTCTTTGAGGTCCGGCTGTCGCGTGAGCGTCTGGCATCTGATGCCCTCGAAGCGCGCTTGGTCGCCATCCGCGACACATCACGGACAATCCTCGTCATCACGCCGACTGGAAATTAACGACGCGGCATGAGCCCGCGATTGAGAGCGAACGCGTGTGGCGACCAGCCACGCAAACGGGAGACGGCTCGATGGCCGATCAGATTTTTCCGAGCCTGGATCAGGCCAGCCCAACGCAGAAGTCGGCTGTCATGCGAACACGCACGCGGTTCCGGTTGATGACTGTGTTTGCGCCGCTCATGTTCGCTCTGACCTCCGTGTTTGGTGTCACAACCGCTTTCGCAACGCCTCTTTCACCGCCGCACAGCGCTGCGATGACGGGTAAAGCGCAAAAGCTTCTGCACGCGACCCAGGGCGTTCAGCTCAGGATCGGTGACGGTCAATCGCGCAGGCGGGCGAGACAGCAACAGCGTGGGCAATCGCGTCGTCGCGAACGCACAGATCAGCGCCGTCAAGACCGTCGGTCCCGCGAGCGGCTCCGCCGACAAACGCGCCCGATCCGCGGCCGCCACGGTCGTCCGGTGCGGCCTGTACGTCCCGTCCGGCCGGTCCGTCCCGTCCGTCCAGGACGCCCGAACATCAGACCGATCCGCGTCGTCTGCTTAGGTGGTCGTGCGCGCGGCCCGATCTGTGTTTGCAGCCGTGGTCGCCGCGCCGTCCGGCTCGGTCGCGGCCGCTTTCGCTGTGTTCGAAACCGCGATGGCGGTGGCAGCAAGCGCCTCGTCTGTCTCGGCGGGCGCGCAACCCGTGCAGGCGGCTGCGTCTGTCCACGCAGGTTTCGCCGCATCCGCTTGGGACGACGCGGCTTTGCCTGCCGCCCACCAACGCAGATCGTCGATCCGAGACCGGGCACGATTTGTCGGGGTGGGCGTCTGACGCGTGCTGGCAGCTGCATCTGCCCGCGTAAGTTTCGCCGCATCAAAACCGGCAAGCGCAGCTACGTCTGCAAACCACCGATCACGATCGTCGATCCAGCCCCTGGCACGATCTGCCGAGGCGGCTCGGTCGCCCGAAACGGCGCCTGCATCTGCCCGCGTAAGTTTCGCCGCATCAAAACCGGCAGGCGCAGCTTCGTCTGCAAACCACCCATCACGATCGTCGATCCAGCCCCTGGCACGATCTGCCGAGGCGGCTCGGTCGCCCGCAACGGCGCTTGCATCTGCCCGCGCAAATTCCGCCGCATCAAAACAGGCAAGCGCCGCTACGTCTGCAAACCACCCATCACGATCGTCGATCCAGCCCCTGGCACGATCTGCCGAGGTGGGATCGTGACACCGAGCGGTCGCTGTCTGTGTCCACGCGGCGAACAACGCATCCGGAAGGGCCGGGGCAGCTTTGTTTGCAAGCCACGAAAGATCGTTCAGCCGATCGATCCGGTCCGGCCACCCGTTCGGCCAATTCGACCCATCCGTCCTGTCATCCCTAAACCGAGACCGCCGCGGATCATATCCCCACCGCCCGTCGCTCTGCCACCGGCGAGACCGCCCGTCCGACCACCCGTCGTTCCAGTGGTAACGCCTGAGTTCCTGTCGGACGAGGTCTTGGTTTCCGTCGAACTCACAGCACCTCAAACGGTCGAGGCGGCGGTCGCCGCCGCATTCAATTTGGAAATCCTCGAACGCCAGACCAACGCGCTGGTCGGTGTCCGCTTTGTGCGTTTCCGCATCCCCGATCGCCGCAATCTCGCATCGGTCATCGCAGCGCTCGCAGCCGATCCGAGGATCAGCCAGCCGCAGCCGAACTACATCTATTCGAAGTCCGGTGACCCTCAGCTGCTTTCAGATGACGCCTACGTCCTTCAGTACGCGTTGGCCAAGCTCGGCGCACGCGATGCACATGTGCTGGCGCAGGGGCGCGGTGCGGTGGTCGCCGTCATCGACAGCGGCATTGACGCGCGCCACACAGATCTTAACGGCCGGGTCACGGAGACGCTGGACACGGTGTCGTCCGATCCGCGCTTCGGTGGGGCGCAACCACTCGGCGACTCCCACGGAACGGCAATCGCTGGAATCATTGCAGCGCGGGGCCTCTCGAACGGCATCGCGCCGTCGGCGACATTGCTCAACGCGCGCGCTTTCGCAACCGGGCTCGCGGGCGACACGCTCGCGGCGACCACGATGCGCATTCTGAAATCCTTGGATTGGGCGATCCGCCAGAATGCCCGCATCGTGAACATGTCGTTCGTCGGCCCGAGAGACGGCTATGTCGGCCGCGCCGTTTTAAAGGCGATCGAGACAGGCGCCATTTTGGTGGCAGCCGCCGGCAACAACGGTCCAACCGCGCGACCTGCTTACCCGGCCGCTTACCGGAACGTGATCGCTGTCACCGCAACCGACGCCAACGACGCTCTCTATGAAAAGGCCAACCGCGGATCGTACGTCGCAGTCGCAGCCCCAGGCGTCGACGTCTTCACGACGGCAATCAATGGCCGCCATCAGGTCCAGTCCGGCACATCGTTTGCGGCCGCCTACGTCTCCGGCGTCATCGCTCTCATGCTTGAGCGGAACCCGGACCTGACCGCCATCGCCGTGCGACGCATTCTGCTCAGCGTCTCGGACGATCTCGGCCCGCCTGGTCCGGACCCAATGTATGGCGCCGGTCGCATCAACCCGGTTGCCGCCATCAAACGTGGCGTCCAAGCCGCTGCCAAGACGATCGCGAAGACCCGTTAGAGTTTTTTGCGCTCACGGCCGAAGAGGCCTCCGCGGGGGCGGCGCAACGCGCCGGGCCGCAGTCGCGGCCTGGAAGAGTCTGTTGCGCTCACGGCCGAAGAGGCCTCCGCGGGGGCGGCGCAACGCGCCGGGCCCCAGTCGCGGCCTGGAAGTGTTTTTTTGCGCTCACGGCCGAAGAGGCCTCCGCGGGGGCGGCGCAACGCGCCGGGCCCCAGTCGCGGCCTGGAAGAGTCGGTTGCGCTCACGGCCGAAGAGGCCTCCGCGGGGGCGGCGCAACGCGCCGGGCCGCAGT
>JBCBWG010000130.1:0-9240 GCA_039817205.1 Pseudomonadota bacterium
CCGACGCTTTACCAGCGATCTTGCCGGCGTCTTTGGTGGCTTGGCGTTGGGCGTCGTTGAAATACGCAGGAACGGTAATGACGGCTTGGGTCACCGTTGACCCGACATACGCTTCGGCCGTTTCTTTCATCTTTTGCAGAATGAAAGCGGAGATCTGTTGCGGCGAGTACTCTTTGCCGTTCGCCTTCACCCAGGCGTCGCCGTTCGGGCCTTGTACGATTTCGTAGGGGACGAGTTCTTTGTCTTTGGCAACCGTTGGGTCGTCATAACGACGGCCGATGAGCCGTTTGATCGCGAAGAATGTGTTCGTCGGGTTGGTGACCGCCTGGCGTTTTGCTGGCTGCCCGACCAGTCGTTCTTCGTCTTCCGAAAAGGCGACGATCGACGGAGTGGTGTTGGCACCTTCCGCGTTTACGATCACCTTTGGCGATCCACCTTCCATCACGGAAACGCACGAATTGGTCGTGCCAAGGTCAATCCCAATCACCTTTGACATTCACTTTGTCCTCTTCTCTGCGGCGGACCGCCTGAGCCTATCGAAAGCACTCTTGATTGCGCCCTGCGGACATTCGGTCGGCAGGGCCGTCCAGCGGAACGCTGGTTGAGGCAGTCCCCATTGCTGTGTCAGTCGGGGTCGCACCGTATATAGGCAGCGCTTTTCCTGGCCGCAACGATGGTGCGAAGATGTCCCCGATGTCACGTGAAGTGTGTTTTCAGCGGGTGTCTTTCAAGCGTTCGGCGAAAAAGAGCTGATGACGGCGCAATTCGTTGAAGTCTCGCGGTTTTGAGAGAGGAGGTGGCCCGTGATTGCAGGCTTTGAGCACCACAGCGGATACCTCGGTCGTGCCGCACAGGTCGCAGTGCTTAACGATGTTCGCGCGGTCCTCGAACGCACGCCACTCTTTCAGCCAACAATGCCGAAGACGGGCAAGCCGCTTTCGGTCTTAATGAGCAACTGCGGGTCGCTCGGCTGGCTAACGGACAAAGACGGCGGATACCGCTATCAGGCGACACATCCGGCAACGGGCGATCGATGGTCGCCGATCCCGGCCTCGATCATGGACGTTTGGCGGGCCGTGCTCGGCAATGCGCCAGAGCCGGAGGCCTGTCTGATCAACTGGTACGGTCCTGGGGCAAAGCTTGGTCTGCACAAGGACGCCGATGAGGATGATCAGGTTACGCCGGTTGTTTCAATTTCGCTCGGGGATGATGCGTGGTTTCGTATCGGCGGCCTCACACGGAAGGCTGCGACAGACCGCGTTTTACTGCGCTCGGGTGATGTTGCGGTTCTCGGTGGTGAAGCCCGCCGGGCCTATCACGGCATTGATCGGATTATGCGCGGCTCTTCGGACTTGTTGGCTGAGCCTGGGCGCTTCAACCTGACGCTCCGGCGCGTCACACCTGTCTGAGGTCGCGGACAGGTGCGTTCGCGTCCGGTGGACTACATGCCGGCGTAAACCGGGCCGCCCGCGCCCTCCGGGACGGTCCAATTGATGTTCTGGTTCGGGTCTTTGATATCGCAGGTTTTGCAGTGCACGCAGTTCTGCGCGTTGATCTGAAACCGGACACCGCCGTTCTGGTCGTCTTTGACCCACTCGTAGACACCCGCCGGGCAGTACCGGTTTGACGGACCGCCGTAGACCTGGAACTCGCTCTTTTTTTGGAGCTCCGGATCGATCACGCGCAAGTGCACCGGCTGATCCTCTTCGTGGTTGGTTGCCGAGAATGACACGTTCGTCAGCTTGTCAAAAGTGAGCACACCATCGGGTTTCGGGTAGGTAATCGGCTTGTGCTTGTCGGCCGGCTCCAGTGCGGCGTAGTCGGGTTTGCCCTGGCCGAGGGTGTAGCCAAGTCCAATTCCGCGCAGTCCGGGAATGGAATTGAGCCACATATCGATGCCGCCGAGCCCGATCCCAAGAACGGTCCCGAAACGCGACCAGAGCGGTTTGGCATTCCGGACGGGCCGTAGGTCCTTGGCGATGTCGCCTTCACGGACAGCATCCTCGTAGGCCTCAAGAACGTCGTTGTTCCGCCCAGCTTTCAAGGCAGAAAATGCCGCTTCGGCTGCCTCGACCCCGGACAATATGGCGTTGTGGCTTCCCTTGATGCGGGGGACATTGACCATGCCGGCGGCGCATCCCAGGAGGCAGCCGCCTGGAAACGCGAGGCGCGGCAAAGACTGCCAGCCACCTTCGGTGATTGCCCGCGCGCCGTAGGAGATCCGTTTTCCGCCGGTGAGTGTCTCAGCAATCAGCGGGTGCGTTTTGTACCGTTGGAACTCTTCATACGGCGAGATGTGCGGGTTCTTGTAGTTCAAGTGCAGAACGAACCCGACCGAGACGAGGTTCTCGCCGTAGTGATAAAGGAATGAGCCACCGCCGGTTTTGTTGTTCAGTGGCCAGCCGAACGTGTGTTGCACGAGGCCCGGCTTGTGTTTCTCGGGCGAGACTTCCCAGACTTCCTTGAGCCCGATCCCGTACTTCTGAGCTTCGGAGTTCTCGTCCAGGCTAAACGCGGCAATCATCGACTTGCTCAGTGAGCCGCGCGTTCCTTCGGCGAAGAACACGTATTTGCCATGTAACTCCATGCCGCGGGTGAAGCCGTCTTTCGCCTGGCCATCCTTGCCAACTCCCATGTCGCCGGTTGCCACGCCGTACACCGCACCGTCCGCATTCCGGAGCACTTCGCTCGCGGCAAAGCCCGGATATACCTCAACGCCCAACTCTTCGGCCTGCTCTCCGAGCCAGCGGACAACTTCGCCGAGCGAGACGATGTAGTTGCCGTGATTACTCATCAGCGGCGGCATCATAAGGTTCGGTAACCGCAGCTCGCCCGCTGGGCCAAGATAGTAGAACCGGTCGGACGTGACCCTTGTCGTGATCGGCGCGCCCTTGTCTTGCCAGTCTGGCATCAGCCGGTTCATGCCAATCGGGTCGATGACCGCGCCAGACAGAATGTGCGCACCCACCTCTCCGGCCTTTTCCAACACGACGACGTTCAGCTCTTCTTCGGCCTCATTGGCGAGCTGCTTCAACCGGATCGCCGCTGATAAACCAGCAGGGCCCGCGCCAACGATGACAACGTCGAATTCCATTGCTTCGCGTTCAGGCAGGTCTGAGCCGTCCATGTCAGTCTCAATGTTTGCGGGCGCACAACGCGCCGGGTGGGGTGAGTTCCGGGTTGGCTGCCATGGATCAGAGCGCCCGCCATGCCGTCAAGATAGGTGAGCGCTTTGTCTCGGCTGCGTTTCTGTTGGCACAACAGGCGCAAGCTTGATTGGCGTTCTTAGATGGCCCAATCGGCACAAGCTTGATTGGCGTTTTTAGTTGGCCCAATCGGCACAAGCTTGATTGGTGCGGGCAATCCAAGCAACGCTGGCAATACTAAAATTCGTTGGCCGTGCGTGAAGATGCCGTACCAACGTCGAACTCACTGCTGGCAACGCAGTCACAAGTCTGGCAACTGGACATATGGCGACCGTCGATCAAAGAGCGCTGGGTGCGCTGCTGGCTTGGTACGAGGCCATGGGGGTCGCCGATCCCGTTGGTGAGGTGTCGCTCGACTGGCGCGATCCGACCGTGCAATTGCCTTCGGTTCGGGCCTTTGTGGGCGCCCCACAACAAGCGTCGGTTGCGTCGGGACGCCAGCAAACACCGTCGCAATCGTCATCGGCCAGCGATCAAACGGCAATGCCGCACGCCCGCGGGAAGCCGCAGCGTCCCCCACCGGCACGGCCTGCTCCGCCGCCTATGGGCGCGCCTCTTGGCGACGAGGCGGGGAGCCTGGCCGAAGCCGAGCGCTTGGCGATGGGTGCCGAAACCCTTGGCGCTTTAAAAGCTGCGCTTGCAACCTTTGAGGGCTGTCCGCTGAAGCGCACGGCCAAAAACCTCTGCTTTTATCGCGGGCAGGATCAAGCGCGACTGATGCTTATCGGGGAAGGACCTGGGCGCGATGAAGACCAGACGGGGCAGCCGTTTGTCGGCCGCGCCGGGCAGCTTCTCGATCGCATGCTGGCGGCGATCGGCCAGTCCGATGCCACGACCCACATCACCAACGTTGTCTATTGGCGACCGCCGGGTAACCGCACGCCAACCGACTTTGAGGTGGCCGTCTGCCGGCCGTTTCTAGAGCGCCAAGTCTCGATGGTGGACCCTGACATTATTGTGCTGCTTGGCGGCGCTGCCGCGAAGACCATGTTGGAGACAACAACGGGCATCACCAAGGTGCGGGGCAAGTGGCAGGACCGTGAGATTGGGGGGCGCAAACGAGCGGTCGTTGCGACGCTTCACCCTGCCTATCTCTTGCGGGTTGCGACGGCAAAACGACACGCTTGGATGGACCTTCAGTCGATCGCGTCTCGGCTCGAAGACGGGGTTCCGTCGAACAAATGAGCAAGAGAACGAACGGGGCAGTTTTAATGGATGACCTGCAACGGGTGCTCGAGGACCGGTTTGGGCGCAATGTTCCCGTTTCGCCTGCAACTGCTAGTCGTATCAGTGCCGAAAGCCTCGCGATTCTCTCAAGTCTCGCCAAGCATCGATCGCACCGGGTTTTCACAAACGAGCCGGTTCCGCTGGATCTTTTGGAGTTACTGACGGCGGTTGCACTTTCGTCGCCGTCGAAAAGCGATTTGCAGCAACGCGACATTATCGTCATTCAATCTGAGGCGCAGTTGGCTGCGATCAAAGAGTTGATTTCCGACCAAGCTTGGACCGGCGATATCCATACGCTCCTGGTGTTTTGCGGCAATAATCGACGTCAGCGTCAGCTGCACGAATGGCGCGGTCATACATTTGTTAACGACCATCTCGATGCATTTTTTAATCCCGCCGTTGATGCTGGGATTGCGTTGCAGGCTTTTGTGGCGGCCGCAGAAGCTGTTGGTCTTGGGTGCTGTCCGATCAGCGGCATTCGGAACCGGATCTTTGAGGTCGCGGACTTGCTGTCGCTCCCGGATTACACGTACCCGGTGGCCGGTCTTGCGGTCGGTTGGCCCGCGTCTCAAGGGGCTTTGAGTGCTCGTTTGTCACTGGACGCCACCGTGCACACTGATCGGTTTCGTGACAACGACATTGAGGCCCAGGTCGATACGTACGATCGGCGCCGGATCGAATGTCAGCGCTTTCCGACGCAACGAAATTGTGATCGGTTCGGTGAAGTACATCCGAATGCCTATTTTTGGTCGGAGGATAAGGCGCGGCAGTACGCAGAGCCGGAACGGCAAGACTTCGCGGCGTTCGTTCGGCATAAGAAGTTTCAATTACGGTGATGAATACATCAAATTGTCATTTGATTTTCGCAAATCGGAAACAGTTCCGTGTCACCTTGCCAGTGAGACAAACCGCTGTGAGGTCACGCCCCCATGTCAAACGGATTGGTCTATTTGCGACCAGTTCAAGTCGCTTACCTCCGGATCGAATCGATTCGGCGGAAGGCGGTGCACTCGGCGTGGGCGGAACTCAAAGCCATTTTGACCGACCTACATGTTTTAGAGAACGTTGAGCGCGCTTACGGTTTCGTCCACAACAGCCCGCGCATGGGTTGTTCCGGCGATGGCGCATATTACTTCGCAGGCGTTCAGGTTTTTCCCGGACTGCCAATGACCCCGGAAAGTGTGCTGCGTCGGACAACGCTGCCCGGCGGCGCTTACCTGCGGCACAGGCATAAGGGTGGCTTAGACGAGATCGGGTCCGGGTTTACGACGTTGTGCGGGGGTCCGAAGGGGCACGCTGATATCGTTCTCGATCAGCGCCGACCGCTTATCGAAGTCTATTCCATGATCGGCCCCGGGGTGATTGATGAGGCGCTCACTGAACTCTGTGCGCCTGTTCTTCCGAGAACGAGCGCAGACGCGCGTCGTCAGGGCTGACACCCCTCATCCTTGCGCGAAGGGTCAGGTTGTATCAAGGGTCAGGTTGCAGACTGGCCGCCGTCGGCTTGGCGCGCTACGGTTGCTTCCGTTGCGCAACGATGGGTTGGAAAATGTCCGGTAAAATTGACGAAACCCGGCCGTTCATTGCGGTCCGTATTGCGGTGCTCACGGTCTCCGATACGCGGTCCATGGACGAGGATCGCTCGGGCCTCATGTTGGTCGATCGCATTGCCGAGGCGGGTCATACCGTGGCGGACCGCGCGATTGAGCGGGATGAAATTGACGCCATTCGTTCGCGTGTCATCGGTTGGATTGATGATGCCGAAATCGACGTGGTGCTCACGACGGGCGGGACCGGTTTCACCGGTCGGGACGTGACGCCAGAGGCGCTGCAACCGCTGTTCGAAAAGCACATAGATGGCTTTTCAACGATCTTCCATCTCCAGTCCTATGAGAAAATCGCGACGTCAACGATCCAGAGCCGGGCCTGCGCCGGACTGACACGCGGAACTTATATTTTCTGTCTTCCAGGCTCGCCAGGCGCGTGTCGTGATGCCTGGGACGGAATTTTGAAATGGCAGTTGGATAACCGCCATCGCCCTTGCAACTTCGTCGAGATCATGCCGCGGCTCGAGGAGCATCGTCGCGGCCGTGGTTGATGGGCCAAGCGATCCCGTTTTCTTGCGAACCCATGCTTTGTCAGGTGTTGAGCCCATCGCCGAGCTTTTGCTCGCGCACGGTGCGGGGGCGCCGATGGACAGCCCGTTCATGGACGCTTTCGTTGTCGCCGCCGCGGAACTCGGGATCGCATCGACGCGGTTCGAGTTCGACTACATGGCTGCGCGCCGCATAGGCGGAAAGCGCCGGCCCCCGCCACGCGCGGACAAGCTCACGCCCGCATTTGAGGCCACGGTTCAACAGTGGGCCAACCAGCTGACCTCGTCTGACGTTCCGCGCCTCGTCGGAGGCAAGTCAATGGGCGGACGCATTGCAACAATGATTGAACAGAACGAACTCGCTGAGCGAGGCGTCGTCGGTCGGGTTTGCCTTGGCTATCCGTTTCATCCGCAAGGCCGTCCTGACGCGTTGCGCACAGAGCACCTGCTGAAGATGACGTCGCCAGTGCTCATTCTGCAAGGCGAGCGCGATCCATTCGGCAAGCGCGGTGAGTTGGCGACCTATGGTTTGCCAAGCAACATTCAGGTCGTCTGGATGGATGATGGCGATCATGATTTTGGGCCGCGCGGTCGTTCATCGGCGACACGCAAAGGCAATATAAGAGCCGCGGCATCGGCCGTGGCAGCATTTGTACAGTCTCTTTCGTGACGCGCCGCAACTGCGAGCCGACGAACCTCATATGATCTCAAGCGCGTGCGGGCGTCGCGTCGCTCGGTGCAAGTTCCCCGTCTTCAGGCGTCGGGATGCGCTGCGGCAAGAGCAAGACGGCGAGAAAGAGTGCAACCGCCGCGACCGCGAGGATGCGGAACAGCATGTCAAAGCCCCAGGTCGCATGAACCCACGAGATCAGCGGCAGCGTTGCGGCAAGCACGACGAACGTGACGACGTAGCGAGCGCCATAGATGGAGGCACGCAACTCGGACTTGGCCGTGCGCCCGATCATGTAGTCGTTGATTGGGATTTGTCCGAAGGCGCCGACCATGAAGGCGAACGCGACGGCCAACGCCCAGACATCGGTCAAGCCCGGCATCATTGCGAAAAAGATGATTTGGATCGTGGCGACGACGAGGAAGACCGTGCGCGCGCCAAATCTGTCGAGCGACAGGCCAACAGCGACCTGTGCCAGCGAGGCGACGGCGAAGACGACGAATGCAAGCCAGCCGATCATCGTCGCTGAGCCCGCGATGTCGCCGAGGCGTTCTTCAAAGACCTTCGGAAGCGCGAACGTTGTCGACTGAAAGATGATGCTGCCGACTGCGGTGGTGAAAAAGATGATCATGACGAGGCGGATAAGAAGGCGGCGTTGGTCCGGCTCAACCTCATTGGTTCCGGTGCGTGTTGCCGTTGGGGGCGCAGTGGCGTTCCGCGCGTTCAGGGCCATGCGATCACGGAAGAGCGCGACATAGGCGATCCCGCATACCACCGACACGATACCCGGAATGACGAACGCCGCCTGCCAGTTGATCGCGTCAATCATCGCGCCGGTCAGAAGCGCTGCGCTGCCAACGCCGAGATTGCCCCAAACGCCGTTGACCGCGATCGACATGCCGAGCGGACCGCTGCCACCTGCGATCAGCGCGAGCCCCACCGGATGGTAGATGGCGGCAAACACACCGACGACGAATAGGCCGATCGCCAACTCAACGGGCGTGGTCGCGAACGCCGTCCCGATCGACGCGAGGCCGATGCCGACGAAGAACACCCCGATCATGGCTTCGCGGCTGAAGCGATCGGCAAGCCAACCAGCTGGCAACGAGAAGACCCCGAAGGCGATGAACCCAGGCATGGCGTACGGCACCATTTCCGCGTAACTCACGCCCCACTCGTTGGTGAGGACCAGCGCTGCGACGGTCGCAAAAATCAGCATGAACAAGTGGTCGAGGAAGTGGCCAATGTTCAGGAATAAATAGTGCAGGCGGTCGCGAGACATGGCTCTCGGGTCCCAGCAGCGGTGTGGGCGGTGAGCCTAACCGATTGGACCGTCAGCGGCTATAACGACCGCAGTTGCCCCTGCATGCGGTCTGGCTTAGGCCTCTGGCGGCCTAATCAAGAGCAGGGGACCGGTGACAATGGCGGATGGCACAGGATTGACGGTTGGGGCGTATGAACCGGCCGACCTCGAAACGCTGCACCGGATCAATGAGGCGGCGGTTCCGTTCGTCAACAGTCTGACGCGTGATGAACTGAGCGAGCTGATCGCGACGTCGCCGATCACGCTCGTCGTGCGGGAGGAGGGCCAGCCTCTTGGCTTCGTTCTAACGCTGCTCGACGGGCTCGACTACGACAGCCTCAACTATGCATGGGTCAGCTCGCGTTACCCGGCTTTCTCGTACGTTGACCGCGTTGCGATTGATGAGGCTGCGCGCGGGCGCGGTCTGGGCCGAATGCTGTACGACGCGCTGTTTCCCAAGCTTGGAGACGTGCGGGACAAACTCTTGCTTGAGGTGAATTTGGAACCACCGAACCCTGCGTCTCACGCCTTCCATGCCGCCATGGGATTTGAGCGTGTGGGCGAGCGCTGGTCCGAGGATCGGGCGAAGGGCGTCGCGTACTATTGTCGCCCGCTGTCTTAGGCCGCTGCTGTCCGAGACCCTGTTGTGCCAGACCCAACTGTCCGAGCCTGAAGTGATCTGCCGCCCTGTTTGGAACGGACTGACCCTTAGCGGAATTTCAAATGGGTCGGTCAATGA
>JBCBWG010000131.1:0-9191 GCA_039817205.1 Pseudomonadota bacterium
CGCGCGTCTCGAAGCCGGGCAGGCGGTCGTTGCCGACGATGTCGTGGACTTGGCTGAAGTGGTCTGCGATGTGGCGGACCTTTATCAGCCGATCGCAGAAGAGGCTGGCGCAACTCTTACGATCCAAAATGAGGGGGCGGCTGAGGTGCGAGGGCATCGCCAGCTTCTTGGACAAGCGCTGACCAACCTCATCGAGAACGCGCTCAAGTACGGACGGCCCGCCAGCACGTCCGATGCCCATCGGATCGACGTATCTCTGGGCCTAGCGCCCGGCGAAGATGCCAAAAATATTCGGCTCATTGTTGCCGATAGCGGACGCGGCATTGCAGCTGACGACCGGGCGCGCGCACTGACGCGGTTTGTGCGTCTTGATGAGAGCCGGACGACGCAAGGAAGTGGGCTTGGTCTGAGCCTCGTTGCAGCGATTATCCGCGCACATGGCGGGTCGTTGGCTTTGGAAGATAACGCGCCGGGCTTGCGGATCGTCGCCTCGTTTCCGGCGTACGTTCAACGGGCGCCTCATGTCGCCGCGCCAGTCGTGCGCGATCCTCGAAGTGACACATCCGGTGATCTTGACGGCTGCGATCGATCGCCGACCCAGGCTGTCAGTCAGACAGCTGGCAGACCCACCGTCCCGACGGACGTTCAGGCTGGTCGCAAGCCAACGCGGCATGGCTCGGCGCCTGTCACGACGTAGTTCGCAATACGCCCGTTCGTGGCGCTCAAGGTCCATCAGCAATGACCTCGAAGAACGACACGATATCCACGCTCTACTCTGCGCTCTTAGACCGTTCGCCGGCCGCGCATGGGAGGCTGGTGGATGGCCCGCGTCTCGAACATGACGCGCCTGGTTTTAAAAATCTCGACGCGTCTGTTCAGGAACTGCTCAACAGCGATCCGGTCAGCTGCCTGTATGAACAAATTGTGCAAGGTTCACCGTATCTCGCAACTCTGATCCGACGCGACCCGCTGCGCTTCCATCGCATTCTCACGGAGCCCGCCGACCCGCATTTCCAAAGCCTATTGCGGGAAGTTGAACGGATCGAACGGCAAGGCTCACCGAACTTAGCAGGCCTTAAAGCAGTCGCAGACACAGCGCGACAGGTGAAAGCCGAAGGCGCGCTTCTCATCGCCTGCGCCGACATCATCGGTACTTGGTCTTTGGACACGATCACCGGTGCATTGACGGATTTGGCTGATGTCTCGCTTCGCTGCGCGGTGCGCCACCTGTTTCGCCAGGCCGTTGCCCGCGGCGAGTGGCAGCCCGAAACGTCCGATGCCGACGCGCCAGACGCGGCATCCGGTTACTTCGTTCTGGCCATGGGCAAACATGGTGCGCGCGAACTCAATTACTCATCCGATGTCGATCTGGTCGTGCTCTACGACCGTCGGAAGCATCGACTAGCCGACCCGGACCGGCTGCAGCGGTTCTTTGTAAAGATGACGCAGGATCTCGTGCGGTTCATGACTGACCGGACGCCGGCCGGTTACGTCTACCGAACTGACTTGCGACTTCGTCCCGATCCCAGTGCGACGCAGGTCGCCATGTCAACCGACGCCGCGTCGCATTACTACGAGAGCTTTGGCCAGAACTGGGAGCGTGCGGCCTTCATCAAGGCGCGCGCTGTTGCCGGAGATATCGATGCCGGGCGCGCGTTCTTGCAGGGGCTCGCGCCCTTCGTCTGGCGGAAGTATCTCGACTATGCAGCCATCGCCGACATCCACGCAATGAAGCGGCAGATCCACGCGCATAAAGGCTTCGCCGAGATTGCCGTCTCAGGCCACAACATCAAGCTCGGTCGCGGCGGCATTCGCGAGATCGAATTCTTTGTTCAGACGCAGCAGTTGATTGCGGGTGGTCGGCAACCCGACCTTCGTGGGCGCCGAACGCTTGAGATGATGCGGGCGTTGTGTCAGCGCGGCTGGGTCACTGGTCGTGCCTGCTCAGAGCTTGAAGCGGCGTATCGATTTCTGCGCCAGACCGAGCATCGCCTGCAGATGGTCAATGACGAGCAAACCCAGACCTTGCCTGTCGCCGACGATGGGCTTGAGACGTTCGCCCGGTTCGCAGGTTTCGCCGATGGGACAGCCTTTGCAGACGTATTGAGACGGCATCTGGCCAACGTACAAAAACACTACGGCGAGCTGTTTGAGCATTCATCGGCGCTGACTGCGAACGACGCCAACCTCGTGCTTGCCGGCGAGGACGATGACCCGGAAACCGTCGCAGCGCTGGCCGCTATGGGTTTCGACAATCCAACAAAGGCCATCGGAATTGTTCGCACTTGGCACCGTGGACGGTATCGTGCGACCGCCAGCGCTCAATCGCGACAACGATTGACCGATCTGCAACCAACACTTCTGAAAGCGCTCGGCGGCACCGTTGATCCTGATGCGGCGCTGGTTGCGTTCGATCGTTTGCTCTCTCAGCTCCCGGCCGGCGTGCAGCTTTTCGCCATGTTGGCTGCGAACCCAAAGTTGCTCGATTTAATCGCGAGCATCATGGGCACCGCGCCGCGCTTGGCCCGCATCCTCGCGCGCCGACGCCGGATCATTGACGCCGTCGTCGACCCCCTTGTGATTTGCGATGGTCTGCCGAGCCGCAAGGACCTTGAGGTCGCAATTCAAGAGGAGTTGGCATCAGCTGAGCGGTACGAAGACGTGCTCGACGTGGCGCGCGTTGTGGCAGCTGAGCAGTCTTTCCTGATCGGTCTCCGCATCCTGGGCGGATTGGCAAGCGCGCGTCAGGCGGCGGATGCCTATGCTGATCTCTCTGAAATTCTGATCTCCGAGCTACAGACCTACGTCACGCGCGAGTTCGAAAGCACGCACGGGGTCATACCCGGAGGTCGCTGGTGCGTTGTCGCGATGGGCAAACTTGGCGGTCGCGAAATGACAGCCGCCTCTGATTTGGATCTGATCGTCATCTACGACGTCGAGGTTGGCGCTAAAGAATCCAACGGCCCGCGCCCGCTTGCGGTGAGCCAGTATTATGCGCGTCTGACCCAACGCCTGATCGCGGCTCTGTCGGCGCCAACGGCGGAAGGGCGCTTGTTTGAAGTTGACCTTCGCCTTCGACCATCCGGACAAAAAGGCCCGGTCGCAACGCGCCTCTCAGCGTTTCAAACCTACCAGCGTGACCAAGCTTGGACGTGGGAACATATGGCGTTGACGCGCGCACGGGTCGTGTCTGGTCCACAGGCGGTGCGGACGGCTGTCCAAAATGAGATCCGCGCAGTTCTCCAACAGCGTCGGGCGCCTCAGACGGTTCTAAAAGCTGTGGCGGAGATGCGAGACCTGATCCATCGCGAGAAGGGAACGGCGGACATCTGGGACCTGAAGCATGTCCGGGGCGGGCTGGTTGACGTTGAGTTTATCGCGCAGGCGCTGCAGCTTATTCATGGCGCCGATGCGCCCGATTGCTTGGACCAGCAAACACGGGTCGTGCTCTCGCGGTTGGACCAAAACGGACGTCTTCCGGGGTTTGGCACAGACCTCCTGAACGCTTGCGATCTTTACAACGAAGTCACGCAAATTCTGCGCCTGTGTTTTGATGGACCGTTTGCAGCCGACCGCGCGCCAGATGGTCTGAAGCACCTCATTTCGCGCGCGGTGGCGTTGCCGACCTTTGATCGTGTTGAGGCGGTGCTCCGCGAAACGCAGGGCCGCGTGCGCGAGATTTTTGACAAAGTTATCGTGGCGCCTGCCAATTGAGCTCACTCACTGGACGCCCAACCGCCCACGGCACCGCACGCTGACCAATTTGTTTTCAACGTGCGCGACGGATTTGAACGCCCCATTGCGTCTCACAATCATAGGGCACCGAAATTAAAACACTCAGTCATCAGGAGTTCATGAGATGAGGCGATCAACCCTGTTCATTTTGTCAGGTCTCGCGGGCGTCGTCGGCATTGGTGCGGGCGTTGCCTTTGCCGAAAAAGGCGTGGGCCGCCACGGCGGTGGCGCATACGACAGCGAGCGTGGTGAAATGCGACGTGGCGGCTGGCGCGGCCGCGAGCGGACCAAGGAAAATGTTCTCGAACGCGCACGGTCACGGTTCGCGCGGATCGACGTTGACAGCGATGGCACATTGAGCCGCGATGAAATCACGAGCGCCATGACCCGTCGCATGGAAGGCCGCCGGGGCCGACGCATGGAGCGGCGGCTTGAGCGAATGCAACGTCGTCTCGCACGAGCTGATACCAACCGCGATGGCACGCTTACGGCGGAAGAATTCCAAGCCCGTGCGGATCGTCGGTTTGCTCGGTTCGACGTCAACGGTGATGGGCGCATTGACGACGCCGATCTGCCGCCAGGACTGCGCGGACGGGACGTCCTGAAGCCGACATCAAGTTTTCAACCGCGCAGGCGCCGGGCCGGTCGCATGATCAGGCGTCTTCGCGCAGCGAACGCCAATGGCGACAATGTCGTCACAAAGGCAGAGGCGATGGACTTTGTGATGAAGCGGTTTGCGCGGCTTGACCGCGACGGAAGTGGTGCCGTGAACGCTGACGATCGGACGGCATTTCGCCAGCAGGTTGTCGACTATCGCGTTGCCCGCTTTCTGAACCGCTTTGACGCGACGGGTGCTGGTTCTGTGTCGCGCGATGCGTTTTTGAAAAGAGCCGAAGAGCGCTTCGATCGTCTCGACATCAACGGTGATGGGACCATCAGTCGGGAGGAGCGCGGACGCCGTGGTTGGCGTCGGGGCCGTCACCGCGGTAGCGACGATCGCGGCTCACGACGGGATCATCGAGGGGATGGCCGCGGTCGCGATTGGCTGTAACTCAGGGGCCGGTCACAGCTCTGTCGCCCCGACTAAGGCGCGCGGCCCCATACGATTGTCGCGCGCCATGTGGCGCTGGAGATGATAGACACCGGTGAAGTGGATGCAGAATGGGTTGTGCTGCGGTGACAGTCACTCCGCCCGACGAGTGTGGCGACGATGCGCTTCTAGCACGCGTCGCTCAAGGAGATCAGCTGGCATTCCGCTGCCTGCTGGATCGCCATCTCGCTCGCGTTGTCGGAGCCGCCCGCCGGGTCACCGGTGACGCGATGACGGCCGATGACGTGGCCCAGGAGACGTTTCTGCAACTTTGGCGTCGGTCAGGCGATCTGGTCAACCAATCACGCAATGTGAATGGCGCGGGCGGGAGCGGAGTTGGCCCCGTCAACGTCGGTGCCTGGTTGCGGCGGGTCGCAGTCAACGGGGCCATCGACAGATTGAGAGCCAACCGGCGCATCGATCCGACGGCCGAGGTGCCGGAGCTGAGCGAAGCACCTGATCAAGCGGTTGCGATCGATCGCGCCGATGCTGCCAGTCGCGTGCATGCGGCCGTCGCCGCGTTGCCAGAGCGCCAACAGACGGCACTGAAATTTTTTCATTTTGAAGAGATGTCTCAGCGCGATGTGGCCGCCGCCATGGACATCAGTGAAGATGCATTAGAATCGCTGCTCGCGCGCGCGCGCCGCAAGCTCAAAACATATTTGAAAGATGACATTGCAGACCTGCTGCCAAGCCTATCTGACGAGCCGAGCACTGGAGTTGATGGACAATGACCGAGCGTGAAAACAGCACCCCAAAGGCGGGATCAGAGACAGACGAGGCTCTGGCTCAACGGCAGGACCGCGCGCTCGATCTTTTGCTTGCGACGGCCGCTACTCCCGGGGATTTGTCGCCTGATCATCGTGATCGATTAACCGCGTCAATTCTGACAGCTGTTGCGACCGAGGCGAGCGAGCGGTCAATGGCGAACGACGATGCACCGGAAAAATCTGGAAACGTCATTGCGTTCCCGACAAACGCAACAAAGGCGCCGGTCGGCCGTGTTCAACCTCCGACGCGGCGGCGGTTTGCGCCGGCGATCGCGCCCGCCGCCGGGTTGCTCGCGGCATCGTTGATCCTTGGCGTGGTGGGCGGCCTCTCGAACACATCGTCACGTTTTGTCAGCGAAATCGCGCTGTCGTTCGGTGCGTCGAGCGTCGAGACCGTCGCATTGGATGATGTGCTGGATCCGGAGCGAACCGATGGATTTCTCTAGTAGCAGCGAAAAAGCGCTTGTTCGGTTCATCGGCAAGTGCGCGACGGGCGCGGATGGAGTGGCCGCATGAGTGATCGGTTTTCGGCGGTTCCGCGCTGGCTCAAGATCACCCTCGCGGTGTCGCTCGTGATCAACTTTCTCATCATTGGATTTGGCGTCGGTGCGGCCTGGCGCTTCCATGGTGCGCGCGATGGCATCAATAGCCGACTTCAGCAATTCGTGTCGCAGCTTGAAGAGCCCAAGCGGACGCGCGTGCGGGCAGTTGTTCGCGAGAAGATGGCGACCTTCCGCAGATATCGTCGCGAGACGCGGCAGGCCCGACGCGACGTCCTTGAGATCCTTCGCGCTGGCACCTACGACGCGGCCGCGCTGGATGCCGCCAAACAGAGGGCCTTCGAAGCGTTCAAGCGATCTCACAACGCCCGCATCGACTTGGTTCCGGCCATCGCAAGCGAGTTGAGTGCGCAAGAGCGGATCGTGTTCGCCGACAATCTTGAGCGTCTCATCTTGCGACGACGATGGCGGAAGCGGCGCGATTGACGTTTCCATCTCGTCGCCACCGCGTTGGCGCGTTTTTCGATCGGCTCTTACGCAACGAGCGGCTGATCAAGCGGGAGGTCAGCTTGGAGTGCGCACGGTACGGTCAGAACGATCGACCCGGAACGGCCAAAATTCGGACTGCCAGAGCCACCGTCCAGATGCTGGATCGGGATGCTCTGCAGCTCGAGGAGTGTGCGAGCGAAGCAAAGTGGCAGGCTCTCATCAACGGCCGGGTAGTCGCCTGTCTGTTGTCGACGCCGCCGCTTGTCTGGCAATGAGATTAAGACGCAATCGCCAACTTCGGTGACGCTGATCGCGACAGACGGAACGCAGCTTTCGTCGGCAATATGCCGAACGAGTGCTGCGAGCGCCTTCACGAAAAGATCTTCCTGAACTTCGACAATGAGCCGCGCGGCTGCGTTGTCCATCAGATAAGTGTTCAGGCCAACCTCGTCCCGGACTGACGTGATGATTTGGGCGACGCTCACGGCGACACGGCTGCGTTGGCTTGTCGGCGCTGCGACCAGTTCGGTCATCGCCAGTGTATGTTCGGCCGTCTGCTTCAGCTGTTCGCCGCTTTGGCGGATCAGTGTCGCGTACTCGCGATAACGATCGTCGCCGTGCGGTCCGTGCAATTCGTGCTGCATCAACTCGGAAAAGCCGATTACGGCATTGAGTGGCGTGCGCATGTCGTGGCTGATCCGCGCCGTTAGAATATCAAAGCCATCTCTGTCCCGCGCCGGTGCTGGAAGTCCTGAGCGGACAGCCTCATGCGAGAGCGCCGACGAGCTTTCGTGTCCGTGATGAGCAAAGGCCGGTGCAAGAGTGTTGGCGTTGTGAGAGGCGCCATATCGCAAGTTTTGGTAGACGCTCAGGCCGGCGACCACGAGCGACACGGCGAGTGCAATAGCGAGCACTTCAGGCCCGCCAAGTGCATGCAGTGTGCCGCCGACCGCGCCCGCTGCAACAATTGCCAACGCAACAAAAATCGCTGGCGGACCGGCACTTCGATCGTCAAGCGCCTCCCAGTTGACGTAACCCTCCTGTGATGTCCCGGCACGTGCCCCAGCCATCTGTCGCCCCCGACAATGTCAGTCTTAAAATCTGAAAACGACCCGCGCCCCTGCGAATCGTCTGATGCAATATCGCTGGAACGCGACTCAGCTGTCGAGGGAGATTAAATCTGGCCGGATCAAGGCATGATGTGATGAGGGCTACAACGCGACCCAGAGCCAAGGCTTTCCGAGGCGCCGGTCGGGCGCTCGTGACTCTGTTGCCACGATCAAGTGTCAGATCAATTTTCCGCGCCGAGAATGCGGGTCGCGATTTCATAGCTGTCCCGCGAAAGACCGGTTGTCTCGACAATCGACTGCAAAGCGGCCTTTGCGAGTTTGCGACGGCCTGGCTCAAGCGTGCGCCAGCTGCGGAACGCACTGAGTAGGCGCGCTGCAACTTGGGGATTAAAGCGATCCGTGGCCAGGATTTGATCGGCAACAAACGTATAGCCCTTGCCGTCTGGTCTATTGAACTGGACCGGATTGCCCATGGCGAAACTGCCAATCACAGCGCGGATCTTGTTCGGAGTCGTCGCGCTGTAGCGCGGGTGTTTGGTGAGCTTCTTCACGCGCTGAAGCGTGGCGCTCGATGGCGCCGTCGCTTGCGCCGTAAACCATGTGTCGATCACCAGATGGTCGTGCTGCCAGCGTTCAAAGAAGTCATCGTAGACTTCCTGACGTGCGCGGCTGTTTCCGTGCGCATACACCGTCATTGCAAATGCCTGGTCCGTCATGTTGGTGGCGGTCCAGTAGTGGATGGCGAGCCGCTCACGATCTGAGACGCGGTTGCGATGCGCCATCAATGAGAGGCACGCGTTTCTGAGCGCGCGTTGACCGGCCTGTTCCATATGCGGTGAGTAGTCGCCTTCGGGCGCCGCATCATCATAGAGCGTGTCGAGCGTTGCACCGAGCTGTTTGGCGATAACTTTGAGCGTTGCGGTTCGCCCAATGTGGATCGCAAGCGGATCGACGTTCTTTCGAATTTCGCGCGCGAGATCTGTTTCGGATGGCAGCCTCAGCAACTCTGCCTTGAAAGCTGGCTCCAACGCCGGATCGGCAACGGCTGCGTTCAATGCGTCTGCGAACGTGGCAATCCGGGATGCGAGCGTGGTGGTGTCCGCGCCGTTTTTGATCTGAGCCAGTAAGATCTTCATCGCGTAATCACTCGCCGCCTGCCAGCGGGCGAAGGGATCGGCATCGTGCGCCATGAGAAACGCAAGCTGGCGCTCGTTGGCATCCCGTACGAGTTTCACGGGCGCTGAGAAGTCCCGAAGAACTGAGAGGACCGGTTTCTGCTCGAGGTCCTTGAAGCGGAACGTCTGCGACGCACGGGTCAGATGGATGACGCCGTCGTCCACCTCAGTCCCGTTGTTGAGGACCAGTTTCATGTCCTGCCCGTTTGGCCCGACGAGACCAATGCGCAGGGGGATCTGAAGCGGCCGCTTGCGTGTTTGGCCGGGTGTTGCCGCCTGAGACTGCTCGACCATGAGTTCGGCCGTTTTGCGAGCCCGATCGTACGACATGCGGCACACAACGACCGGCGTTCCGGCCTGCT
>JBCBWG010000132.1:0-9077 GCA_039817205.1 Pseudomonadota bacterium
CGCATCTGAAGCGTCCACGGCGTGGCTGCAAGCGGTGTCTCACACAACCGTTCGGGAGTTCATCGACTTTAATGTCGGCGACCTATCCGGTCTCTCTCTTGCGCCGGAGCCATGGCTCACGTTTGCGCGGTTTAACCCCCATCTTAGCCGAGATCTGCTGACGCAATCGCTCGGCCGTGCGTTCGATTTCGACGACGCTGTCATCGCGAAGTTGCATCAGATGGACAATGCCGAGCTTTCAAACTTGAACCGCTGTTTCGACATCGGAAGCGCGGTCGGAAAGAAGCTCGTATGTCCGAGCGCTTTCCCAAACCAATTCGATCTGTAAAATTTTATATTCGGAAGCTATCACCAATGAATGCGACTGTAAGTGCCGCAAAAGCAGCCACGGCGGAAATTGAAGAGCAAGCCCGATCAGATGCGCTCATCAAAACAGCACGCGATCAGGTCGACGCTTACGCTGCTGCGGCCGAGAAACAATCGATCACCATTACACCAAAAAACCTCGAAGACCACCTACCAGGAAGCTTCCGGGAACTCAAAAGAACACTGAAAACCCAACAGATGCAGGGCTTGCGAAACGAGTTTCGGGCCGCAGACGAAGCATCCAATCTCTACCAAACACGCTATCGCAATTCTGAGCGCGCGCGGATTATTCTTTTCTTTTTGACGCTTGCCGTTGGCGCACTGGCGTTGACACCTTGGGCATCGGCGCAAGCAGAACTCGCCAATTTCGTTCCAAGATTGCAAGGTGCACTTGTTGCGATCGCGCTGACTGTTATCGCAAGCAGCCTTTACCTCAAACATTATGAAAAGTGGGGCGCGCAACGGACTCAAGCCGAATACGCCAAGAACCGGTTCTTTGTTGGCATCATTGAAGAGCAAGGGCGCACGGATGCCACCGACGAAATTCCTTTCCTGTTGCAGAAAATCGAAATTTTCAGACGCCACAGGCTTCAGGATCAGCACGGTTACATGGCGTCGAAAGTCAAAAAACACGAACTTAGCAACCGGCGCCGAGGGCGACTTCTGTATTTGGTCGGAGCAAGCGCGATCATCGTGACGTCCGTTGTCGTCTGCAGCATTGTTTTTCCAGATTTTTATACAAGAGTTGCAGATTGGATGATGAGCGCTGTACCCAAACCTGAGGGCATGACCAATGTCGCAACGCTTGCTGCAACGATTACAGCTCTGACAATTATTATCTCGGGCTTGGAGGCGGCAATCACGAACGCTTTTCGTATTGAACAGGACCTCAGGTTCGCGGCCCACTTCCGCGACACAGCCCATCAACTTGAGTTGGTCAGCAATGGGCTTACCGACGCCCGCCGCGCTGCGATGAACGGGGATGCAACGGCAGTCGCAAAGTTTCTCAACGACATTGAGAATATTCTCTCGAAGGAACATGAGAGATGGCTATCAGCGCACACAAATAATCACGGCACGGTCCGAGAGACGAAGGACTTAGATCCTGTCTAATTGGGTATTGGCAGCTCTCGTTAGCGCCCCCTACTCACCCAACACGGATCCACACCTCGCCACACACAAACCCGGATGCGGGGCATCCGGGCTGGCGTGATTTAAGCATTCATGCGTTCGCGCTTAGCCACAGATCGGGGCGAGGCGGCCGCGGGCGGCGCGGCGGGCGGCCCGTTGGCGGCAGCGGAGGTTGCGGCGCTCGGCACGCTGCTGACGACGCATCTGGCGACGTTCCTGGCGGGCGTCACGGCGCTGGCTGCGGCGCTCGCGGCGGGCATCTTGACGAGCGCGACGGCCTGCGCGGCGGGCGTCTTGGCGAGCGCGGCGATACTCGCGCGTGCCACGCAAAAGCGGCTGGGTGGCGGACTGGGCGTGAGCACTCGTGCTTGATGCGGCGATGCTGGCCGTTGTGACAATTGCCAGCAATATGACGATCGCAAGGGCGGCGACTGAAAGGATTGCGGTTTTCATGGTTCAGTTCCTTTTTTGAGCGGCGTTGGCCAGCTCGTTTCCGATGAAAGGACCATGAACCCGCTTAGGTGCCGCCGCTGTTCCGCTCGGAACACCATCGCTTTTCCTGTGACCGCGTCTCTCACCGCCGGAACGCCGATCGGGAAACCCTGTCTCCCAAGCGCGGTCGGCAAACGTGGTGTTCTGACGGTAAGTGCCAGGGCGCTGCCCCGCGACGCAGAACACGCTCCCACGACCCGGATCGCAAATGATCCTAGGCCGGACCCGGTCGCGCGCGCGACATCAAAGATGCGCAACTGCGTTTCGCAAAAACGTTTGGCGTCAGCTTCACTGAGCCTGCCAACAAACAGATGCTCGTTGCGCGGGCGTTGGACCCCGTCAAAGAAGTTAAAGGGCCGGATATTGAGCGCGAATGTTTCAACGACGTCGGCTGCCCGATGGCCTAACCGAAATGCGAGGCCGGGCACCACGTCACCTGTTTCCAGACCATATTTCTTCCGCAGCCCTAATCGCCATCGCCCATGTCGTGGCACTCGCGGCCGACGTCCGCCGAGACCAACGGTTGATCGGTTGATCGGTTGATCGGTTGATCGGTTGATCGTTTGACAATGGCAATCATCGTTCGACTGGATGTCATGCTGGCGCGTCGCAAGGTGCGCTCGAAAGACCTCGCCGCCGGCATCAATGTCACAGAAGCAAATCTTTCGTTGCTCAAGTCGGGCGAGGTAAAGGGCGTCCGCTTCGACACCCTTGCGAAAATTTGTGCCGCCCTAGATTGCCAACACGGTGAGCTTCTCGAATTCGAACCGGACGCGGAAGGCTCAACCTACATGGCCGCGTCGCGCTCTGGCCGTTTGGCTGGGGCCGTCGCCACGTCGAGAGTTCGGCCCATGCGCTCGGCCTTCAGCATCATCGCGCGCTCGGCGAGCGCTGTGATTGACAACAGCGGACTGACGCCAATCGACGTTGGAACGGCCGCGCTGCACAAAACGTAAAGCCCTTCGTGGACCGCGCCTTGGCCGCCGCTCGGGTCGAACACGCGACCATCGTGAGCAACAACACCGTTTGATGCTGTGACGCCCATGCCAGCCCCACCCAACGGATGCGCAATAATGCGATTGCCACCGAACGCCGACATGGCGAACGGATTGGTCATGAATTGGCCCTGGCCCAGCGCACCGACCATGTCTCTCACCCGGCGCTCCGCCTCCACGCGTGCCGACGCTTTGCTGTAATCCGGCCAATCCACAACGACGCGATCCCGTTGCAGTTTCAGTTCGCCGGCCCCGTCGTCCTGCGAGACGATATAATAAACCTGCGTCCGGGCCAGCTCGTCGCCGTATCGACCACCGCGTGCGAGGCGCATCAAGCGACCCGGCCGAAATTCAAGCATTGCTTTCAACGGCGCGAGTGACGCCATCACGGTCAGCATCGTCCCATCGTGAACCCAGACCGGTGCGCCTGGATCACCCGCATCAATCAGCGCCATGCTGTGCGGGCCAACGAGCGGGACCTTGCGCGGTGCCTGAGATGGATATCCGGTAGCGACGGCGTGCACTGGCTCAGCAAGCTCGGTCACAAACACCATGTCGTCGCCGTTTGCGGAAAAGCCTTTGCCAAGCCGATCGGACAAGGCGAGGCCGCGCTTTTGAGCCCGCAGCAAAAGCTCGGTGGTGCCAAGCGACCCGGCTGCGAGTACCAAGTTTTGCGCCTTGATCCAGCGTTGGCTTTTGGAGCCAGCGAGATCCTGAACGAGGACCTCCCAGCTGCCATCGTCCGCCTTCGCGATCTGATCAACGCGCGCTTCGCAAACCACGTCGGCGCCGTGATCCACCGCGTCCGGGATGTATGTGATGCCAACCGTGTTTTTGGCGCCGACGTTGCAGCCCGACCAGCAATCTCCGCAGTATCGGCAGGCATACTGCATGACGCCCGATGGATTGCGCCCCGGCTGATGGGCGATCGTCATCGGCGGGGCTGTCACATCCCGCTCGGAAGCATCGGCCAGGGATTTCATGCCGCGGAATTTGCTAAAACGCTCGGGTTTCGGCGCCGACTTTGGCGTAAGCATCGCCTCGGCCCGGTCGAACGCTTTCTCGAACTTGCCGTCATCGAGGACCGGATCAGGCCAGCCGAAGTTGCGAAGCCGCGAAAAGTCTGGCCGAAGTGTGACGCCCGCATTGATGAGCGAGCTTCCGCCAAGGCCGGTCGCCGCGAATACGGTCAGCCCTTTGCCCACCGAAAGCGAGTACAGCCCAGACGGATCGCCGGTTGTTGGAATGCGACCGGTCAAGCGCATTTGCTTGCGCCGCGACCGGATCGTTGTCGGAAAATCGCCCGGTCGCCAGAGCCGGCCTTGTTCGATGACCGCAACCCGCAAACCCATGCGGGCGAGGCGCGATGCCGAAACGCCGCCGCCGTATCCAGAACCAACGACAATCGCGTCGTAGGACGGAGCTAACTCATTGGTTGGTTTAACCGCGATAACCATCGAAATACCCACGCTGAAAAGTTGGTGGATACATTGTCGGCATGCAGATAAAAAGCTTAGCTTGACGCTTGGGTAAACGCACGGAAATGGCGGTGCTCGATTGAAACAGGTGCGACGCTTCTGCAGCGCTTTTCGTCAGTGACGGAACAACCAACCGATTGTGATAGGGCCATCGATCGGTGCTGCAGGTCTTCGGCGATCCGCCCGGCTCATGCGGTCTTGAGACGCCACACAACGGTGAGGTTGTTGGCCGGCATGGCAATCACTGTCGGATCATCAAAGCCGTCGGCGTCAGCCAGCTGCGCGACCTCATCCAAATGGCGGATGCCCCATTCCGGATTTTCGCTACGGAGGCGCTCGTCAAACGCCACGTTCCCATCGCCGGTCTGTTTGCCGCCTTCATGGAACGGCCCGTACAAGACGAGACAACCGCCCGGGTTCAAAACCTGGGCCGCGCCGCGCATGAGCCCCTCGGTCGCAGACCACGGCGCAATATGGATCATGTTGATGCAGAGGACGGTGTTGGCGCTCAACTCTGGGAACGCCGCGCGGGCGTCGAGTTGCATCGCCGCTGCGACATTCGACAATCCGTGGTGGCGAACCCAAGCATCGACGCTCCGGCAGGCGGCAGCATCGGGATCACTCGGCTGAAACGTGAGATCCGGATGCGCGGCCGCCAAGTGGACGACGTGTTCGCCGCTGCCGCTTGCGACCTCCAAGACGTGTCCGCGTTTGGGCAAGATCTCCCTCAAAACATCGCGGATGGGGTCGCGATTGCGAGCAGCAGCCGGTGCAAACCGTCGCGCATCGTCATGGTTTTCGGCCAAACGCTCAACTCCTAGCGCGGGCCCCCTGCCTCGAAACGTAAATGCCCGAGGTCAGATTGGCCCCCTGTCTTTCAGATCCCGTCTTCATCTGATTAAATCCCACGGGGACCAACCTCTCAAACAGCGGCTTGAGCCATGACCTTTACCGTCACGCCAGACCACGTCTCAGCATTTCAAGCCGACGGCGCCGTCCTGCTGCCGGGCTTGATGACAGATCGCGTTTGGGATCTCGAAGACGCGGTCGAGGAAAACATCAAGAGCCCATCGCAGTTCGAACGGACCTATCATCCAGAAGACGGCTCGGCGCCATTCTTTCAAGATTTTTGCAATTGGCAGCGGATCAAAGGCTATCGCGAAGCGGTGCTCTCCTCAGCTATGGCCGAGACCGCCGCTGCTCTGATGGCGTCTGAGACAGCACGCATTTTCCACGACCATGTCCTCGTCAAAGAACCCGGCAGTTCGATGCGGACACCATGGCATCAAGACCAGCCCTATTATCTGGTCGATGCGCGCCAGTCCGTGTCTTTTTGGGTGACGCTTGATCCGATCCCGCACGATATCGCTCTGGAGTTTGTCAAGGGCTCGCACGCTTGGGGACAGGACTATCGCCCTGAGCGCTTCAACGGTGACAGTCTCTACGAAGGCGATGACAGCGAGCGCGTCCCGGATATCGAAGCGGGGCGCGCCGATGAATTGTTCGACGTGCTCTCATGGGAAATGCAGCCTGGCGATGCGGTGGCTTTCCATTTTCGCACGTTACACGGAGCGCCGGCGAACACGACGGCGAACCGGCGCCGTGCAGTTTCATTTCGTTGGGTCGGTGATGACGCGATGTTCAAGCGACGACAGGGCCGAACATCACCGCCGTTTCCGGGCCTCGTCTTTGACGATGGTGCGCCGTTCGGCGGCGAAATGTTCCCGCCGGTTTGGCCGCGCTAAGGCCTGAGCCGACGCAACGTCTCCGGCTGTCTGCCTCAGCCCGGCCGTCCGCCTCAATCCGGCTTGGGCGAGTAGGCGATCTTATCGCGGCGATCGATGAGGCGCCCCCAGAAGGCGTCGTAGGGATGGACCAAATCCGTCTTGAGGCTGCCGCGGACAAGACCGCGACCCTCGTTATGCCATCGGAAGATACCGCCTTCGAGGTTGACCACCCGCGTTGCGCCCTTGGCCTCAAGCGTCCGCTGCACGCGCTGCGCCAGTTGCGATGACCGCACGCCGACGGAGCAATAGACGATAACGGTTCGCCCGGTCAGATCTCCTACGGTCTTCAGGATCGTTTCAGCACTCGCTTGCGGGTTAATGCGAATGGCATCGGGCAAGTGACTAACCGCAAACTCATCCGCTCGGCGAATGTCGAGAAGAACCGGTTGCATGGAACTTGTCGATGCGGTGCGTTTCACCCCGCCACCGTTACCGCCAGCAAACTTTGCCGCGAACATGTCGGGACCAACATGATGCACATCAGAAAAACGCTTCTGCACGCCCGCCTCGACGGCTTGCAACGCGTTGTTCGGTGCGGCGTCAACAACTGAGAACAAAACAGCGCCGACAAGTGCGATGAGCGACGTTGATGTGAGCGCGACGCAGCGCGTTGTCCGGCAGAAAAAAGCGCGTGGTCGCTTGTCGAGAAGATCCTTCAAAGCCATTCAAAGTCCCTAAATTCAGTCCAGGCTGTGCCAGTTGTTCAGCACGCTCAGGTCAAATCGCATGTGCGCCCGGAAACCCACCATCCACCGCCACAGTGCTCCCGCGCGCGTCGGCGCTCGCCATGCGCCACGCCAAACGCCATCATCACACCTGGAGCACCCCCGCCCAACGTATGCATCTTTGTATACGGATATTTCCGATCACGGCTGGTCACGTGCTTGCGAGTTGGCGAAAATGACGCAGTTGAGGGAAAGTGCGTTCCACACCGGAAGCGCTCAAAGGCGCGACGCGTTGGCAGATGCGAACGCGGTGCACGCGCGCAATTCCTCGAATGTTGGAGAACTAGAACCGTGAGTCAGCCGTCCAGCGATCAGGCGCACAACCGGCCTCAGGGCAAAGTGGCGGGGCGGCACCGGCGAGCGGCACCGCGCCCCAAATCTCGCCCCGTCAATGAGCGGATTGAGCGGCTTAAGGCCTTCGCGCCGGAATACCGGAAGTATCTTGCCCGGATCTCTGCCCGGTCGCAGGCGATGGACGATCTTCTCTCAACCTTTCCTGCTCTTATCTTCGCGCTCGCGACCGGGTTCGGAACCGACACGCAACGGGCGGCCACGTTCCGCGCCATCGCAGATGGGGCCAAGCGCAAAGAGGCAGCGGCCACACTCGGCCTCCCCTGGTGGACCCGGAAGCTGCCCGCGAGCGCGCTCCGGCAACGTCTCGACGATTTGGCGGTCGTCCCGCCCAAGGTCGATCAACAGTTTGCGGCAACCGTCCCAGCAGAGGCGGACACAGCGGCGACCTGGCTGGCGCAGGTGCTGCGTGCCACAGCCGCATGCGATGCCGATTTTGGGCTGTGGATGGCGAAGAACGGGCCACGGCTCGCGCTCGATGTCGAGAACCGCCGGTTCAACTATCTTTGTGCCTGGGCTTGGTATTCTGATCGTCCCGAGACACAGGCAGGCCGCCTGATCCGGAAGCGATGGCATGCGGGCATTCGGCCAAGGTCTGCACTGGAGGAAATGCGCATCTGGCACTTGCGCCTCGGTGCGGCGGCCGCTCTCGCAGCGTTACCTCAGGCACGGTGGCCCCGCACGGTTCGTGGGCTTGCCTACGAGTTCGTACCGCTTCTGCGACCGGACGAGATGCTAGCCGAAAGTCTCGCGCTGCAGAACTGCCTGGACCATTACGGAACCTATCTTGAGTGCGGGCAGCTCATGCTCATCAGCGTCCGACGACAGGGCCAGGCGATCGCTTGCGCTGAAGTGTTGTTTCCGTACGACCCGACCGAGCCACCTCGCATCAACCAGCTCAAAGGTCTGCGGAACCGCCCGTGTTCACCTGAGTTGCAGCGCGCAGCACATCGATGGATCACATCAGAGAGCGTCGCCTACCGTGTCTTACCGGCGGCCCGTAGAGCGGCCGCGGTCAAGACCCGGATGCGCCAGCTTTGGATGCCCTACCTCTTGTGGCTCGGCGATGCGCACGCGGTCTCGTTCGATCTCAGCCTCAGAGAAACGGAAAAGGCCAAGCGCAAAGCGCGGCGGGACCTGCAGAGCGTTGGCCAGTTCCAAGCCTCGTGACATCATGCGCTTGTTCGGGTCGAGCGCACATAAATCGTCTTGATCCGGTAGTCTTTGCGCGGTCCGGATACCATGTGCCGAATAAATATCCGATCAACTGACACCTCGTAGAGGCTCACGTACCAATCGGCGGCGCAAAGATGCTCGGCCTCGGCCACGACAGCTTCGGTTTGATCACGCGCCGTGATCCACGTGAATTTTAGCCGATGAAATCGGCTCGCGGGCGCGGCTTCGTCAGCATGATAGACCGTGATCAGCCCGTCTGCGTCAGCTTCAAAACAGAAGCGATACGCTTTTGAAAACGGGATGCCCGACGGCTGGTGCCCATATTCGCGATAGTGCAGATCGTTGAGCGCGAGGCGGCGCACGTCGGCACGCCCCTCAATCCTTGTCCGCCGGTCAAAAGCTGGCGAACCGGGCGCAGTCTTTGCCGATTTCTCGAAGACAGTCCGCTGAAACGTCCAGCGGCCTGCCATCCATTCAAGCGCCATTTTATTTGGATGACGCTCGGCGCTCTGAGGCTCGTGTAACGACGGGTAACGTCTCAAGGCTTGAGGCGCTTATCGACGACCTGCCAACCCT
>JBCBWG010000133.1:0-9026 GCA_039817205.1 Pseudomonadota bacterium
TACCGCCCTGCTCACTGGCAGTATCCTCGCGCCACGCCCATGACTTGCGCGCACTTCCTCCGTTGACTGCCCGAGAATGACCCCCGGAGGCCCACATGGCCGCCTGATTTGACCACTCTCTGCACCAGAAAGGGCCAGCGCTAGTGGGGTGGCGAGGTTTGGGGAGCGGCCGTTGGTGGCATGCAATATTTGAGCCTTCATATGACTGTGGGACGGACCGTGCGCGTTTGCGTCGTTCTCGTGTGTGCGGGACTGCTCGCGGCGTGCGGACATGCTGACCGGCCCTACTATGAGGACGACTACGAACCGCAACGGTGGGGCTCCTTGAAAGACTCACCGCCGCGCCAGACAGCGCAGCGCCGGAACACCCGTTCGTCTGCGCATCGCAGCCGCCTGCGCGCTGCACGCGCGCGTCGCGCGAGACAGAGATCTAGAGATCGATCAAGAGCCAGGGCCCAAGCGAGAACGCGGGCCCAGCAGAGGCAGCGGCGGATCGCACGTTCGACAGAACCCCCGGTCGAGAAGAGTAGACGAACGCCAGCTCCATACGCTCAGCGCGTTGTGCCGCAACCGGCACCCGACACCCAGGTCGAAGACACCCAGGTTCAACCGGCACGCCCCGCGGCGCCTCGCACACAAACGCCGCCTCTCACGTCGCCATCGCCGCCGATCGTTCGGCTTAACCCGCAATCGATTGAACCACCTGCTGGCGCGACCCAAAGGCAACGGCCTGAGCCGTCACCACCGCCAGCTCAGCGCATTGTGCCGACGGGACCAGAGACCGCGCAACCACCAGCGACTGCGGGGCGATTCGCACGACCAATCGCGCCAAATGCGGTCACCTGTCCAGAAGACAATGCTGCGTGTGAGCCTGCGGTTCGCGCGCTCCTGAGCGATGCGGCTCGCGCCTGGGTCGAGCGCCCGGCGAAAGCGCAGGACTACGTCTCGGGCGCGCGGCTCGTTGCATACGATCAGCTGCGGGCGGACCTCACCTGCAAGGAACTGCTGATCGGCATTCAGGAAGCTCAGACAGCTGTTCTCGCGCTTGGTGCTGCGGTGGCTGATGAGAAGGCGCTCAACCGCGATCCATCGAAACTTCAAGCGGTCGCCGACATGGCCGGTCGCGTTGAAAGGCGGCTGACGTCAACGCGTGAGCAAAAGTGTTGAAACGAATTCGGGCGCACCGACTGGCGCGCCCGATGGTTGTTTGTTCGCTGTGAGTTTTTCAATCCGGATGAGCAGCTACCGCACGCGGCGCGGGTTCATGTAGAGATCCGTTTCCTGCTTCTCGAGCTTCGGCTGATAATCGCCCTGCTGAACCGCTTTGGCGCACCGCTTGACGTGACTGCGACCGGCATCATTGAAGCAGAGCATGCCCGTGAAGGTTTTCAGCACATTCAAAAGCTGGCGATCGGCGTACTCTTTTTTCACGCGACAACGCCACTTGCCTGCAATCGAAAGTGCCGCCCCATCCAGCAAGCCGATCTTCTCGCCGCGCCCGTTGAAGATGAGGTAATCATCACCAAAGCGGATAAACTTCTGCCGGATGCGGTAAAACTCAAGCTTGCCGTCCTCGAGCAGAAAGAACGAAAACGTCTCCGGCATCAGCGGCCACTTGTTGGCTGACCGTTCGATATAGACGACCTGATCCTCGCCCGACGCATTCACTGAGTACGTTGCGACCGGTAGCATATTGGCACCGATGGTCTGCTGAACCGAACGGGCAAGCATCAGATCCATGGTTGCGCGCCAGTTCAAGCCAGCCGTGAACATCTTAAAGACGAGCCGACGGTTGGTGCGCTCGTTCTCTGTCCACAGGTCCTTGCGATATGCGAGCAGACCTGTGCGTTTGCCGTCCTCAAGGATCTCGGCATAAACATCCATGTCTTTTGTGAACTGGCGCGACTTCGCCCGGTTCCGCGAGCGTTTAAAGATCCCGAACTCCGTCGGGTTCAAGTTGGTCAACCACACGTCGACAACGAAGTGGTGATACTCGGCGCTCGACCGAGACTGGCGCACAGCCTTGGCCGACCGCTTCTTTGACCGCTTCGGGGGTTCGGGAACCGACGAAATGCCGACGTCGGCTTCGGCGGTATCCCGTGCCGTTGTCTCGTGGCTAAGGTCCGCGTCGCGCAACGCATCGGGGCGATAGTCCTGCATGCTGATCTCCATCTTCGGAAACGACACACGCGGGACAACAATCGAATCAGTTTGGAAGACGTTAACAAATTGTGTACGACCACCCTACTCGCTCAATGGCAAAAGCATTTCATTGCGCCGTGCAAACGGGACCGTCATCGGGGGATTGTAGGCGGCATAAATAGGCGGACCCGCGGGTTTGAGACCGGCTCGCTGAACGGCTTCGGTCAGTTTCGCTCCAAGTCGCTCACGCCGGCTGCGGGTGGCGAGCCACGAAAATCTCAGAGCCGCGACCTGCAATTCATCGCGCTGATAGACCTTGACCTCGGTCTGTTTGGGCGCCGGTGCCGCATCAGGTTGAATGTCCTTTGGCAAAACAAACGCCATCTTCGTGCGCCCCGACGTCTCGTCGATGAGCACTGGTGCGGTCATTGCGATGTCTCGGCTTTCCGCGTTCCCGCCAAAAATGTAGCGCGCGAGCCTCCGAAAGGCCGTCGAGTCCGATGCGTTCCCCGGCGCACCAGCCACCGTTTCGGCCAACATCAACTTCGGATAAGCGCGCACCTCGAAACCATCATAGGTTTTCACGACCCGGTACGGCGCCTCCTCCAAATTCCAGACAACGGCGTAACTCGCGATCGTCCAGACCGCGAACACAGCGACGAGACCTCCGCCAACCCAAACCATCCAACGCCTGCGTTTCTTGCTCATAGCAACGTTCACCTTACCCACGCGCGCCAAAGAGAGCCGAGCCAACGCGGACGTAGTTGGCGCCAAACTGAACGGCGGTTTCGAAGTCAGCGCTCATGCCCATCGATAACTCAGACACTTCGTGGTCGGCTGCGAGCTTGGCGAGAAACGCGAAGTGCGGTGCCGGGGCATCATCAAACGGCGGAATGCACATGAGGCCCGCGATACCGAGACCGCATTCCCCACGGCAAAGCTCGAGAAGTGCGCCAAGATCAGTCGCATCAACGCCCGCCTTCTGGTCTTCAGCACCGACGTTGACCTGAACGAAAAGCTTCAGCCGCCGTCCCTGTTTTTTCATTTCAGTGGCCAACGCGCGGGCAATCTTCGGGCGATCAACCGTGTGAATAACGTCGAACAGCGCCACCGCGTCGGCCGCCTTGTTCGACTGTAACGGCCCGATCAGATGCAGAACCGTATCCGGAAAATCTGCTTTCAGCTCGGGCCATTTGCCCTGGCTCTCCTGCACTCGGTTCTCGCCGAAATGGATCTGCCCTGCCTCAAGAAACGGCCGAATCACAGGCGCATCGAAGGTTTTGGAGACGGCGATCAGCGTCGTCGCATCCGGATCGCGATCGACCTCGTGTGCTGCGGCCGCAATCTTCGCCTGAACCTCGGAAATCCGTGTCGCCGGATTGGTCACCCTGTCACCTCACTTGTCCCGTCTGACCGACCGAACTCGGTCTGCCGGACCGCCGCTTGACCGTTCAGACCTTTCGCGCTTGGTACGCGCCGACACCTGGAAAGCGATCGTTTTTGCGGTGAACCGCCCTCACATCGAAGAGTTAGAGCAGCCGAACCATGGCATCTGAACGCTATAATGCACCGGATCGCGAGGCGCACTGGCAGTCCGTCTGGGCCGATCGCGAAACATTTGTCACGGCGACCGACCCGTCAAAGCCGAAGTGTTACGTGCTCGAGATGTTCCCCTACCCATCCGGCCGCATTCATATGGGGCACGTGCGCAATTACGCGATGGGCGATGTGCTCGCCCGATACAAACGCGCCAAGGGGTTCAATGTGCTGCACCCGATGGGCTGGGATGCATTCGGCATGCCGGCGGAAAACGCGGCGATGCAGAACAAGACACATCCCGGCACATGGACCTATGCAAACATCGACACGATGAAAGCGCAGTTGAAGTCGATGGGGCTTGCGCTCGATTGGTCGCGCGAGTTCGCCACCTGCGATGTCGGTTACTACAAGCACCAGCAGAAGCTCTTTATCGACATGCTGGACAAGGGCCTCGTTTACCGCAAGGCCTCGAAGGTCAATTGGGACCCGGTTGATCAAACCGTGCTCGCAAACGAGCAGGTCATCGACGGCAAAGGCTGGCGGTCGGGCGCTGATGTGGAACAGCGCGAGCTGACGCAATGGTTCTTCAAAATCACGGACTACGCCGACGACCTTCTGGAAGCGCTCGACGGCCTCAAAGACTGGCCCGAAAAAGTGCGCACGATGCAGGCCAACTGGATCGGGAAATCACGTGGCCTTGCGATGGGGTTCACGCTGACCGAGGCCGTCCACGGTTTCGAGACCATCGACATTTATACGACCCGGCCCGACACCCTTGCCGGTGCGAGTTTCATTGCCATCGCGCCAGAGCACCCGCTGTCGAAAGCGCTGGCCGAGGAGAACGACGAACTGGCAGCGTTCAACGTCGAGGTCCGCAAGTCCGGGACATCAGCCGAAGAAATCGAGCGCGCAGACAAGCTCGGCTTTGACACGGGCTTAAAGGTCAAGCACCCGCTCTATGAGGGGCAGACGCTCCCCGTCTACGTCGCGAACTTTGTGCTGATGGACTATGGAACCGGGGCGATTTTCGCATGTCCCGCGCATGACCAGCGCGATCTTGATTTCGCGCGCAAATACGCTCTGCCCGTCATCGATACGTTTCTTGCCCTCGAGGACGGGCAACCGGTCGCTGACGAGGCCTTCGTGCCACCGAAGACCGAGACCGTCCAATGGATCAACCAACCGGCGGGGATCGAGGTTGCGACGGGCCAGGAGGCGATCGATGCAACCATCGATTGGGCCGAGCGCCGAGATCTTGGGACGGGCCAAACCCAATTCCGGCTCCGCGACTGGGGCATTTCGCGTCAACGCTACTGGGGCTGCCCGATCCCGGTTGTCCACTGCGAAACTTGCGGCGTTGTTCCCGAAAAGACTGAGAACCTGCCCGTTCAGCTTCCGGACGACGTCGACTTCGATACGCCTGGCAACCCGCTCGACCGTCATCCGACGTGGCGCGCCGTGCCGTGCCCGACATGCGGAAGTCCAGCCAAGCGCGAAACGGACACCATGGACACCTTTGTGGACTCGTCCTGGTACTTCGCACGCTTTGCGGATCCGACCGCAGAGACACCAACCAACAAAGAGGCCGCTGACTACTGGCTACCCGTTGACCAGTATATCGGCGGTATTGAGCACGCGATCCTGCACCTTCTGTACGCGCGCTTTTTCGCCCGGGCCATGGGCGCCACGGGTCATCTGCCGACAGACCTGACGGAACCCTTCGCCGCTCTGTTCACCCAAGGCATGGTAACGCACGAATGTTATTTCCGGCGCGGTTCGGACGGGAAGGTGGAGTGGTTTGAGCCAGACCGTGTCGTCATTGAAGAGGAACCGGACCGCCGCACTGCCAAATTGGTCGACAGCGGCGAAGCGGTCGAGATTGGCGACATCGTCAAGATGTCGAAGTCGAAGAAGAATGTGATCGATCCCGACGACATCATTGCGGGATACGGGGCCGATTGCGCGCGGTGGTTTATGCTCTCGGACAGTCCACCGGAGCGAGACGTTCAGTGGACAGAAGCGGGCGTTCAAGGAGCCAACCGCTTCATTCAGCGCGTGTGGCGGCTCGTCAACGAGATCGCCGACCGCGTTCCGGAGCAAAATGACAAGGCCCCAGCCTCCTTTTCCGGGGATGCACTTGCTCTGCGGCGCGCCGCGCATCGGGCGCTTGATAAAAGCGGCAATAACATCGAGAGCCTCCGCTTCAACGTTGCCGTCGCTCAACTCTACGAGTTGGCAAACGCCGTTCAAACCGGGCTCGGAAAATCCGGAGACGGTCTTGAGTGGGCCCTTCGAGAGGCCGGAGAAATCCTGACGATCCTCGTCGGGCCGATGATGCCACACCTGGGCGAAGAGTGCTGGGCGCGGCTCGGCTACAACACCTTACTCGCCGATCATCCCTGGCCGACCGCTGAACCGGCCCTCTTAATTGACGATCAAATTAAGCTTGCCGTACAGGTGAATGGCAAACGGCGGGACGAAATCACAATCGCGCGCGATGCGTCGAAAGAAGATGTCGAGGCCGCCGCCTTGGCGCTGGAAAGCGTCCAAAAGACCTTGGACGGCAATGCACCGAAGAAGGTGATCGTCGTGCCGCAAAGGATCGTCAATGTTGTCGCTTAACGATCTCCGAAACGCTTTTGCCGGTCGGACCACGCTCCGACGGTCGACAGCTGGTGCCGTCATCACGGCCGCTTTGGTACTCGGCGGGTGCACGGCTGGTTTCGCGCCAATGTATGCGGCGCGGGACGCCGGTGGAGCGGGCCTTTCGGAGAAGTTGAAGTCTGTCAGCCTTGCGACGATCCCCGGTCGGGTCGGCCAACAGATCCGCAATGAGCTGATCTTCGCGACACGGGGTGGGTCTGAAGAGAGCGTCGCGCAAGCCTACCGCCTGGAAATCTCAATCCGGGAGCGCAAGGGCACCTCGCTGGTCGATCGCACCGGCGACTCGATCGGTCAGACCTACCTGCTCGATGCGAACTTCCGCTTGATCAACACGGCAGACGGTACGATCGCGCTTAGAGGTCAAAGCTCAGCGCGCGCCGCGATCCAGAAGTTCACCACCATTTACTCGAACGTTCGCGCACTCAGGGATGCCCAGGACCGCGCCGCGCGGACCGTTGCAACGGATCTCAAAGTACGCCTTGAGACGTTCTTGGCGACCCAGGTTTGATCGGCGCCAATCGTGGTCGCGGTGAAAGCTCAGCAGGTCGATCGGTTTCTCAAGTCAATTGATTTAGCCATCGCCTGCTGCGTTGTGTACGGGACGGACCCGGGCGGCATCTCCGAGCTCGCGGGCCAAGCAGCTCGCGCCTTCGCCAAGCGCAGCGACCCGCCCGGCGAGATCATCCGGATCGATGATCAAGATCTCGACACCGACCCGGACAAGCTGCTGGTTGAACTGCAAACCATTCCCATGTTCGGCGGCGCAAAGGTCGTTCGGACGGCCGTCAGTCGGCGCATCAACGCAACGATGCTGAAACCCATCCTGGAAGGCGCGCCACCGGCCGCCGCCCTCATTATTGAGGCCGGCAACCTCAAGCCCTCCGACGCCCTCAGGAAGCTTGCCGAAAAAACGGCATGGGCAGCAGCCCTCCCGAGCTATATCGATAACGACCGCGATATTGCCGCCCTGATCGACGATGTCATCGGCGCCGCCGGGCTCAAGATCTCGCCCGATGCCAGAGAGCTTCTGATGGGCCGGCTCGGTGCAGACCGCGCACTATCACGGAATGAAATTGAAAAGCTCACGCTGTTCGCCCATGGCGCGACGACAATCGAGGTGAACGACGTTGCAGCCGTCATTGGCGATGCGTCAGCCGTTTCACTCGACAAGCTCACGCTGGCCGTCATTGCAGGCGACGCACGCAGCGCGCTGGAGGCTCAGCAACAAGCTGAAGCCGCCGGACAGACAGCTCAAAGTATGCTGCTCGCACTTCAGCGCCAGTTTATCGCGCTCCATCGCCTGGGTGCCGCGGTCAGTTCGGGTAAGCGCGTGGATGAGGCCATCCGGTCGATGCGCCCGCCTCTCCACTTTAGCGTGCGTGATCAGTTCACGGCGGCGCTTCGTCGGTGGCAGATCGGCGCTTTAAATAGAGCCGTGCAGCGGATCCAGTCGTCGATCACGGAAACGCGTCTCAACGGCGCCCTTGAGCGATCAACGACCGAACGCCTTGTGCTTGAGCTCTGCCAGCTCGCAAAGCAATCCAAGGCTGCCTGAGCGCGGTACGCAGGCGCTGGCTCAGACCCCACTCGCTGAGCGTTGGCACTAAGCCCTGGCACTGAGCCCCGGCACTCAGCACTGTCATCCAACGCTGGCTCAGGCCCCAGGGCCTGCCGTTTGCACTGGTATTCCGTCGACCAGAGCCGCTAAAAGGCGGCAGCAGTTTCAAGACAAAAGGCCGGATCCCATGAGCTCTGCATCAGACTACGACATCGTCGCCATTGGAAATGCGATCGTTGATATCATTGGCCGATGTGATGATGCGTTCCTGGAGCAGCATGGTGCGGACAAGGGTCATATGGCGCTTGTGACAGCCGAGCGGATCTCGGAGATCTACGGCGACATGGCGCCCGGAATCGAGATTTCAGGCGGGTCTGCCGCAAACACCATCGTCGGCGCAGCATCGCTCGGCGCTAAAACCGCCTACATCGGTAAGGTTGCCAACGACGACTTTGGCAAAGTTTTCCGCCACGACATCCAGGCCGCTGGCGTTACCTACGAGACAGCACCAAAATCCGGCGGCGAAGCGACCGCTCGCTCACTCGTCCTCGTGACGCCCGACGGCGAGCGGACGATGAATACGTTTCTCGGAGTGAGCCCTGAACTCACCTCCGACGATCTCGACCCGAAACTGATTTCATCTGGCGGTATTCTATACCTCGAAGGCTATTTGTTTGATCGCCCCGAAGCACAGGCAGCCTTTTATGAAGCGTCCAAGATTGCCAAAGACGCCGGGCGCCGTGTTGCGCTTACATTATCAGATGGGTTCTGTGTTGACCGCCATCGCACCGCGTTTCGCGAATTGATAAATGGCCCAATCGATATTCTGTTCGCCAACGAAGCCGAGCTTTTGAGCCTCGCAGAAGCGAGCGACTTCGACGCCGCAATCAGCTCCATCGCTGGGCATGTGCCCTTACTCGCTGCCACGCGCAGCGCCGCTGGCTCCGTCATTATTACAAACACCGAAACGGTCACAATCCCAGCAGCGACCGTCGAAACCGTGGTCGATACGACTGGCGCGGGTGATCTCTATGCAGCGGGCGTCCTTTACGGCCTCAGTAACAACCTCCCACTTGAGACATGCGGGCAACTCGGCTCGCTGGCAGCTTCCGAAATTATTGCG
>JBCBWG010000134.1:0-8991 GCA_039817205.1 Pseudomonadota bacterium
CCAAGTCACGCGACCCTCGAAACTTGACCGCCTTGCTCAGCTTGCAGGTCGTGCCCGCGTGAGTGTGTGCGTCGACGATCTTGCAAACATCTCTGATCTGTCGGCGGCTGCGGTCCGACATGGTACCGCGATCGACGTTCTGGTCGAGATTGATGTTGGCGCCGGACGTTGCGGCGTCACGCCCGGTGACGCCGCTCTCCCGCTCGCACACGCCATCGTCGCGGCCGAAGGGCTTACGTTCGCGGGGTTGCAGTCCTACAACGGAAGCGCCCAGCACATCCGTGACCATGCCGAGCGCCGCGCCACCGTGGACCGCGTCATCGCCGACACCCAGCGCACGGTCGATGCCTTGGACGCAGCCGGCATCGCTTGTTCAAAGATCACGGGCGCCGGGACAGGTTCGTTTGCAATCGAAGGCGCGTCAGGCCTCTTCACCGAAATCCAATGCGGCTCGTATGCGTTCATGGATGCCGACTACCGGCGGGTTCGCGACGCGGACGGTGCGGGTCTCGCTGCTTTCGAACATGCGCTCTTTATTCTAACTTCAGTTATGAGCCACGCGAAACCGGACGTCGCGGTTTGCGATGCCGGCCTCAAATCGCAGTCGGTCGACAGCGGCCTTCCAGTTGTTTTCGGGCGCGACGACGTCACCTATCAAAAGTGTTCCGACGAGCACGGCGTGATCGATGACCCGTCAGGGGCTCTTGCGATCAACGATCAGCTTCGGCTCGTGCCCGGGCACTGCGATCCGACGTGCAATGTGCATGATTGGTATGTCGGCGTGCGTGACGGCAAGGTGGAATGCCTTTGGCCCATCGATGCGCGCGGCAAGGGCTATTGAGACGAACCATCGTTTGGATCTGTTCTTGGTTGGCCGGGCCCGGTTTGGTCCACTTTGCGCGCGGGACGACTGCTGCGACCCGCGCGCTGCGCGTCCTTGGTCTCGCGCAGGCCGAGGGTCGCTGCGAGGTCCGATCCGATCTGATCGATAAGCACGCGTCGGCGCACGATCTCGACGTCACCCGGCTTCATGTCGAGCAGTTGGAACGGACCGTAGGAGACACGGATCAGGCGGTTTACTTGCAACTCAAGCGCACCGAGGATCTTGCGAACCTCGCGGTTCTTGCCCTCTCTCAGCCCGATCGTCATCCACGTATTGCTGCCTTGCACCCGATCGATTTCGGCCTCGACCGGCCCGTAGCGGATGCCTTCGATCGTCGTCCCGTCTTTCAGTTGATCGAGGCGCGCTTGCGTAATGCGGCCGAGGGCGCGCACGCGGTAGCGACGCAACCAACCGGTCGACGGCAGCTCAAGGTGCCGCGCCAAGTCGCCGTCCGTTGTGAGAAGGAGAAGCCCCTCCGTATTGAAGTCGAGGCGCCCCACCGAAATGACCCGCGGCAGCGTCTCGGGCAACGCGTCAAAGACGGTCGGCCGTCCCTCCGGATCGCGATGGGTCGTCACACGACCGCGCGGTTTGTAGTAACGCCAAAGCTGCGGCGGCTCTGCTGCTGGCAGGGGCGCGTCATCGACAACGATCACGTCCGTCGGCCCGACCACGGTTCCAACCGCATCCAGCACACGACCATTGAGCTTGACCCGCCGCTCGCCGATCAACGCCTCAGCGTCCCGCCTAGAACAGATACCAGCATGCGCAATGGCTTTCGCAATCCGCATTGGTTCTCGCGGCCCGTTCGCCTGTAACTTCTGAGGACGACCACCAGCCCGACCGCGACCACTTGGACGCGCGGCATCGCGTTTGCCCGCAGGCTTTTGTGAGGCGCGCCGATCGGCTGAAGCGTTGGTCTTCGCAGGCGGTCGACCGTCGCGTGCCGAAAGCTCTGTTCGGCCGCGCGACCGTGCACCGTCCGTTGATGGCGTTCGGCGGTCGCGGGATGATGATCCAGATTGACGTTTCGGCGGGCGCGCCATGAGAGTGTGCCTTCAATGTGAGGGGCGGAACCCATGCCACCAATCCGACCATCAAGCCATATGGAAACCGCGCTCGCCGCAGCCCGGGCGGCAGCCGATCGAAACGAAGTCCCGGTTGGCGCGGTTCTCGTTCGCAGCGACGGGGCGGTTTTGGCTGTTGACGGCAATCGAACGAATGAGCTCAACGACGTCTCAGCGCACGCAGAAGTCTTGGTCATCCGCGCCGCTGGGCGTCTCTTGCAAAGCCCCCGCCTGTCCGGTTGCGACCTCTACGTGACGCTTGAGCCCTGTGCGATGTGTGCCGCCGCCATCTCGTTTGCGCGCATCCGGCGCCTCTACATTGGCGCCGATGACCCGAAGATGGGCGCGGTTCTTAACGGCGGGCGGTTCTTTGATCAGCCGACCTGCCACCACCGACCCGATGTCTATGACGGGTTTTCAGCCGACGCGAGTACTGAGCTCTTGCGCACCTTCTTTGACAAACGGCGTTAGCGGTCTTCGCCCGGCGCTCTCGCCGATGCGCCTTACGGGTGCAGCGATGGCCCGGCGCGCTTGCTCGCATGGTTCGCGATGGCAACGGCATGCGTCGTTGGCCCGTCATCAGGCTTTGACTTCCGTCTCTGCCAGGGCCGTTCGTTCGCATACCACGCGACGGCAAAGTCGACGAACGCCCGGGTCTTGGTCGAGAGGTGCTGGCGATGGGGATAGAGAACATGCAGCATCAGATCGGACGCCACGCGATTACCGAAGAGTTCGACCAGCGCGCCTGAATTCAGATCGGCACCGACCACGAATTCGGGGCTCAGCACGATCCCATGACCAGCAAGCGCTGCCTTCCGACACGCGACCGCGCTGTTGATGCGCAACACAGATGGGACCCGCACAACCTGGGTCTCGCCGAGCTCCGGAATATCAAACTTCCAGGCATCGGGCTGGCGCATGTTGGTGTCCACGATGCAGGGGAAGGCCGGAAGATCGGCTGGTTCCAACGGCTCTCCATGCTCTCTCAGAAACGCGCGCGACGCACATAGCCTGAGCGGAATCTCGCAAAGCTTGCGGGTGATGAGTGTTGAATCGACCAGGCTCGTCACCCTGAGCGCCACGTCGAAGCCTTCGCCAACAACGTCGACCACGCGATCAGACAAGAACACCTCGGGTTCGATATCGGGATAGCGCTCGCGAAACCCGCCGAGCAGTTCCATGAATTCGAGCTCGCCGAACGCCTGCGGCGCCGTGATCTTGAGGCGGCCGCGGGCCGTGCTCACGTCGGACTGCACCGCCAAAACCAGATCGTCGACCTCGCCAAGCAGGCTGCGGGCGCGCTCGACAAATGCCGCGCCGCTGTCTGTCAAATGGACCTTACGCGTCGTCCGATTGAACAGTCGCGCCTGGAGCCGATCTTCGAGATCACTGACGTGCTTCGAAACAAGAGCTTTGCTCTTGCCGATCTTGTCACCGGCCTTCGTAAAGCTCCCGCAATCGGCAACTGCGATCAGCGTCCGGATTTGTTCGAGCATGTCCATTGTTCAATCCTCTCAAACAATTAATCCAGGGAAGATGAGATTGTAACACCGCCCACGACAAAGCAAATTGATTTGAGTGCGAGGCAACAGCGAAAACGCCTTGCTTCACAAACACTAATGGAGGTTGGGGTTATGCAGAACGTCTACAGTGGATACGCGATGAATACATGCGGTGCCTATGGTGCAACTGCATTACGCATCAGCCTCGGCGTGATGTATTTGGCGCACGGGTTGCTCAAAGTCCTCGTTTTCACGCCAGCAGGCACGGTTCAGTTTTTCGAGGGGCTCGGGCTGCCAGCCATTTTTGCCTACGCGACGATCGCAGCGGAGGTCGGCGGCGGCCTCCTCCTCATTCTCGGGCTTGGAAGCCGCGTCGTCGCCGCAGCGCTGATCCCACTCCTTATCGGTTCGATTGTGCTGGTACACGGAGATAAGGGCTGGCTGTTCTCGAACCCCGGAGGCGGTTGGGAATTTCCAGCATTCTTGATTGGTGCGTCGGTCGCGCAGACGCTTCTCGGTGATGGTGCGTTGAGCGCTTCGAGCTGGATCAAGTCGCGCTTCGGGCGCGCGTCTTCGACAACCTACAGCGTCGCTTAGAAAACGAGCGCCGCGAGTCATTTGACCGAAGTCTCAAATCAAAAACTCGGGTTGGTGGCACCAAGCGCAATCAGGGCGCGGCCACCAACTCCACTCATGAAAGCATCTTGAACGGTGGAGGCTGACTATGGTGTCGTCGAAGGAACGGATGCCGGTTCTTTTTATTTCGCACGGTTCGCCGGAGTTGGCGGTTCGAGATACGCCAACTCATCGGTTTCTCAAGAGTTGGGGGGAGCAGCTCCCAACACCTCAGGCCATTCTGATCATCTCAGCGCATTGGGAAACGGACACGCTCATGGCGAGCGGTGCTGAGCTCCCTCAGACGGTTTATGATTTCGGACCGCGTTTTGACCGACGCCTTTGGGACATTACCTACGATGCACCGGGCGCACCCGATATCGGCGCAGCTGCCCTGAAGCTCATTGAGACAGAGACAGGCATTCGTGGCGACACCGATGCAAGCCGAGGCTTCGACCATGGCGTTTGGACGCCACTGCATTTGCTTTTCCCAGACGCAGACATTCCCGTGGCGCAGGTTTCAATCCAACCGGCGGAGAGTTCGCGCCATCACTTTGATATCGGAGCAGCACTCAAACCGCTTCGAAACGACGGCGTTCTCATCATCGCATCCGGCGCGTTCACGCACAATTTGCAGGAGTTTATCGGCAAGCCGATCGATGCCCCCGAGGACGTGTGGGTCGCTCAATTCCGGCGTTGGATGACCGATCGACTGCGCGAGGGGGCGACGGCTGACCTGCTCGACTACCGATCATCCGCACCACACGCCGAACGCAACCATCCAGAAGACGAGCACTTACTACCGATTTTTGCAGCACTCGGCGCCGCTGGTTACGGCACGCCAGCGCACCATGTGCACGCAGACGTGGAATACGGCGTCCTGGCAATGGACTGTTTTCTGTTTGATGCGTGATCACAATGGCCGCAATCAATTCAAACGAAACTCACCATCAATGATTGGGATTTCGGCTGGTGCAATCAGACCGCGATGGGCCACGCGCACTTGGAAAAGTTTCCCATCGAGATTGGTGTGCCAAAAGTCGAGAAACTTTTTCAGCCGTGGAAAGCGAGGATGCTCATCGTAGTCCTGCCACACATACGATTGCAGCAGCGATGGATGATCGGGAAGCCGATAGAGAATTTCAGCTGTCGTCAGGCTGAAACCGCTCAATTGATCCAAGAAGCTTTGATCTGCTGTTTTGCTTTTCATTTGGCGCTCCGAATGTGTTGACCGCACTCAATACAAAAGGTATTGGCTCGCCATCGGCGCGCAAGTGTAAATAGCAATCACACGCAGTCATTTTCTTGAGCAGTTCTTGTGAGTGGCACAAATGCGCACGTGTTAGCACTCGTTGAATTGAGTGCTATTTCCTTAAATTCAATTTCGACGCTTTGATTAATATACGGGTTGAACTCGCCAACGGTCGCAGGACCGGTCATACATCGGTTGTCTTTCTGGAACTGTAAGGCTTGACCAAACCGCGACGCAGCAAAGCGAAGAAGCCGCCGGAGACGACAAATTTTTTGTCACGAGAGAGCGCGATCTTTTATACCGACCAAGCGCCCGCGCGACCCAGCACTGACCAAATTGACGACACCTCAGACGCGCTGAGCGCCAGGCGCCACTCACTGAGCCCCGACGATGGGCTGTAAAGCAACGGCAACCATCGACCCTGATCAGCAACCCCAGCTTGACCTCATTCTGGCACAATTGCCCCGCCCTGTCGGCACCAACAGAGGACTGGCAGCCCACCGTGCGATCCATTGGATTTCAGAATGAAAACCGCGTCGAACGTCCTCAGCGTCACAATGTTCGTGCTGCTCTTCGCGCTGGCGCTGAGCGTGTGGTTCTACATGGCTGATCGGGCGGGATGGTTCGATCCAATCGCGCCGGACGGCTGGGGACGCGCCGCCAACCGGAACGACATCCTGAAAATCCCCGATTACAAAGTCGCCTACTGGGGCAAACCGGATGCCCAATATTCAATCTACGCAACCCGGGGACGCCGGCCGCCGCGCGCGATCGTCGTGCACTTCAATTATCCAAAGTCGCTTTATGCGCTCGTCAAGTATGGCCATGCGCAAGACTTTTCACGCGGCGGCGGTTCGTTCGGGTATCATTTCTACATTGGGCGATCCGGCAAAGTCGTCCAAGGTGCGCCGCTGTCTGTTCGCACGAACCATATTAAATCTGCACGCAAACCGCAGCGCACGGCGATCGCACGGCACCTCTGGTCCGGCAACACAATCGGCGTCTCGCTGGTTGGCGCTTGCAATCCGCTTCGCAGCCCCAAATGGGGCAACTGGAAGCGCTGTGCGAGAGAAACGCCATCGCCTGAGCAGCTCGAAGCCGGGCTCGCCGTTGTTCGCGCACTTCAGACCCGCTTCAACCTAGAATGCGCCGAGGTCTACGGGCACGGTGACCTGCAAACAGACCGGGACACCTTCGAAGGGCGTACGCTCAGTCGGCTCGCGCGCGACCTCTGTGCCGAGGCGACCGAGACAGTCACGCCGCTGAAGCCACAAGCGACAACGGACCAATCCGGTTGACCCTCTCAGCGCGCTGGCGTTTGCTTCCGACGACACACAGCACGCCCATCAATGAAGCGTACGCGATGGAGAGGCAGCGAACATGGCGGGCAAACCGACCATCAAATCAGGCATCATCGGTTCCGGGTTCTCCGCCCGCATCCACCACGACGGGATCGTCAGAACCTACAGTGCGAACGTCGACTGTCTCGGTGTCTACTCGCCGACGCGGGCCAACGCCGAGCGATTTGCAAGCCAGCGTCATCTCAAAGTCTTCACGAGCGTTGATGCGCTGATCGACGAAGCGGACGTGGTCCATATCTGCTCGCCACCGGCAACACACGAAGAGATCGCCATCAAAGCGCTCAAAGCCGGCACACACGCGATCGTCGAGAAACCGTTCACCGGCTACTTCGGCGACGGGTCCGCTGACTTCCATATTGATCGCGTCCCGCTTGAGACCGCACGCGACCACGCCATCGGCTCCATCGACCGCATGCTGGCTGCGGAGACCGAAAGCGACGCCCGCATCCACTATGCCGAAAACTGGGTGTTTGCGCCGTCGATCCAGAAAGAACGCGAGGTCATCGAGAAGACCGGGGCGCAGATCCTCTGGATGCACGGCGAAGAAAGCCACTCCGGCTCACACGCCGAAACCTACGGTTACTGGCGTCACAACGGCGGCGGCGCGCTGATTGGCAAAGCGGTTCACCCGCTGTCGGCCGCGCTTTACCTCAAGCGCGTCGAAGGCCGTGCGCGCAACGGCAAACCCATCCGTCCGGCAGCCGTCACAAGCCGAACTCACAAGCTGACACAACGCTCAGGCTTTGAGGACCGTGGCCACCTTCGCACCAATTACCACGACGTCGAAGACTTCTCGATGACCCACGTGATTTTTGAAGATGGAACGATCGCCGATATTTATGCAGCTGAAATTGTGATGGGTGGCATTCACAATTGGCTTGAGGTCATGGCCAACAACCATCGGTCGATCTGCAATATCAATCCGAACACACAAATGCAGACCTACAATCCCGTCGAGAAACAGTTTGACGATATTTACGTGCTCGAAAAAATCGGCACCAAACAGGGGTGGGCCATGACGGCGCCGGATGAGGACCACATGACCGGCTTTCCTCAGGAGATAAATGCATTTTACCAGGCGATCGCCGACGGCACCGCCTCCGAGAGCGACAGTGCCCTTGCCGCGGATACGATCTCAACGGTTTACAGTGCCTACCTCTCCGCAAGTCGGAACGGAGCCGAAGTCCCGGTCAAGGCCTACTGAGCGGGCGTCGCCGGTGGATTTTGCGGCCGCGCCCGATTAAGCCGAGACGTCTCAGCTTTGAGCTTCCAGAAGCGCCGCGACTGGGTTCGCCAATCTTTTTCCCGCCGCGCCATTTCATAATCGAACTCCCACAAAATCGCGGCGATGCGGACCATCATCAACGAGACCTGCTCACCGCGCCCGGTTAAGGCGCGGTCGAGCTTCTGAAGCGCCGGGTAAGCGGACGTACCAATGCGCTTTTCGAGGTACCCTAGATCAAGCGCTGCCAGCCGCGTTGGCGAGGCGATCGCGCGGTCCACATTGTAGTGCGCAATCAGGCGGCCGATGTCGACGAAGCAGCACGCATAAAACGTGAGAAAGAGAACGGCAAGATTGGCACGCAAAAGCCACATGTTTGATTTGTTGAATGCGAGACGCGCAAAAATCAATGCGATGCCAACCCCAACCAAAACCATCCAAATGAAAGCTGAAACACGCAGATATGTCAGCGCGTAAACATCGATGTAAATGGCCAGTCGCCAAAGACTCGACCCGACGAGCACGAGGTTTTGTAGAAGCCAGATAATGATAAGCCAGCGAACGGCGCGGCTGCCGCGGCCAGGACCACCATCTCGCATGACAAACAAAACAATTGCGCCGGCTAGCAAGGCTGTTGCAATCAGCGGATAGGCGCCGCGGTGAGCGTACTCGGCATAGCTCAACCCCTCCGGAAGCCCGGCGCCGAGGCCAAACACGGTGAGATCAAGACCGGTTTGGACGGCAAAAATTGCATTGAAGAGGACCAGCGCGATCAAGACCGACGATTGCGGGAACGTTCGCGCCAGCCAACGCGTCAGCGTTGAGGGGCCCCTCTCATGTGAAGAAAGCGCGCGACGAAGACGGCCAAGTCGCGGCGAATGTGATGGCGTCAGGAGCGCCCATGTCAGCGCGAATAGGATGCAAAACCAAATCAGCGACCTCGTATCGATCGCGATCATAGGGCCGACGTTCTCGATCGCGCGTTCAATCAGAGGATTTGCGGCCGCCAAGAGCGCGATGAAAACCGCCGAAGTCCCAAGAATGGCGAGCCCCGTAAAAAGTGATGCACCCGGCGCCTGAAAAGCGAGC
>JBCBWG010000135.1:0-8945 GCA_039817205.1 Pseudomonadota bacterium
GTCGGCTTCGACGGCGGCTTCGATCATTTTCTCGCGGTACTCTTCCGCCTGCGCCTTGAGGTCGTCCGGAATGTCCAGGACGTCCCACTCGGCACCGAGGTTCTCGTCGCGCCAGACGAGTGCCTTCATCTCAACGAGATCGATGACACCCTTCAGCTCCGTTTCGGCACCGATCGGAAGCTGCATCGGGACCGCTTTCGCACCGAGGCGGCTATCGATCATGTCAAGACAGCGGAAGTAGTCAGCGCCCGTCTTGTCCATCTTGTTGACGAAGATCATGCGCGGCACGTTGTACTTGTCCGCTTGCCGCCACACCGTCTCCGTCTGCGGCTCAACCCCGGCGTTCGCGTCGAGCAGCGCGATTGCGCCGTCGAGGACACGCAGCGAGCGCTCGACTTCAATCGTAAAATCAACGTGCCCTGGCGTGTCGATAATGTTCAGGCGGCGCTTTTTGCCGTCACGTCCTTCCCAGAACGTCGTCGTCGCAGCCGACGTGATCGTGATCCCACGCTCTTGCTCCTGCTCCATCCAGTCCATGGTCGCAGCGCCGTCGTGCACTTCACCGATCTTATGGCTCTTGCCGGTGTAGTAGAGAATCCGCTCGGTCGTCGTCGTCTTTCCAGCATCGATGTGTGCCATGATGCCGAAGTTGCGGTAGTCCTCAATTTTATATTCGCGGGGCATGGGTCTCAGCTCCGATGGGTTCATTGCCGTTCAAGACTGCAACGTACCATCTACACGATTGGGTCTTTAGACAGGTTCGGCTCAGGCCTTGGCTCTCAAGGCCACGCACATCACCAGCGGTAGTGTGAAAACGCTCGGTTTGCTTCCGCCATCCTGTGCGTGTCTTCCCGTTTCTTCACCGCTGTCCCGCGGCTGTTTGCGGCATCAAGCAGCTCGCCTGACAACCGCTCGACCATTGTATTCTCGTTCCGCTTCCGCGAAGCATCGATCAACCAGCGGATCGCCAGTGCCTGACGACGCTCGGTGCGCACTTCAACTGGCACCTGATAAGTCGCACCACCAACGCGGCGTGAGCGAACTTCAACAGCCGGCATCACATTCTCAAGCGCCGAATGAAACAGCTGCAGCGGATCCTGTTTGGTTCGGTCCTGCATCTGGTCCATCGCGCCATACACGATGCGCTCAGCGACCGACTTCTTACCCTGATACATCACCGCGTTCATGAACTTGGTGACGACAATGTCTCCGAACTTTGGGTCCGGAATAACTTCTCGTTTTTCAGCTCTGCGCCGACGCGACATCGGTTAAGCCCTCAACTTTGTAAATGGACCGCGTCTCGCGTGGCGATCCCAACAATTCCAACGTGGCTCTCGGCAAGACGTGCGCAAAAAGCCAGACCGTGGTCCAAACTACTTCGGGCGTTTCGCACCGTACTTCGAGCGGCGTTGCTTCCGGGCTTGAACGCCCTGCGTGTCGAGCACGCCGCGAATGATGTGGTAGCGCACGCCCGGCAGATCCTTCACACGGCCGCCACGAATAAGAACAACCGAGTGCTCCTGAAGATTGTGGCCCTCACCCGGAATATAGCCGATCACTTCAAAGCCGTTCGTCAGGCGGATCTTTGCAACCTTGCGAAGCGCCGAGTTCGGCTTCTTCGGCGTCGTCGTATAAACGCGTGTGCACACGCCGCGCTTTTGCGGATTGGCTTGGAGCGCTGGAACCTTATTACGCTTGCCCTGCTTCTCGCGCGGTTTGCGAATGAGCTGTTGTATCGTCGGCATCCGTCCGCCTTCGTCTCGCCGGTCAAGCGCAAACGCGTGCGCGGCCGTAAAACAATGTAAGCCCGGTTGCAGCGCAAATGGCCAACCGTGGCAGAACCAGAGGACGCCGAAGCGTCTTGGGATCGGGTGTTTCGTCGTTATCTGCGACAGCGTATAGGCGCGCGAATTGCGCAAGCACTACGGCCTGTCGTTGAAGTCCGCGCGGTATACGTGCGCACCCAGTAACGGTCAACAGGCTTTCACGGACAAAAGCCACTTTTTTTGGCCGGAACATTTGTTTTTCGCGCACTCACGAAAAAGCCGCCGACCCTTGCGGCCGACGGCTTTCTATTGTTCGCGCTGACGTCTGTTTCTAGAAACGTTGACACGCCTCGGTCTTAGCTCGCAACCGGACCTTACTCAGCCGGTTCCGTTGGTTCTGGTTCAGGCGTTGGCTGTGCGATCACCGGAGCTTCTGGTGCTGCCAGTGCCGCAGCCTTCGCCTCTTCCTTGGCAATCATCTCGTCACGTCGCGCTGCAATCTTGCGCATACGACGCAACATTCCGCCCGTACCCGCCGGGATGAGACGGCCGACGATGACGTTCTCTTTCAGCCCTTCGAGCGTGTCGACCTTACCGTTCACCGACGCATCGGTCAGAACGCGCGTCGTCTCCTGGAACGAGGCTGCAGAGATAAACGAGCGCGTCTGCAACGACGCCTTCGTAATACCAAGAAGAACCGGGCTCGCGATCGCAGGCTTCTTGCCCGCATTCTCGAATGCGCGGTTGCGATCCTCGAACTCGATCCGGTCGATCTGCTCGCCCTTGATCATGTCCGTTTCGCCAACGTCGGTGATCTCAACCTTCTGCAGCATCTGGCGAACGATCACCTCGATGTGCTTGTCGTTGATCGTCACGCCTTGCAGACGATAGACCTCCTGGATCTCGTTGATCAGGAAGTTCGCAAGCTCCTCAACACCCTTGATCGCAAGAATGTCGTGTGGCGCTGGCAGGCCGTCGTACAAGAAGTCGCCACGCTCAATCCGGTCGCCGTTCTGGACCGCCAGCGTTTTACCGCGTTGGATCAGATACTCGACCTTATCGCCATCTTCCTCGTCGGGAATGATCGCGATGCGCTGCTTGTTTTTGTAGTCCTTACCGAACTCAACCGTTCCCGAAATCTCGGCAATGATCGCGTGATCTTTTGGACGGCGCGCTTCGAACAGCTCGGCAACACGCGGCAGACCGCCTGTAATGTCGGACTGCTTGGCGGATGCCACAGGGATACGCGAAAGAACGTCGCCAGCGCTGACTTTGTCGCCCGGTGCCACCGACAGAATGGCCTCCACCGGCAACAGGTACCGGGCATCACCGCCGCGCTCGACCTCGATCGGTTTGCCGTCCTTGTCTTTGACCAGCACCGACGGTTTCAGATCGGCACCGCGCGGGCTTGCGCGCCAGTCGATGATGACACGGCTGACGGTGCCTTTGACCTCGTCGACCGTTTCCTGGACCGAAGCCCCTTCGACCAGATCCTCGAACTCGACGAAGCCGTCCACTTCGGTGAGGATTGGACGCGTGTAGGGATCCCATTGCGCAAGCCGTGCACCACGGGTGACCTGATCGCCTTCAGCAACCAGAAGCCGGGCCCCGTACGTCACCTTCTGAACCGACAGCTCTTTGCCCGTCTGGTCAGCGATCACAATCGCCATGGAGCGACCCATGACGATGTGGTGGCCCTGGCCGTTCTTGACGGTGAGGGCGTTCCGATACGACACGGTGCCGTTGAAGTTCGATTCCATCACGGACGTGTCAGCGACGTTTGCCGCGCCACCGATGTGGAACGTACGCATCGTCAACTGCGTGCCCGGCTCGCCGATCGACTGCGCCGCGATCACACCCACCGCTTCGCCAATGTTGACCGGCGTACCCCGCGCAAGGTCACGACCGTAGCACTTGCCGCAAACGCCGTTCGTCGTCTCGCAAGTGAGCACCGACCGGATGCGAACTTCCTGCAACTCGGCTTTGTCGATCGCATCGGAATGGCGCTCTTCGATCAGATCCCCGTTCGCAATGATGAGCTCGCCGGACTGCGGATCCTTGATGTCTTCTGCAGCCGTTCGACCGAGGACGCGATCGGCGAGGCTAACGAGCACCTGGCCACTATCGACCACCGCCTGGACATTAATGCCGGCATCGGTGCCGCAATCGACCTGGGTGATGATCGAGTCCTGGGCAACGTCGACGAGACGCCGCGTCAGGTAGCCCGAGTTCGCCGTCTTCAACGCGGTGTCGGCAAGGCCCTTCCGCGCGCCGTGGGTCGAGTTGAAGTACTCGAGAACCGAAAGGCCTTCTTTGAAGTTCGCCTTGATCGGCGTTTCGATGATTTCGCCCGACGGCTTCGTCATCAAGCCGCGCATGGCTGCCAGCTGACGCATCTGGGTCGGCGAACCACGCGCGCCCGAGTGGCTCATCATGTAGACTGAGTTGATCGGCTTCGACTTACCGTTCTCATCGGTCTCAACCGCGGAGATGCGTTCCATCATCTCTTTGGCGACCTGATCCGTGCATTTGGACCAGGCATCGACAACCTTATTGTACTTCTCGAGCTGGGTGATCAGGCCGTCGTCGTACTGCTGCTGGAACTCGCGGACGAGCGCTTCCGTTTCAGCCATGATCTTTGACTTGGTGTTCGGAACGACCATGTCGTCCTTGCCAAACGAGATGCCGGCCTTGAACGCACGCTCAAATCCGAGTGCCATGATCCGGTCGCAGAAGATCACCGACTCTTTCTGACCGCAGCCGCGATAGACCGCATCGATCAGGCCCGAGATCGCCTTCTTCGTTAGAAGCTGGTTGACGAGCTCAAACGAGATCCCGGCTTGCTGTGGTAGAAGTTCGCCAAGCAGCAGTCGTCCCGGCGTCGTCTCGTAGACCTTCCGCTCGGGATTGCCCTCCGCATCGACGCCGGTAAAGCGGCCTTTGACCTTTGCGTGCAGAGAGACGGCCCCTGCTTCGAGTGCGTGGCGGACCTCGGAGACTGAGCCGAACAGCATGCCTTCGCCCTGCTCGCCCTCAGTCATGAGAGAGAGATAGTAGAGGCCAAGCACGATGTCTTGCGACGGCACGATGATCGGCGCGCCCGATGCCGGGTGCAGAACGTTGTTGGTCGACATCATGAGAACGCGCGCTTCAAGTTGCGCCTCAAGCGATAGCGGTACGTGAACCGCCATCTGGTCGCCGTCGAAGTCTGCGTTAAACGCCGCGCACACCAGCGGGTGAAGCTGGATCGCCTTGCCTTCAATGAGGGTCGGCTCAAACGCTTGAATGCCCAGACGGTGCAGCGTCGGCGCGCGGTTCAGAAGCACCGGGTGTTCGCGAATGACCTCATCGAGCACGTCCCAGACTTCCGACTTTTCTTTTTCGACGAGCTTCTTCGCCTGCTTGACGGTGGCAGCCTGACCCAGCGCCTGGAGCCGCGCGTAAATGAACGGCTTGAACAGTTCGAGCGCCATCTTCTTTGGTAGGCCGCACTGATGCAGTTTCAGGTTCGGGCCAACCACGATGACCGAACGGCCGGAGTAGTCGACGCGCTTCCCGAGCAGGTTCTGACGGAACCGTCCCTGCTTGCCTTTGAGCATGTCTGAAAGCGACTTCAGTGGACGCTTGTTCGCGCCCGTGATCGTGCGCCCCCGGCGACCGTTATCGAACAGCGCGTCAACCGCTTCCTGAAGCATCCGCTTCTCGTTGCGGATGATGATGTCCGGTGCCCGCAGCTCCATCAGGCGCTTCAAACGGTTGTTCCGGTTAATCACGCGGCGATAAAGATCGTTCAGGTCCGACGTCGCAAACCGGCCGCCATCGAGCGGCACGAGCGGGCGGAGTTCCGGCGGGATGACCGGCACGTGCGTGAGGATCATCCACTCCGGTCGGTTCCCGGAATCGATGAACGCTTCAATGACTTTGAGCCGCTTGCCGAGCTTCTTCGGCTTCAGCTCAGTCGTCGCCTCGGCGATCTCCTGGCGCAGGTCTTCGCGGATTTGCGGCAAGTCCATCGCAAGCAGGATTTCGCGGATCGCCTCGGCACCGATACCGGCCGTGAAGCTGTCCTGACCAAAATCATCGATGGCCTGGTGATACTCTTCTTCGCTCAGCAATTGCCGCTCAGTGAAGGTCGTCACGCCCGGCTCGATGACGATGTAGTTCTCGAAATAGAGAACGCGCTCGAGGTCCTTCAGCGTCATGTCGAGCAGAAGACCAATACGCGATGGCAGCGACTTGAGGAACCAGATGTGAGCGACCGGGGCTGCCAACTCAATGTGGCCCATGCGCTCGCGACGCACTTTCGCGAGCGTGACCTCGACCCCGCACTTCTCGCAGATGAGGCCCTTATACTTCATCCGCTTATATTTGCCGCACAGGCACTCGTAGTCTTTGATCGGCCCAAAAATGCGCGCGCAAAAGAGGCCGTCGCGCTCAGGCTTGAACGTGCGGTAGTTGATGGTCTCTGGCTTTTTGATCTCGCCGTACGACCACGACAGGATGTCGTCCGGGCTCGCGATGGAGATCTTGATCTGGTCGAACGTCGGGACCGTGTTCTGCTGTTTGAAAAAATGAGCGATGTCGGTCGTCATGGACATGGGTGGGGTTTCCTTGTGACCGTTTCATTCTGCAGTGGCTTGTCGCCACGCGTCTCGGCGCCACTCGTCTCGGCATTTGTCATCCCGGAGGCATCGGCTTCGATCGCGTGAACCGTTGGCGCTCCAACAGCTCACGGGCCGGGATGACAGAGGGGCGAACGCCCCCTTACTCGGCCGCCGTTGGCAAGCGCATCGTGCCGTCCTCGTTCATTGAGTTTTCGAGCTCGTCCTCGGTGTCGGTGTTGATCAGATCCACCATCAGACCGAGTGCCCGCATCTCTTTGACAAGCACGTTGAAGCTTTCGGGGATGCCCGCTTCAAACGTGTCGTCACCGCGAACGATACTCTCGTAGACCTTGGTCCGGCCGGCGACGTCGTCCGACTTCACCGTCAGCATCTCCTGCAGCGTGTAGGCCGCGCCGTAGGCTTCAAGTGCCCAGACCTCCATCTCACCGAAGCGCTGACCGCCGAACTGCGCCTTACCACCGAGCGGCTGCTGGGTGACAAGCGAATACGGACCGATCGAACGGGCGTGGATTTTGTCGTCCACGAGGTGGTGCAGCTTCAGGACATACTTGTAGCCGACGGTCACCTTCCGATCGAACGCGTCACCCGTCCGCCCGTCGTGCAACGTCACCTGACCCGACTTGTCGAAGCCCGCCAGATCCAGCATGTCGACGATGTCCGGTTCGCGCGCACCGTCGAACACGGGCGTTGCCACCGGCACACCTGTCCGAAGCTGATCAGCGAGCATCACTGTCTCACCTTCGTTGTAGGACGCGGCATCGCTGTCGGGGCCATAGATCTTGGAGATCTTGTCCTTCAGCGGTGCGATGTCGCCCTTGGCGCGATAATCGGCGAGCGCCTGATCCACGACCCGCCCAAGCCCGCGACAGGCCCAGCCGGTGTGCGTCTCAAGGATCTGCCCGACGTTCATGCGCGATGGCACGCCGAGCGGGTTCAAGACCACGTCGACCGGCGTTCCATCTTCGAGGAACGGCATGTCTTCACGCGGCACGATCCGCGAAACGACGCCCTTGTTGCCGTGACGGCCGGCCATCTTATCGCCCGGCTGGATCTTGCGTTTCACCGCAACGAAGACCTTGACCATTTTCATGACGCCCGGAGGCATCTCATCGCCGCGCTGCAGTTTCTCAACCTTATCGACGAAGCGGTTTTCGAGGTTCTTCTTCGCGTCCTCGTACTGCTTCTGGATCGCTTCCATTTCGGTCTGCGCGTCGGTCTCGCTGAGCCCGATATCCCACCAATGCGAGCGCGGAATCTCGTCCAGCGTCTCACCGTCGAGCACGGTATCCTTACGAGCGCCTTGCGGGCCCTTGAGGACTGTCTTGCCAATCAGCACTTCCCGCAGTCGCGCGTAAACGTTGCGGTCGAGGATCTGTAGCTCGTCATCGCGGTCCTTCGCGAGACGCTCGATTTCCTCGCGCTCAATCGCCATGGCACGCTCGTCCTTATCGACGCCGTGGCGGTTAAAGACGCGCACCTCAACGATGGTGCCAGCCACGCCCGGTGGCAGGCGAAGCGAGGTGTCGCGCACGTCCGAGGCCTTCTCACCAAAGATCGCGCGGAGCAACTTCTCCTCCGGCGTCATCGGGCTCTCTCCCTTTGGCGTGATCTTGCCAACGAGAATGTCGCCCGGGTGCACTTCCGCGCCGATGTAGACGATGCCTGCCTCGTCGAGGTTCCGGAGCGCCTCTTCCGACACGTTCGGGATGTCGCGCGTGATCTCTTCCGGGCCAAGCTTCGTGTCGCGCGCCATCACCTCAAACTCTTCCAGGTGGATGGAGGTGAACACGTCGTCTGTCACGACCCGCTCCGACAGCAGGATCGAGTCCTCGAAGTTGTAGCCCATCCACGGCATGAACGCGACGAGCACGTTTTTGCCGAGCGCCAAATCACCAAGGTCGGTTGATGGACCGTCCGCGATGATCTCACCCGCCTGAACCGTATCACCGACGTTCACCAGCGGGCGCTGATTGATACAGGTGTTCTGGTTCGAGCGCTGGAACTTGCGCAGGCGATAAATATCGACGCCTGGCTTTGAGGGATCGTTCTCTTCCGTCGCCCGCACAACGATACGTGTGGCATCAACCTGATCGACGATACCGGTCCGGCGCGCACCGATCGCAGCACCTGAATCGCGTGCGACCACTTCTTCCATGCCAGTGCCGACGAGCGGCGCTTCGGCTTTCAAAAGCGGCACCGCCTGGCGCTGCATGTTCGAGCCCATCAGCGCGCGGTTGGCGTCATCGTTTTCAAGATATGGAATGAGCGCCGCGGCCACCGAAACAAGCTGCTTCGGCGACACGTCGATGTAGCTCACCTCATCTGGCGACACGAGGATCACGTCACCTTGGTAACGGCAGGTGATGAGATCGCCGGTGAGCCGCCCTTCACTGTCGACTTCGGCGTTGGCCTGGGCGACGTGATGGCGCATCTCTTCCATGGCCGAGAGGTAGAGAACCTCATCGGTCATCTTGCCGTTTTCGACTTTCCGGTACGGGCTCTCGATAAAGCCGTACGGATTGACCCGCGCAAACGTTGCGAGCGAGTTGATCAG
>JBCBWG010000136.1:0-4614 GCA_039817205.1 Pseudomonadota bacterium
ATTTGTCCTGAACCATGCGGTCTAGAAGACGGACGCCCCAGCCGCTGCCCCATGAGGGGTTGATCTCAGACTTGGGGCTGTCGAAGGCGACGCCTGCGATATCCAAGTGGGCCCAGGGCGTATCCGTCACAAACCTCTGTAGGAACTGAGCCGCTGTGATCGACCCGCCGAGACGGCCGCCGATGTTTTTCATGTCGGCGACTTTTGAATCGATGAGTTTGTCGTAGCCTTTGTCGAGCGGGAGACGCCAAACGCGTTCGCCGGTCGCAAACCCCGCATCCGACAAATCACCCGACAGACCGTCGTCGTTGGAGAACATGCCCGCGTACTCGCGTCCCAGCGCAACCATGATCGCGCCTGTGAGCGTCGCGAGGTTGACCATGAATTTCGGGTTATAGGTTTCCTCTGCGTAAGCGAGCAGGTCCGCGAGGACCAGACGGCCTTCGGCATCGGTATTCAGCACCTCGATCGTTTTGCCAGCGCGGCTGTCGATCACGTCGCCCGGACGCATCGCTCTATCCGACGGCATGTTTTCGACGAGGCCGACGAGGCCCACCGCATTCACCGGCGCACGGCGGGCCGCCAGTGTATGCATCAATCCCGTGACACAGGCAGCGCCACCCATGTCCCCTTTCATGTCCTCCATGCCGCCTGCCGGCTTGATCGAAATGCCGCCCGTGTCGAACACGACGCCCTTGCCTATAAAGCAGACCGGCTTCGTGCGTTTCGATTTGGCGCCGTTCCAGCGCATGATCGCGACGCGCGCCGGGCGGGCGCTGCCCTGCGCGACGGCGAGCAGCAAGTGAAACCGCTCTTCCTCACACTTCTCGGCGTCCCAGATCTCAACTTCACAGCCAACTTCGGCGAGCGCCGCGCACCGATCGGCGAATTCGATGGGCCCAAGCCGGTTGGCCGGTTCATTCACAAGATCACGGGCGAGAGCCACACCCTGCCCGACGGCGTCCAAGGCCCCGTAGTCAGCGGTTGTCTGTTTCTCATCGCCCACGTGAAACGAGATCTGTTCCAGGACGGCCGGTCGGCTTTCATCGTTTTTGGCATCGGCCTTGTAGGCTTCGAAGGCGTAGCAACGGAGTTGTGCCCCAAACGCAAGCGCGGCTGCGTTCGGCGCCATCTTCTTTCCCGTCTCCACCGACGCGCACTCGGCAATGACACTCGCAGACCGAACCCGGCGGCCTGAAAGCTGGCCCGCGATCATGCCGCCGAGCATCACCCAGTCTTTCTCCTCGAGCTCGTCGACATCGCCGACGCCGACCGCCACCACGCGGCCTATTTGCTCGTCGTCGATGCCGGGAATATCCAGCGATGTGCGCGCTTTGCCCTTGAAGTCTGCGCTCGACAGCGCGCGATTGATCTGGCCGCCGGTCGCCTTGTCGAGCTTCTTGGCCCATCCGGCCAACTTCTTATTGGGCTCGACCAGGATCACAGCGGTCGACTGCGCGCGGGCCTTCAGGCCTTGGAATGCGATTTCAACGGTTTGAGGCATCGGTCGGGTCTGATCACTCTCTATTATGTTTGGGGGCTCATCAGTCAGGTCAGGTTAAGCAGGTAGGGCAGGTCAAGCAGGTCGGGCAGTTTAGGCGCGCCATCGTCTCAAACAACGATTGGTCCGCCCAGTCCCCACAATCTCTCATACGTCCATGCGTCACTGCAATGTGACACCGATGGGTGCGTTCACAAACTTCTCGGCCGCACAGCGTCGACCCGTCCGATTTCCGCCATCGTTGACTGTCAGCGAGCCGGTTCTTGGGGGACATGGCATACCACACCAATGACGATCCTGACGCGCTACATCGCTGGTCAGACGCTCGCGGCCTTGGTTCTGATCCTGGCCTCCTTGACCGCTGTCGTGTGGATCGCAGTTGCTTTGAGACAGCTCCGTGTTGTGTCTGCGACCAGTCAGGACGCTTGGACGTTCCTCGCTCTCACGACGCTCAGCGTGCCAAATCTTCTGGGGCTTGTCGCACCGATTGCTTTGCTGATTGCCGCGCTACACGTCCTCAATCGCCTCAACGGCGACAGCGAACTGATCATCGTCACGGCATCGAGTGGGTCAGTCCTGCGCGTCTTAAAGCCATTGCTTGCCATTGGCGTGGTCGTCGCCGTCGGCGTGTTGTTGGTCAACCTCTATGCCATGCCTTATTCGCTTCGCGAGGCGCGCAACCTCCTCATCGAAATCCGGACCAACCTCGTCCAGCAAATGCTCCAGCCGGGCCAATTCGTTGAGGCGATTGACGGCGTGACGGTCCATGTGCGCGAGCGTTCCGTCAGCGGCGAACTGAAGGGCATCCTGATCCACGACACCCGAAAGGCGAATGAGACCAGTTCGCTTGCCGCCGAAACCGGAAGCGTCGTCAAGAGCGATGGCGCGCCGTATCTGTTGCTGGGCGAGGGTCACATCATCCGCCAGAGCGGCGGCACGGATACGAGCCAGATTATTGCGTTCTCGCAATATCCCGTTGAACTCGACAACTTCGAACGCAAAGAGAACGTCGATTACTCTTGGAAGCCACGTGAGCGGTATTTGGGGGAACTTTTGTACCCCGACGCCGACGATCCTCGCTATCAACGCGAGGTTGGAAAGTTCCGAGCCGAAATCCACGAGCGCCTTTCAAACCCGCTCTATGCACTCGCCTTTATCCTGATCGCAGTCGCCTCGATCGGCCAGGCCCAATCAACGCGCTCGAACCGCAGTCGCGCGCTTGTCTTTGGCTTCGTTGCGGCAGCTGTCTTGCGTGTCATCGGCCTCACCGCCAACAAAGTGGCCGTCGCAGAGGCGTGGGCCAGCCTCTTGCTCTATGCCGTACCCATTCTCGGCGGCGTGATCGCATTTGTCGCAATCATGAACAATGCGCGGCCCCGCCCTCGCCCGGCTTGGCGCCGCAATCTGGATGATCGGTTCGTCGCGGTGGGGGCTGCGATCCAGCGTCGGCTTAGCCGCAAACCACGCACGGCGGAGGCGTGAGCATGGGGACGCCGACCCTTCGCTGGTATCTCACCAAACAGTTTTTTGTCGGTGTTCTCGGAGCGTTCTTTTTGTGCGCGGTCCTCATTTTCATGATCGACTTTATCGAGATGCTGCGTCGTTCCGGCGGACAAGGTGAGGTGAAATTGGATCGGGTGATCCGCCTGACGCTTCTCCGGCTGCCCTCCTACACCGAGCTTTTGTTCACGTTCGCTGTTCTCGTCGCCAGCATCGGGACGCTGATCAATCTCAATCGAAAAAACGAGCTCGCGGTCATGCGCGCCGGCGGCATGAGCGTCTGGCAATTTATCGCGCCTGGCATCGTCGTCGCGCTCTTCTTCGGCATCTTCGGCGTGCTCGTTTACAACCCGTTTGCCGCCGCGTCGCGCGCCAAGGCCGACGAGCTTTTCGCCAAATATTACGGCAAGGAAAGCAACTTTCTGAAGATGTCCGGCGGCGGCAACTGGCTCCGGCAGGACAGCGTCGATGGTCCATCGGCCATTCATGGAGCCGCCGCAACACAAGGCGGCTTGCAACTGACCGTCGTGACCGCTTTCCGCTTTTCGCCTGATGGAAATTTCCGCGAGCGGATCAGTGGAGAAAGCGCAGTCCTCAAGGACCGGTACTGGCACATTCAGGACGCGTGGGTCGTGGCCCCGGGCAAACCACCAGAATTCTTCAAGGACTACCTTCTTTCCACCTATCTCAGCCCCGAGAAGGTGCGCGATGCGTTGGATAGCGTCACATCCGTGTCGATCTGGGAGCTTCCCGACCTGATCGATCTTGCACAGAAAGCGGGGCTTCCGGCCTCGCAGTACGAGATCGCTCTGCACTTGCTCTTGGCACGTCCATTTCTGCTCATGGCGATGGTCCTTTTAGGGGCAACTGTGTCGTTGCGGTCATTCCGGTCCGGTGGCGTGCAGAATATGATAATCGTGGGAGTCACCGTGGGGGTGGGCTTTTTCCTTGGTGCAGAGCTGTCGAGACAAGTTGGTCTCGCTGGTCTTATCGCACCATGGGTTGCCGTTTGGGTTCCCGTCGGCGTGGCGTGGCTGTTTGGATTGACGGTTTTGCTGCACCAGGAGGATGGCTGAGTACATGCGTTTGGGGGGCTCAAATCTGCGAGCGGGCGTTGGCCGCGCGGCATTGACCGCGTGCCTCGGCGCCATGCTCGTTTGGCCAGCTGGCGATGTCGCCCTGGCGCAGGACCCCAACATTGGGGCGGCCACAAGCGCGACGCCCGCACCCGTTCGGGATGGCGAGGCGCAAACGCCGTTCGGATCGCTTGTCCGCCCGGACACGAACCAGCCCCTGAACCTCGAAGGCGATGAACTGATCTACGACAGCGCTGGGCAGCGCGTGACCGCCCGCGGCAATGTCGAGATCCTCTTCAACAACTACGTCTTGAAAGCCGACGAGGTCGTGTACGACCAGGCCGCTGGCACGCTGACAGCGCTCGGCAACGTCACGCTTCGCGAACCGGGCGGCACGGTCACAAGCGGTGATCGCATTACCCTCACCGATGATTTCCGGGACGGCTTCATTGAGGCGCTGAGCGTCCGCACCGCCGACAACTCACGCATCACGGCCCGTCGGGCGATCCGCCGTGATGGTAATGTGAGCGTTTTCGA
>JBCBWG010000136.1:4714-8893 GCA_039817205.1 Pseudomonadota bacterium
CTCTCGCCGAGCTACGACTTCCTATTCAAGCCGAGCTACCTGACAGAGCAGGGTTTTCTGTTCGAGGGCACATGGCGCCAGAAGCTGGCCATCGGGAGTGTCCGCGGCGAGTACAACATCGAATTGGCGGCCATCGATCAAAAGCGCAGCGGTCTGCCAAGCGCGAGCGACGATCTGGTTGGCTTCCGTGGCAGTTTGAAAACGCGCGGTGATTTCTCGCTATCGTCCTGGTGGAAGTTTGGCTGGGACGTGACGATCGAAAGTGACGATACGTTTCGTAGTTTCTACAAACTCGACAGCGTGATCCTGCGGGACCGCGTGAACAGCGTGTTTATGGTGGGCCAGAGCGAGCGGAATTACCTCTCGATCGTTGGCTACCAGTTTGGCGGTCTGAGCCTGACTTAAACGGCGGCGTCAGAAAGCATCGTCCACCCCGTGATCGACTGGAACTATGTTTTCGCAAACTCGATCTTGGGCGGCGAACTGAGCTTTGACGTCAACGCCGTCTCCCTCTCACGCGATTTCACAGTCAACACGACGGACAGCGCGACCTCTTCAAACTCGCGGCTCTCAGTTGACGTGAATTGGCGACGGCGCCTGACGGATCAGATTGGGATTACCTACACGCCTTTCGCCAACCTTCGCGGCGACCTCATCTCTGTCAATGACAGCTACAATGGGGTCGATACCGCCATCCTCGACGACCAGTCGCGCGCGCGCGGTTACGTCGCCGCGGGGCTAACCGCCGAGTATCCCTGGCTCGCACGGACAACGTCAGCGTCGCACGTCGTCTCTCCAATCGGGCAGGTCATCGCGCGGACCGGCTCGAACGCGGACGACCAGGCTGAATTGCCGAACGAAGACGCACGGAGCCTGGTCTTTGACGACACGAACCTTTTTGAGGTCGACAAATTTTCAGGTTTTGACCGCATTGAGACGGGATCGCGCGCCAACGTTGGCTTGCAGTACACATTCCAGGCGGACAACGGCGGCCATGCGCGGATCCTTGCTGGGCTCAGCTTCCGGCTCGATGACGAGAACCCGTTTGAGCGTCCTGGGCAAATCCCAGTCGCGCCAGCTGATCCGGCCGGCGGCATTCAGACTGAGCCGACCTTTAACGAGGATAACGGTCTCGATACACGCCGATCAGACGTTGTTGTTGGGGCGTATCTCTCGCCAAACTCCATGTTTCAGGTCATCTCGCAGGCCCGCTTCGATGAAGACGGTTTTGGCCTTCGTCAGGCCGACATCTTCGCGCGCGTCGCTTACGGGCCGATTTTTGCGTCTGGCAGTTACGCGTTCACGAGCAACGAGTTTGCTCGGGAAAACCTCCAGTCCGAGTGCTTCTTGAACGGTTCCCCCGTGCTCGACAGCAACGGCGATCCGGTTTGTGATGATCAGCAGGAGCTTATTGCAAACATCGGCGTGCGCTTGAGCGAGTTTTGGACGCTGAGTGCTGGGACGCGTTACGACATCGATAGCGACTTCCGGTTGCAGGACACCGTCGGACTGAAGTATGCCGATGAATGCTTTGTTCTCGCCGTTTCGTACACCGAGACCCGCATCGAGGACGAGAGCCGCGATCTGGAGCCGGACCGTACGATCATGGTCCGCTTTGACCTGAAACACATCGGCCAGTTCCAAACCAACACCAGCATTAACTCCTTGCTTGAAGCGGACAGCACTGAGTAGTTCGCGCTTTATCGGCTCAGTCGTCAGTCGTCGTGCTTGTGGTCGTCCGACACGTCAATTCGGTCAATCCGTGGTGCAGCGCGCCGTTGACACGGTTCGAGCGCCGCAGAATTGGCGCATTCATTGGTCGGTCTGTTTCACTCGCCAAAGAATCACGGCTTGATCGTCGTCGCCGCTCTATTGCTCTGCATGTTGGAGAGATCCGTGGACGTTACCGCTCGTCGTTTATCTCGGTTTTGCCTCTCAGCCGCGGCGATCGCGTTCGCCTTCGTGGCCGCTGGCAGCCGCGCCGATGCACAGCAAAACTTCCCGGGCTTCGTCATTACGACACCATCACCAGCGGTGCAAAAGCCAGAGGTCCGCAAGCCGAAACGTCCGGCCGCGCCTAAAAAACGGAAACGCCGGACCGTTAAGCGGCGCGCAGCTCCCAAGCCACGTAAGACGTCAAAACTCGCGATCGTCATGCTGGTGAATGACTCGCCGATCACAAACTTTGAGATCGAGGAGCGGGCAAAGTTGATGGCGCTGTCGGGCGACGTCGGCAAACGCGCTGCGGCCAACTTCAAGGCACTCGTATCGAACCCGCGAACGAACGAACGTCTGAAGGCGATACTCCAACGGACGATTAGTGAGAACCAAGGCCAGCCACGCCAGGTGATCGTTCGCATTTTCGAGCGTCGGAAAAAGGCCTTCGCCCAGCGCCTGAGACAGCGTGCGGTTTCATCGGCGCGTCGAGCGGCGGTCAGCGGGATGAAACGACGTGCGCGTGAGGAGCTGATCGCTGAACGTCTCAAAGTCCAGGAAGCAAAGCGGCTTGGCGTGACAGTCTCGAAAGAGCGCATCGACAAAGCCTTCGCCGATGTCGCCAAACGGAACGGCAAAACTGCCGCTGACTTTGCAAAACAATTGCGGCGTTCGGGGGCGAGCTCTCACACCATGAAGGCTAAGTTCAAGGCGCAGATTGCTTGGGCTGCTGTTCTCGGTCGTCGGTTTCGGCGGCTTGTTTCTGTGAGCCAGCGCGACGTCGATGACTTCCTCGGTCAGCGCTCCAGCGGCGATGCAAGCCGCGTGCAGTTGGCCCTGATCACTCTTCCCGTGCGCGATATCCTTGATCAGCAATCGGTCGCCCGTCGGCTGAGCGAAGGCGACAGCTTGCGCCGCCAGTTCCGCGATTGTGGTTCGGCAAGCGGACTTGCCAGTGGGATCTCCGGCGCCAAATTCCAGAACCTCGGAACACGCGATCCAAACAAGTTGAGCGAACCAACACGCAGTATGGCGTTGAGCGCAAATGGCAACGAGATGCTGCCGCCAACCCTCGGCAAGAACGCCGTTGAGGTGTACATTGTTTGCGGGAAATCAACGGCGTCAGGGTCCTTTGAGGCGCGCCAGAGTGCGACGCGTCAGTTGGAACGCCGCGAGATCGAAATCCTTGGACGCCGCCATTTGGCCGATCTGCGCCGTGACGCACACATCGAAATTCGCTGACGGTTGCGCGGCGCTGTTTGCTTTATCTAGCGCGTCGTGCCGTGGGTCGCCCTTCGGTCAGCCGTACACCATTTGACATCGACACGATGTCGCCGTTGGGTTCCATGAAACTGGCTATCCACGCGCGTAAAGGCTTGCCGTTCCATGCTTCCCATTGCCCTCACGCCCGGTGATCCCGCCGGCATTGGGCCCGACATCACGCTCCTTGCCTGGGTTGATCGCGCGGCCACCGCCCTGCCTGCGTTCGTCGTTGTTGGCGATGCCGAGGCGCTATCGACGCGCGCGACTGAGCTTGGTTTGACCGTCCCTATTCGACGTGTTGGCCATGCGTCTGAAGCGGTCAGCGCCTTTGCCGATGCCCTGCCCGTGTTGCACCAGCCCTTGCCACAGCACCCACGCGCTGGCGCCCCGACGGCTGAAAACGGTGCTGCGGTCATTCGCGCGATTGAGACGGCACCAGTGCTTGCAATGCAGGGTCACGTGCGCGCGGTCACGACGGCACCCATCGCAAAGCACGTGTTGTATCGCGCAGGTTTTACGCATCCAGGCCACACCGAGTTCTTGCACGCGCTGTCGCTTATCAATGCGCCTTCCAAGACCGCTCCTCGTCCCGTGATGCTTTTGGTTGCCGACGACTTGCGCGCAGCCCCTCTCACAATTCACGAAGCGATCCGCGATGTCCCATCCCTGATCACGGCAGAGGCCATCGACGAGACGGTTCGGATACTGGATGATGGCCTCCGATCGAGCTTCGGTCTCCCCTCGCCGCGTATTGCCGTCTCCGGTCTTAACCCGCATGCGGGCGAAGCGGGCACGATCGGATGCGAAGATCGCGACATCATCGAACCGTCGATCAAGACGCTGGTTGCCGACGGCATTCATGTCACCGGGCCGCACTCCGCCGACACGATGTTTCACCGCGAGGCCCGGGAAGCCTACGACGCAGCCCTCACCATGTTTCACGATCAGGCGCTGATCCCGGTCAAGACGCTCGCCTTCGAC
>JBCBWG010000137.1:0-8828 GCA_039817205.1 Pseudomonadota bacterium
GGCGGACCTCACGTGGGCTTCAGGTCCGCCGTACGGGCCCGCGCACTGTGCCGTTTCCGAAATCGCTCGTCGCTGTGACGTAGCCGATCGGCTCGTAGTATTCGTCCTGTGCCGCCTTGGAGGTCCAAACCCCCGTTACGCTGAGAATCGCAACGAATGTAATGGCGACAGATGTGGTGGTTGCGGTTTGGCGGATGGCTGAGCGGCGCATGGGGCTCTCCGACTGCGGTAAAGCGACAACGTGTGCCCACATACTAACGAAAAAACGATGTCCAAAGGCTTAAATGCTGCGTGATTTTGGAATGTCACCGGCGCTTGAGGCCGTTGCGCAACGCGTGCCTTTTTGGGTGCGGCGTGACAAGGTCGGCCAAACAATGCGCAAATTCAGGGAAGGACGGTCGCGATGGGTGAGAAGGTCGCTTTAATCACAGGTGCTGGAAGCGGAATTGGGCGGGACAGCGCAGTCGCGCTCCAGGCGAAGGGTTACAACGTTGTTCTCGCGGGCCGCCGTGTCGAAGAGCTGGAGAAGACAGCTGGCATGGCGGTTGAGGGCGGCGGTCGCATGCTGGCTGTGCCAACTGATGTTGCTGACTTCGAAAGCGTTGAGGCTCTGTTTGATCGGACGAAAGCCGAGTTCGGCCGTTTGGATGTGATGTTCAACAACGCAGGGATGGGCGCGCCGCCGGTCGATATGGCAGATCTTGAAATCTCGGACTGGGACAGGGTCGTCGCCGTCAACCTGTCGGGTTGCTTTTATTGCGCCCGCCAAGCGATCCGGATCATGAGAGACCAATCACCGATGGGTGGTCGGATCATTAACAACGGATCTATTTCAGCGCACGCGCCGCGGCCGAACTCGGTCGCCTACACGTCAACGAAACATGCGATTACCGGCCTGACGAAAACGATCTCTCTCGATTGCCGGAAGTATGATATTGCCTGCAGCCAAATCGATATCGGAAATGCCGATACGCCCATGGGCGGGCGGATGAAACACGGCGTGCCGCAGGCGAACGGTGAGACAATGGCAGAAGCCGTTATGGACGTTCGTCACGTCGCCGATGCGATCGTTTTCATGGCGGAGCTGCCTCTCAACGCCAACGTCCAATTCATGACGATCATGGCAACGAAGATGCCATTCGTTGGCAGAGGCTGATCGGCTGAGTTTCGGTCGGGGAGCACGCAACTCCCTGGCCAACGCTGTGGCTTGATTAGCGGCCTAGTGAAATCGACACGCCGCGCAGATTGCCTGTCGTCGTTGAGATGGAAATGCGTTGCCGGCGCTTGCTAAATGACACCGACATCGAACCTGAGATCCCACCGCGGATAGCAACAGCCAAACGGCCTGGGCGTGCGCGGCCACTAAGGGAGCCAGAGGCATTAAAGTTCGTCTCACGCCAATTGCCCGAAACGCGGCCGTTGCTGTACCGTATACTCGAGCGAAGTTCGATCCGGTACCCGGGCGCCGCGCAGCGAATTGCCATGCCGACACCACCGCCACCGCGCTTGTTGTAGTACGCGCGACAACGGATGCGTTCGCGGCGGCCGTCCGCCATTCTGACGCTGCCTGAGCCGCCCCAGGTTCCAGCGAGCCCGGTCAGTGGTGACTTCGCCGCCGCCGGTTCCGGTAACACGATCATCGCGGCGCACAGCGCAAAGGCAAAGAAACAAAAACGATCAACGAAGAACATGGGCTGCAAGCCTTTGATGTTTGCTGGCGGCCAAGTCCCCGAACCGTCTCTCTGAGCCATCGCTTCGCTGACGCAATGGGGAGTGGGACGGTCGACCGGCCTGCAGCAGATAAAGCTGATCGCGGCCTGTCCAAGCCGCGCGTCATTAAGTGATAGCGCCGGCCATTCAAAGGGCAAACGACCTTTATGTGATTAAGGGAAATGGCGGAAGTTTTTCCGGCTGCTAGCGATCTGCCGCAACACTCGCCTGATTGGCCGCATCGGTCGGAGATGCGTGTGGGCGCGCGCAAGAAAACCCAATGGACGCGATCGCAACATCGACAGTTTGATTGCAGACCATTCGCGTGGGCCCGGCCTCGTGTCCCGGCTGGAGTGTGCCGCGCAGCTGCAATTGTTCACCGCGCGAAATCACAATCGTGATCACATTGCCCTGCGACGTCCCAGATGTCGTGCTGGTCGCCACGCCGAGCGCAGAGACAACAGGTGTCGCGATGAGAACAGCAAGGATGAAGATCACAAGCCGCAGTGGCACAGTCTGCATCGCACAAGCCCGGTCTGAGGTTGCTGGTTTACCTTTAGTTAAGTGATTCGCCTGTGCTGGGGCGTCGATCGGACGCCGTGTGTGTCGTCACGATCGATGGTGTCGCAAACGGGCATCGCTCATGGACGCTCAAGAGAAAGCTCGAGGACGACACGCAATGCTTGTTCTTGCGCCAGAAACGTAAAAACCCCGAGCTGGCGGGCTCGGGGTTCTGGAGAGAGTATCGAACGACCGGTTGGCCGATTGTTCGTGTGACCCGGTTCCTACTGGATTTGGGTCTGCGCTGGTGCTGTCGGCGCGCCCAGGCCCATCGGCTCTGGTGTTTCGCGGCGACAAGCTGTGATCGCTGTTGCTGTAACCAGCAATGCGACGACAAATAGAGTTCCCCGTTTCTGCATTGGTACGCTCCACAAAAACCAATTTCCTCACAGCTTCATCAAGGCACGTCTTCCATTGATAGCAAGGAAAGCAATTCAGTTTCGGATTTCGGCCGCAATTCCTGATGCAACGCAGCCACAATGAATTTTCCGCATTAACCATACAAAAAACGAGCTGTTGCCGAGTTGCAGCGCTCAACCGTCCACGTGAGAGCACCCGGTTGCGATCTTTGCGCCCGCGCGGCTTCCTCTCGCGTAGTAACTCGCGCGTTCAGGTTTGTTGAGTTGGTGGAGGACTGGGTCATGGCGGCATCTGGACTTCGGATATTGGCACTCTTGCCCATGGTTCTCGCGCTGATTTTGAGCGGCGTGACCGTAACGCAAGCGGCAACGCTTGTTGCAAAGGTGGATCTTTCGCAGCAGCGCATGCAGGTTTTTGTCGACGGCAAACGGAAATATTCTTGGCGGGTTTCGACCGGCAAACGCGGCTGGGAAACACAACCTGGGGCGTACACGCCATATAAGATGCTGCCGCGGTATTATTCGAAGAAATGGAAGATGCGGCTGCCCTATTTGATCTGGATTGGAAACGATGGGACCGCGATCCACGGGACGGATTATTCGAGACGTCTTGGTCGGCGTGCATCGCATGGATGCATTCGGCTCAGCATCCGGAATGCACGTAAGTTCTATCAACTCGTGCAGCGTCACGGCATGTGGTTCACGCGCATCGACGTCACCCGTTAAGGCTCAGCGCCGCCATCGCCAGTCCGGGGTGCCAGTCTGGGGGGCCAGTCCGGGACGCCCGGAAGCGTGAAGCTAGAGGCGTGAAGCCAAACGCACGAATGATGTGCGCCGCGCCGCATTTTCGGATCACGCGTACGTGTTTCTGCGAACACGAACGCTCGCACCCTGTTGCTTTGAAGGTGAGCCTTAACCCTGTTCTACCTGTGTCATCAGACGTCCCGGCCTCCTAAGCCTTCAAGAGGCAAAGCGCCGGGATAAAAAAACAGGAGAACAACGATGACGATCATGAGAACCATTGGCGCGATGGCCATTGCGGGACTGCTGTCCGTCGGCGCGCTGGCCGTGCCGTCAACCTCGGCTGAAGCTCTGACCGTGGCGAAACCTGCAACGGCTTCCTCTGGCGGCCTCGTCGAGACGGTGAGAGCGCGGGGCCGACGCTTCCGCGGCGTGAGGCGCTTCCGTAGTGGTCGCCGCTTCCGGAGCAATCGCCGCTTCCGCAGTTCGCGTTCATTCGGTGGATCCCGGTCGTTCGGTGGTGGGTTCCGTCGCCACCGCAGCTTCTCCGAGCGTGGTCTATTCGACATCATGGGCCCGGTCTTCGGCGGCATTCAACGGCGCTGAGTTCGACCAACCACAATTTATCCGGCTCCTCCCGGGAAGCTCTCGCAGTTCGCTGCGGGGGCTTTCTTGGTTGCCGCACCCGTCCGGATTTCACTCAGGCGCTGCGAGGGCCAAAGATTTCACTTGTCCGCCGTCGGAACCCTTGGCAAGCCTCCGGTGTTCACGACCAGGGGCCCGCATGGAAAAGACAACGGACATCGCTGATGACGACGGCACGCAGCCGGTTGAGCCGACGGCTGCACCAAAGCTCGTGCTTCGCTTGGCTGGCCGCGCCGACGTCGATGCCATTGCTGAGCTGTCGAGGCGCGTTTACGGCGCTCGCGATGCGTTTTCACGCCGCCAAATCCGAGGCCAAATCAATAACTTTAACGACGGCCAGTTTGTTGCCGAATACGGCGGCCAGATCGTCGGCCATGCGGCGACGTTTGTTATTTCGGGTCGCTTTGCGCTGGCGCAGCACTCCTGGGCTGAGATCACTGGAAACGGGTATGCATCGCGCCACGACGCCGATGGCGACCACCTCTACGGGATGGAGGTCAGCGTTGATCCAAGTTTCCGGCGCTTGCGCATTGGACAGCGTCTCTACAAGGCGCGCAAAAACCTCTGCGAAGAACTCGGCCTGAAAGCCATTGTCTTCGGTGGGCGTATGCCCGGCTATGCCCGTCGCAAGCGCGCCTTTCCCAACCCGGATGACTATCTGGCCGCGGTCCGCGAGCGCACGGTCCGTGACACAGCGATCGGTTTTCACCTCGCCCAAGATTTCGAGCCGATTGGTTGCCTTCTGAATTACGACCCGACCGACAAACAGTCCGACGGTCACGCAACCCACATGCTTTGGAAAAATCCGCGCTATGATGAGCGGCAGGATGCCAAACCTGCAAGCGCGGTCCTCGCGCCGCAAGAACTCGTGCGCGTGGCCACCGTGCAGTGGCAGATGCGCGGGATCAGCCAGAAGGAAGAGTTCCGCAAACAGGTCGAGTACTTTGTCGATGTCGCGTCAGACTACAACAGCGATTTCATCGTCTTTCCGGAACTGTTCACCAACCAGTTGCTCTCACTCGAAGAGCATCCTTTGCCGCCCAAAGAGGGCATGGAGCGGGTCGCCACCTATACCGACTGGTTCGTGGACTTCATGTCTAAGTTCGCTGTCAGCTACAACGTAAACATCATTGGCGGTTCCCACTGCACGAAAGGCCGAGACGGCAACATTCGGAACGTCGCTTATGTGTTTCTGCGCGATGGTTCGGTGCATGCGCAGGACAAAATCCACCCGACGCCGAGCGAGGCCTATTGGTGGGACATTCGCGGCGGCAATCGCGTTGAAGCGATTGACACCGACTGCGGACCGATCGGCGTTTTGATCTGCTATGATGCCGAGTTTCCCGAACTGACGCGCCACTTGGCAGATCAAGGGGCGATGATCCTGTTCGTGCCGTTCTGCACCGATGAGCGGCGCGGGTTCCTGCGGGTGCGCTATTGTTGTCATGCGCGCGCAATTGAGAACCAGATTTACGTCGCGCTGTCGGGCGTCGTCGGCAACCTGCCGAACGTGGAGAACATGGACATCCACTACGCAGAGAGCTGCATTCTGACGCCGTGCGATTTTGCGTTTGCGCGCGATGGTGTGGCTGCCGACACGGGCGCTAACACCGAAACGATTGCGTTCGCTGACTTGCGCCTGTCGGACCTCAGAGCCGCGCGCGCGCAAGGCTCAACGCGCAATTTCCACGACCGACGCTTCGACCTCTATCGCGTCGTCTGGCAGCGTTAACTCGTAGCGTTAACCGGCTGTCAACTTCACCAATTGCCAACCTTGTTGCGGTATGCCGGACGCCGAATGTATTCGCGTGAGGGTATCGCCGTGCTGGACGGAATGGACTGCGAAACGGGTCAAGGGCGTCGGTCGGTCGAAGAGATCTTTCGGGGTCTCAGCCAGAAGACGATGAAGTGGTCCTCTTATTTCCCGGTTTATCAAAGCCTCGTCGCGCCATTTGCCGGCAAGCCCGTTACAATCGTCGAGATTGGGGTCTTGAACGGCGGCTCGCTTGTCATGTGGCGCGAACTGCTTGGCCCCGATGCCCGCATTATTGGCGTCGACGTGAACGAGAACGCCCGGCGGATGGAAGAGCAGGGCTTTGAGATCTTCATCGGCGATCAGGCCGATGAAGGATTTTGGGACGGCTTTTTCCAGTCGGTTGGCGAGATTGATGTGCTCGTTGATGACGGCGGGCATACCAATCGCCAGCAGATCGTGACGCTTACGAAAGCGCTTCCCCGTGTGCGCGACGGGGGCGTTGTCATCATTGAGGATACGCACGCGAGCTTTATGAAGGGCTTTGCCAACCCATCTCCGCGCAGCTTTATGAGCTTTGCCAAACATGTCGCCGATTGCATCCAGGCGCGCAGCCCTCACGTGACGCACACATCGGGCGCGCCGTTTGCGGGCCTCGTCCATGCGGTGACGTTCTATGAATCGATGGTGGCGTTCCGCGTTGACCGTCGCTTGGCGAAGCCGGCCGAAGAGGTCCATGTTGGTCGCGAGGAGATCGGTGCCGTCTGCCTGCGCCACGCGTTCGACGTCCAGGCGTATGTCGAAGGCCTCGGTGCACGCATCGCCCGGGTTGCTGGGCCAGGCGCCGGAAAGCGCATGACGTCGCTTGCGAACCGAGTCGTCGGGCGTGCCATGCGCTTCAGCCTGGCTCGCGAAAATGCGAGGCTGAAATCCTATTTCCGGGTCGACCCGAAAGCATAGGCCGCAAAGTCGCAGGCTCTGAAGCCAGAGGCCCCAAAATCAGAGGCTGTGAAAACAGAGGCTGTTCCGCTCGACCCTTTCGAACTTACCAATTCACGTACAAGATCAGCTCGGCGTTGCGATCCTCGTTGCTGCGCGCGTCGGTCACTTTGCCCTCAAGGACGATCGCCGGTTGTGCCGGGTAGACCTCGGTGATCACGCTGCGCAAAAACTCTGCTCTTAAGAACGGCAGGTCTTTGTTGCGCACACGCTTGCCGATGGCCTGAACACCGAAATCATTGACGTACTTTCCGTCGCCGACGGAGCGCATGTACTTGACCTGGCGGTAGTCGTAGCCGTTTTCGTGCCGCCCGGAATAAGGCACCGAGTCCGCACTCCCGCGAACGAACAGAACGTAATCGAGGTTGCCCTCGATTGTCGTCACGACTTCCTTCATGAACGACTGAAGCCCACGCCGGAAAGAGCGAGAGTCGCGCGAGAGCGTGTATTTGCCGCCGCCGAACTGAAACCGTGCGCCGGTCTCGGCATTCTTAATATCGATGACGTAGTATTTTCCGGTTTTGCCTTTCACGACCTCGGTGTCGGGGTAAACCTCGACGCCGAAGTGTTCCGTCTGAAATCCAAAATTCATCCGGTCGCGCAATTTCGCGACCTTTTGGAAGTCGGCCGGTTCGCGGTCGTCGATATCTTTCTTCCGGCGGATGAGTTGCGCGAGTTTGACGATCTCTTCTTCAAGCCGCTCGGCCGTCGCCTGGTTGGTCTCGTGTGTCGCCTTCCCGCGGAGGTCCACGGGCGTGCTTTGAGTTGCGCTGTGCGCTGGGTTTGCCTCGCCTGTGGTTGCTAACAGCGCCTTCAATCGGGCGCGCTCCACCTCGAGAAGTTTCTGGCGACGGGCGTCGGCAGCTTTCAAGCGCGCCGTGACGGCCTTGGTGCGGTCCTGCGCTTTGACGACAAGCGCCTTTTGCATCGCGAGCTTGGCAACCGCGGTCTTGGCTGCCTCCTCAGCTTTCGTCCTTGCGTCGGAAAGTTCGGCCTTCGTCTCTTTTAACTGCGCTTCCAGCTCAGCATTTGGGTTCCCGCGCAAATCCGGCAGGTAATAAAGCCCGACAGCCGTCGCAATGCTGGCGAGGCCGAGCACCTGGGCGATTGTGCCCGTGACCGTGATGTTTTCCCGGCGCAGTCCAAATCCGAGGATCAGCAGGCCAAGGCCCGCCAAGGCAACAATTCCGAGGCCAATCAAAAGCAGTGTCATGGTCGTGGTCTCCGAAAAACGGGTCCATCGCTTCAACTGCACCGTGTACGCCCCGTGATGATCGTCGCCAACACTGCTGAGGGGTTGAAACAGTTTCAATTTGGCCGACTGTTACGTTTCGGCGAGCGCGTTTTGAGCCACCGGAGCCCAACAACCGACGAGCTTTGGTGCGATGCGCTGCAGACCTTCGAGGCGCGATGCGAGGAGAGATGGTGGTTCATTCGGCTGGACGGGCACGGCGCGATGTCTGCGCTTGCGATCGGATGAGCGCGATACCAGCAATAACAACGACAGCTGCGCCAATCCACGTCGTCCAAAGCGGCACGTCATCAAAGACCACGTAACCGATGATCGCCGACCAGATGATCTGCGTGTAAACCATCGGCGAAATCACAGCCGTTGCCCCGCGCGAAAAGGCGTAAATCAGCAGAATATGCGCCGTCGTCCCGAGAAGGCCTGTCAAAGAGATGAGCCCCCAGGCGGCAGCCGTTGGGGCTTCCCAGTGAAACGGCATGAAGACCGACAGTGCAGCCGTTGCGAACACGCCGACGTAAAACAACTGGGCTTCCGGTGTTTCGGTCCGAGCGCCCAAACGGGTCAGAACAAAGTAGACGGAATTGATCACCGCGAAGGCCACCGGATAGATGAGTGGCCACGAAAATTCGGGCGTGCCGGGCCTCAGCGCGATCAACACGCCGACGAAGCCCGCTGTGATCACACCCCATTGAAACGGCGTCGCGCGTTCGGCGAGCACGATCGACGCGATCACCGTTGCCAAGAATGGCGCAAGGAAACCGATCACGTAGGTCTCGACCAGTGGCAGATGCCGGACCGCAAGCGTGACAGA
>JBCBWG010000138.1:0-5054 GCA_039817205.1 Pseudomonadota bacterium
GAACGCATAGAGGCGCAGCTAGCAGACACGAACCGACAGCACGACGCGTTGGTTGCCACGGTCGGTGACGACGGAAAGCTTCAGGCTGCCCGGGACGCAGTCAAAAAATTAGAAGCCGACCTGCCCGCCGCCGAGACCGCACTTTCGCGCGCGGCCCGCGATCAGGACGAGGCCTCCGACGCCCGCGACCGCGCGCGCGACGAGCGGCAGACAACGGCCCTCGCGCTCCGCGCACTAGAGACTGAGGTCGGCACATTGAGCCGATTGCTTAGCGCCGGGCGGACTGGTGATACCAAGCCAATCATCGATCAGCTCGATGTCGCTGACGGATACGAGGCCGCGCTCGCAGCTGCGCTCGGCGATGATCTGAACGCCTCTCTCGAAAGCGACGCGTCGATATATTGGTCGGAGCCAAGCTCAGCCGATCCCGCACCCGATGACCCGCCGCTACCGGATGGCATTGCGTGCCTGACCAACTTTGTCACCGGCGACGGTGCGCGCACCATTGGCCGGCGACTGGCGTTCATAGGCGTCGTCGATGCAGCGGACGGCGCCAGACTTCAGAACAGCCTCAAACCGGGTCAACGGCTCGTCTCACGCGATGGCGATCTTTGGCGTTGGGATGGATTGACCATGCGGGCAGGAGCGCCGACGGCCGCGGCAACCCGGCTCGAACAACGCAACAGGCTCCAAAGCTTAAAGCGGAAACTGACCAAAACGCGGACCACGGACGCCAAAGCTGAGACAGCTGCCGCGTCTGCACATTTAGCGTTCGAACAAGCCCGCACGGCGCTGCGAGAACATCAGTCCGCACGTGACGCGCTCCAAAAACGTCTCGACGAGGCGCGACGCACCCTGGAAGCTGCGGAACGGGAGGCCGCCGCAGAGACGCTGCGCGTTGAGACACTGTCGGACCGCTTGGCTCAACTCGCAGCAGATGCAGCGGACGCCCGCGCGGCGATTGCATCGGCCGAAGACATGCGCTCGGCACTCGCTTCCGCCGATCCTCTGAGGCCCGAACTTGAAGCAATCGCCAAAACGCGAGATGTCGCGCGCGAGAAAGCCGGGGAGATCGCAGCGGCACTCGCGGGCCTGGAAAGCGAAGTCCAGCAATTGGCCCAGCAGACAAAGAGCATGACGGCCGATCAGAACCGCTGGACCGAACGGGCAGCCGCCGCTGGACGAAGGATCGCTGAGCTGAATGGGCGCGCCACCAGCGTTGCCGAACAACTGACGGATGCATCAACGCTGCCGGATCAATTGCGAGCGCGCGCGGAGACCTTGGCTGTCCAAGTTTCAGCGGCAGAAATCGAGCGACAACGCTCCGCTGATGCACTCGCGATCGCGGAGACAGAGCTTCGCGACGCGCAAACGACCCTGCGCGCGGCCCAAACATCGGTTGGCGAAGCACGGGAAGGCAAAGCGCGCGATGAAACCCGTTTAGAGGCTGCACGGGCGGCTTTGATCGACGCCGCAAACGACATTCGCCAAACGCTGGATGCTGAACCCGAAATGGCACGGGCGCGGGCCGGTTGGGACCTGGACAAGACGCCGGACGCGGAACTTCCCGATCTGGAAAGCACAACCGCAAAATTGCAAAAAATGCGCAGTGATCGGGACCGGCTCGGCGGCGTCAATCTTCAAGCCGCAGAAGAACTGGACGCGCTGGAGGCTGAGTTCACAACGCGGGACGCGGAACGGGCTGACGTGGAAGCTGCGATTGCGAAACTGCGCGGCGGCATTGGCCAGCTCAACCGAGAAGCACGCAAACGGCTGCTAACGGCGTTTGAAAGCGTCAACCGGCAGTTCGCCACCTTGTTCGAAACGCTATTTGGCGGCGGCGAAGCGCGTTTGGCACTGGTCGATGCCGAAGATCCTTTGGAAGGCGGGCTAGAGATCATTGCGAAACCGCCGGGCAAAAAACCGACGACGCTCTCGCTGTTGTCGGGCGGTGAGCAAACACTCACGGCACTTGCGCTGATTTTCGCGGTCTTCCTTACGAACCCGTCGCCCATTTGCGTGCTGGACGAGGTCGACGCGCCCCTGGACGATGCAAACGTCGAGCGTTTTTGCACGCTGATGGAGAATATGACCGAGCGCACTGAGACGCGTTTTCTGGTGATTACCCACCACCCGATGACCATGGCGCGCATGAACCGCTTGTTCGGCGTCACCATGGCCGAACGCGGCGTCAGCCAACTCGTCTCTGTCGACCTCGAAGGCGCCGAGCGCTTCTTGGAGGCAAGTTAGGCGGCTTCCGCTGCCACACGAGGCGCGGCAGCCCGACCACATCAAGTCTCAACAGACGACTACCGCTCAGCCGTTGCTTTCGGCGTCACGACCGGCTCGACCTGACGCGCAACGCGGAAGCCGACTGATGGGGCGCCGTGGCTCCGATAGATGCTGCGACGCGCAGCAGCTCGGATCTGATCCAGTTTGCTATTGAACGCGCCACCTTTGATGACGTGGCTGGGGCACGCCGGGAATTTTGCAGGCGTCGCATCGTCCGGCACCGTCGTGAGATCCGGCGTCCAACAATCGGCCGTGATGTCCCAGGTGTTACCGATCATGTCGGCGATGCCGAAGCCATTCGTGCGGAACGTCGTCGCAGACGTTGTTCCGCTGCGTTCGTTGCCGAAGTTGGTGTCGCCTGCGCTCACGCGTTCGCCAAAGTAGTGCGGATCGGTCGAGCCAGCGCGTGCGGCGTATTCCCACTCAGCCTGCGTGACCAAGCGGTATTTCTGTTTTGTCTTCTCGGACAGCCAAGCGACATAGGCTTTCGCGTCCTCAACACTCACGCAGACCACGGGATGTCGGATGTCCTGCTGGAAGCCCGGGTTTTCCCAATCGAGCTTAACCTCGCTGTCGCCGCTGGCATCCAAGGACCGACACGACCCCGTCGACTGATGCTGGGCTTCCATGACAAATTCGCGGTATTCCTCTTTGAGAATTGGGTATTTAGAAATCGCGAACGATTGCGGGATTGTGACGGGCTTCCGCGGGCCTTCAACAATCTTGCGCCCGGTCTCGGTCTCCGCCGACCCCATAAAGAACTGACCGTTGTCGAGTACGACCATCGCGGGACACTGGTCGCAATCGCGAACGCCGTCACCGGTTCGCCGCAGACCTTCATTCACAGTCGTCTGAATGTTGCTCGCACCATGGGACTCATCGAGCGTCATGCCCTTCATCGCTTTCGGACCCCCTTGCGGGCCAACCTTGTGGTGCTCGATTTGGAAGGTCGAGTTGTCCTCCACGAGGAACATCAGGGCGAGCGCTGTCAGGGTCGAAGAGAACAGGGAGGACACAACCATCTTGCGGTGACGGGTGACGACGCCCGACTCAATTGCGAAGGCGATGCACGCAATGAGCGCAATCAACAGCCAAAACGCGATGTCGAAAGCAGAGATAGATACCGACATGGTGTCCCCAAAACGCAAAACTTGACGCTGAACCGGACCCGACCGCCCCTGCTGAAATTCGTTGCGGGACGGCGGATCCCGTGCCCGAAAGCACGATCGCGAGGGGGAGTTTCCGATAACTCAGTGAAAAATCCGTTTGCCGCCGACAGAAATTGTCAGACAACCCGTCGAATGCGCTGCCGCAGGACTCCGAACATGCACAGATTTCCTCGGGAAACTTGCTATTTCCCTGTCTTGACACCGATTTTGTCCATCACTACGGTCCGCCGCGCTTGGGAGAGCCCAACGCATCCGATCCTGAGATCGCGTGTTTCCGATGTCCGATAAGAATTCTGATTCCGAGGTCAGCTCCGACGGCCTGACGGATGCAGAGCGGGCGGAAATTAAACAGCGGTCCCAGCGATTGGGAGAGAAGATCGATCAATTCACAGGTCGATCCCAACCTAAACAGAAAACGCGATCGAGCGGCGGCAACGCATTCGGTCACGCGATGAAGATGGCGATTGATCCGATCGTCGGGGTGCTGTTTGGACTAGGGGTCGGGCTATTTGCCGACAACGCACTGGGGACGAAACCGCTTTTCCTGATGATCGGGCTGCTCCTGGGAGGCGCCGCTGGAACCTGGAACCTCATTCGGTCCGCGTCCAGAGCGTCCCGCTCGATTGATGCGGCTACAACGGACGCTGCGACGGACAGAGCAACAGACGCTGCCACAGACACTGAGAGCGACGCGAACTCAGACGGCTTAGACAACAAACGCGATTGACTGATTTTGAGGGGGTGAAACGTGGCAGCAGATGCTTCTGATGCCGGCTCGGGCAAGATTAGCCCGATGGAGCAGTTCGAGGTCAAAAGTCTCTTCGACCTCAACTTGGTCGGCTACGACGTGTCCTTCACGAACGCATCGCTCTTCATGGTGATCGCGCTCGGACTGATCTGCTCGTTTCTGACGCTCGCGGTCTCCGAGCGTTCGCTCGTACCAAGCCGCATGCAGTCTCTCGCCGAACTGTCCTACGAATTCATCGGCAACATGGTCCGCGACAACATTGGTTTGTCGGGCATGAAGTACCTGCCGTTTGTCTTTTCGCTCTTTATCTTCGTTTTGGTCCTCAATCTTCTTGGCATGATCGCTATTCCAGGGATCTGGAAGCCGTTCACGGTCACGAGCCATATCGTGGTGACGTTTGCCCTCGCAGCCCTTGTCTTCCTGGTGGTGTTGGTCATCGGCTTTTCGCGACACGGCCTCGGCTTCTTCAAGCTGTTCGTTCCGGAAGGCGTGCCGATCGCGATCCTCCCCTTGATCGTCGTGATCGAGTTCATCTCGTTTCTCATCCGACCGATCAGCCTGTCCGTCCGACTGTTTGCAAACATGCTCGCCGGGCACACCATGATGAAGGTGTTCGCAAGCTTCGTCGTTTCGCTCGGCGTGCTCGGCTTCATTCCGTTTATCGCGATGCTTGGGCTGACGGCCTTCGAATTTCTCGTCGCGGTTTTGCAGGCGTTCATCTTTTCAATTCTGACCTGCATCTACCTCAACGACGCGATCAACCTGCACGAAGGGCATTGATCGCGCCGCCTCCACTCAATTCAACCTGACTTTCAAATCTCAAGGAGATGAACCATGGACGCAGA
>JBCBWG010000138.1:5154-8778 GCA_039817205.1 Pseudomonadota bacterium
GCTGCACGGCTGATTGGTGCCGGCCTCGCTTGTACCGGCCTCATTGGCGCCGGTATCGGTGTCGGTAGCATTTTCGGAAACTTCCTCAGCGGTGCCATGCGAAACCCGGGCGCAGCCGATAGCCAGTTCGCACGCGTGCTGGTTGGCGCAGCGTTCGCGGAAGCGCTCGGCCTGTTCGCCCTGGTTGTCGCAATGCTCATCCTCTTCGGCTAGGTCCCGTCCGCACGGGGCGGGCGGTCTCTCGGAACCGATCCGGGAGACGAGCCTGAGACGTCGACGTTGGTTGAAACCGACCCCGGTCTGGCATGACTGCCAGATCCAAATGGGCCGGCAATTGCCGATCGTTTCACTGTTTGAGGCGACGCAATCATCCGATTGCGTCGATCAGCAGATCAAGCATGGAAATCCGTCTCCCCGGGAGACGTCAGGTCACTGGCGCTTTTGAAGTCATTGGCGCCCTCTAGGACGAAGGAGCATAGGTTGGTTCCCGCCGTTACACTTGCGGCCGCTGAAGCCGGCAAATCCGGGCTGCCGCAGCTCGATCCCTCGTCCTATCCATCGCAGCTGTTTTGGCTCGCGATCACCTATGGGATTCTGTATCTCGCTCTGTCGCGCTTTATTCTTCCGCGGATTGGCCGGGCGCTCGATAAGCGTCGCGAACGTATCCAAAAGGATATCGACCAAGCGCAGCAGCTGAAATCACAGACAGACGAAGCAATCGCGACGTACGAAAAACGCCTTGGCGACGCCCGCGGTAAAGCGTCTGCGATGGCGAAGGAAACACGCGACAAGCTTGCGGCGGAGACGGATGCGGAACGTAGCTCCGTCGAGCAGCAGGTCGCAGCCAAGGTTGCAGAGGCCGAGCAACGGATTGCGACCATGAAGGCTTCGGCCTTGTCAGAGGTCACGACCATTTCCCGTGACACCGCTGGCGACATCGTATCGAAACTGGTTGGCGCGACCGTGTCGACCGACGAGTTGAATGCAGCGATCGAAGCGACGACGGGACGAAAATAACATGCTCACATTCCTCGCCTCCGCCGACACGCCGCTTCTCTCGAACCCAGAGACCTGGGTTGGGGTCGCCTTCCTCGCCTTCGTCGCGCTCATGCTCTATTACGGCATCCCCAAACTCATCGGGTCCGCCCTGGACGCGCGTGCCGACCGCATTCGTAAAGAGCTCGATGAAGCGCGACGTCTCCGCGAGGAAGCCCAGCAAATCCTTGCGGATTACCAGCGCAAAGCAGCCACCGCCGAACAGGAAGCCGGAGAGATCATCAAGCGTGCCGAAGAAGAAGCGCGCGCACTCGCGGTCGAAACGCGGAAGTCGCTACAGGAGTCGCTTGAGCGTCGGACGCGCGCGGCGGAAGAGAAGATCGCGCGATCAGAAGCTCAGGCCGTCACGGAAGTGCGGGCAGCTGCAGTGGAACAGGCCGTGGCCGCAGCTGAGCAGATCCTGAAAGGTCGCCTCGGAAGCAAAGGTTCGGACGACCTGATCACCGGCGCGATCAACGATCTGCCGGGCCGGTTGAATTGACGACTGGGGCCAATGCCCAAGGTGTTTTCGATCCGGGAGCTCGAGGCGAATGAGAGTAAGAGGCGGGCCTGAATGACCTTCAGGAACCGCCTTTTTTCTTTCCGACTCAGTATACCCGCTCTGCGGCATCCGAACCGCAGGATGACGCTCGGGCCAAAGCTTCGCGCGTGTAACGACCCAAGCGCGCGATTACCGGCCTTGCGTTCCAGCGCCGACTGTTGCCGCACAGCGCCGCAAAGCGTCGCACGAATCCAGAAATAGTTTTTGCCCTGCGTTGGACAACATTTTGCAGGCTGATGTTTCAAATCTCGGCCAGTCCGCTACGCTTTTCGAAATTGGCTGCTTTTGAGACAGGTGCATCGTTGTACGACCATCCGCGCAACGTTTTTCTGAGCCTTCTGCTGTTCGCCACGTGTGCCAGCGTCGGCACAGCGCAGGCGCTTCAGCTTCCGAAGAGCGCGCCCGCCGGTGCAGACCATGCTCTGCTCCATCGCGTTGATGTGTTGGGCGACGACCAGCGTGTCCGAGTGCCGCGGCGGCTTCGGAACGTTGCGCAATCAATAGGGTTTCTTTGGCAGCGCGGTAGTGGTCGGGCCTGCACTGCGTTCTGCGTTGGCGATGCGATGATCGCGACGAATGCGCACTGTCTTGTCCGTCCGGGACGCAGACTGGCTCGTAGCCTGCAGCTTTTCCGCTTCATGCTTGCCCCCGAAGTCGGCCCTGTTCTCAGTCGACATGTCACAACGCTCCGGTTCGTCGACCGAAACCAGCCTTTGCTGTCGTTCTACGCCGGCCGTCAGCGTCGCCAACGGTCATTGTCTGCCATGTCCGACGACTGGGCCTTTGCCAAACTTGCCAAACCGGTCTGTCGCGGCAAAGCGCTTGCGTTCGCCGATAGACCAACCACGGGCCGCCGCGAGACCCGCGCGGCTGAGAGGCGACGGGCCCGCCGCCGTGCACGTCAAACAAGACGGACAGCCCGGACACGACGCGGTGACGAAGGCGGGCCGCTCTTCATGATCGCCTACCATGGCGACAGGCGTCTCGATCACCGATGGCTCTCTTCCGATTGTTCATTCAAGCCCGCTCGGCGACCCGGACTGATGTTTCACACCTGTGATTCATTTAAAGGGTCGTCTGGTGCGCCAATCCTGAAGCGAACCGCCCAGGGACCGGTTGTCGTTGGCATCAACGTCGGCACCTATGAACTGTCCCGCTACAAAGTCATCAGACGCCGGACCCGGAACGGACGCCTCCGATCGCGACGGCGGCTGATTGAGCGGTCGGTCGTCAACGTGGCAATCGCGCCGAAGCAGTTCGCGCAAGGGATTGGACGTTTCGGGCGCGAGGATCTGCTGCGAAACGTCGAAGAGTTCCGTGAAGTGCAAAGCTCACTCCGCGTCAGGCAGCTGTACGGTGGTCGCATTGACGGGATTATGGGCCCTCAAACCCGACGGGCACTCATGCTGTTCGAGCGCCAGCAAGGGCTGCCGGAAATGGGCCTTCCAACACAGCAAATTCGAGATCGGCTGAGACCGCGCGGAAATCGCTTAATCGAGCGCCGACAGCGCCGCCGCGGGGTCGGACCTGCATCCTGACAGATATGTGCGTGCTGGGATGATCGTTGGCGTTAGCCCGGATCGCGATAGGCATCACAGATCCGGGTGACACGTGCGCGCTCAAATGTTAGCTGCGCTGCGGGGCCAGACCACTACCGAGATTGGGCTTGGTTGGCCTGAAACCGACCAAAACATCATATTCGCCAGGCCTCGAGCCCTGCGGCACAGCAAACGTCACGGTCCGAACGATTGAGAAGTAACCGATCGGCTTGTCGACGCTCACGTTCACATCGACCCGCAATTCTTCAGCTTGAAGCTGCGTCCGATCCGTACCCGTGACCGAGACCTGGACAGGAAGTGAGACCAAGCCGGCCCGACCACGCGGGCCTAGAAGGACCCGGCCAGAGAAGCCATATTTCACGGCGACCTGTCCGTTTGAGATTGTACACTCGCGCGCTGTCCGCGTGATCTCACCACGGTGCATGACCGCCAAAGCGTCACCCTCGCCACCGGGCTCATAGACCGTGA
>JBCBWG010000139.1:0-8736 GCA_039817205.1 Pseudomonadota bacterium
AGCCGTTGCAGGTTTCGCCACGGTCAGAGCTTCAGCCGAGGTTGACGGCACGGCCAGCGCGCCGACGGACAGCAGTCATTACTGCGATCACGACCATGTCGCGTTCGCGAAATCCCGAGCGGCGCGCATTGATGATCGCGACTTGCCGGCGGAAAGCTGCGCTCTGATTGTTTGATGCGAAGACGACGAGCGGTCGGTTTTTCCATTTGTAGCCGGACATTGCGTGGCTCTCCATCGGCCCGGCAACGATGAATGGTAGGAGCGCACCGGCTGCGAGGCCCACGCGGAATAGGTTTCGTCGAGCGGATTGATCTGCCAACATGGGGGTGTTGTCCCGTTCGGGTTAAGCGTTCAAGAGCTCTCTGAGAAACGCTTTTGACACTGTCTTTGATAAACTACGCAACGGGTCGTCAGTTCGATGGATGGTGCGCGATGCAAATTTTGAGAACAGTTTGTCTTGGTGTTTTGCTTCTTGTCGGCGCAAATGCATCTGCCTGGGCCGAGAAGTCGGTGGAGCAGCCGGCGCCCAAAACAGCACCCACGTCCGAAGAGACACAAGCTCGCGATGCCCGCTGGATGTCAACTGACCGCGTGCAATCCACGTTCCGAGGAAAAGTGATCGAAGGGTTTTACCCCAACGATACGACGTTTGCCGAGATGTTCTCGGTCGGCGGCTCGGTGATCTATATCGATCAAGACGGGAAACAGGCGCGTGGCGATTGGAGTGTCGCCGGGCGCGGTTTCTGCACCATGTATCAGCCTGATGGCGGCGGTTGTTTTCTCGTCCAGAAAGTCAGCGATAACTGCTACGCGTTTCACAGTTATGCGCGAAATCCGGAAGCCGCGGTACAAGGCGGGACGCCCTCCGAAACCTGGGCTGCGAAAGCATGGATCAAAGGTTCGCCGTCGACTTGCATCAAAGGCCAGGCGATCTGAAGGGCAACCGTTTCTGACCCCAAAGCCGTCAGTCCGTTGGAAACGCGCCGGCGCAAGTCCGTCTTGGCTCACGCCTCGCTTGTTCCGATTGCCGTTCGAAAACGGTTTGCAATGGCGACACCGTCTTTGACCGGCAGGCGCCATGGATCTTCGCTGAGCGCTATTTTCGCGACGGCAAAGACGGGGCCCGGCTCTTCGAACAGAAAAGATGCAATACCGGTCAGATCGCCGGCATCATCAATCTGTCGGGTCTTGGCAATTCCAAAACCGTTGGCCACCGTGCAGAGGTCCGACGCCCCAGCTGTCAAACCCGTCTGCTTCCCGGTTTCGCCAAACGTCTCGTTGTCAAGCACCAGGATCGCCAGATTGCTCGGCGCCTGATTGGCGACAACGCCAAGTGATCCGACGCCCATCAGCATCTCACCATCGCCGGTCAATACCAGAATGCGTCGCTCAGGTTGAGCCAGCGCAAGACCAAGCGCGGTTGGAACGGCCTGTCCCATCCCGCCCCAGGAGTACAAATACTCAGGGCTGTCACCGGCGGCGAAACAATCCCATGTCGGCGACCCAAGCCCCGGCACGACAAGCGCTCCGGCGCGACGCTCAAGAAGGTCTCCAACAAATTTGCGGCGCTGGATACGATTGCTGGTCACGTTGTCTGTCATGTCAGAGGTCTCAATCCTGGCCGAAGCCCTTGGCGCCGATGACGCGCTGGGAAATAAGCACGGCCGCCGAGAAGCCGCCGTTGAACGCAAGGTCGGCTGCTGCGCCGAACGTTTCGCCAGCGTCGTCCGGCTTGTCGACTGGGAAACATTTGACGCCAACGGCTTCGAGCACGGGCCGCGTCGCCATCCCCATCTGCACCTGCCAAGGATTGAACTCGCCCCAGACGCCGCGCATCGTGATCAACATCAGGCACGGCGCGCGCATGATCGACGGCAAGCCAAGCGCGTTGATGCAGTTGCCGACACCGGATGACTGCATTGCGATCATCGCGCGGCTGCCACCGAGCCACTGTCCGGTGACGAGCCCCATGCCTTCCTCTTCGGTCGAAAGCGTAATCAGCCGCATCCCGTCATCGCTGCCGACGGCGCGCAACAGGCGCGTCAGACCGCCATCAGGAACCGTGCAGACCGTCTCAATGTCGCGCCGCTTGATCTCGCGAAAAATGTCGTCATCCCAGGCCACGTTCACTCCACCGCTGCGATTGCTCCGAGCAACCTGCCACTACTCACGGCCCCGAGCAATTCAGCCGCTGGAGTCTTTTGTTGGCCCAACCTGCGCAAGCTTGGTTGGTGTCTCTTGTTGGCCCAACCTGCGCAGGCTTGGTTGGTGCAGGCGATCCGGGTAACGCTCGCGCCACTGGAATTCGGGAAAGTCTCTTGTTGGCCCAACCTGCGCAGGCTGGGTTGGCGCGAGCGATCCGAGCAACGCTTGCGCCACTGGAATTTGGGAGAGTCTTTTGCTGGCCCAACCTGCGCGAGCTTGGTTGGTGCGGGCGAGCTGTTTGTGGGCGTGAAGCTGTTCTACCAACGAGCAACTCAGAACTACGAACCATCCTTTTCGTCGGCGGCTTCGAGGGACCAGCGCCAGAGCATGATCGTGAGCCAGAGCATGACGACGCTGAGTGCAACAAGACCACCAAGCGAGAACACTTGTGCGCCGGAGCCAATCAAAAAGACGACGTAATCAACGACCACATCATACTTCAGCAGGCCGAGCACGGTGAAGACACCGCCGGCCACTTTCAGGAATTTTTCTGTCTGACTGGAATTACTGCGGAAGAAAAAGAAGCCGATCAAAAGTGCCCAGATCAGAAATGCGATCAATAAAATCGGGACCATATTCGAGAACGGCCCGCGTCCGTTGTCTCCAGTCAGCACGATCAACGACTGAACGAATGCTTCGCTCATGAGTGGGAAAAAGAGGGCGGCAACCGTGCCAATGATCAGGCCGATATCAATCGCGAGCCTATGGCGATGATAGTGTTTTTGAATGGCGTCGAACCGCAGCGTCAAAAACACGATACTGATCGTGAGCAAAACCAATAGGAAGAAAACCTTGAGCGGGAGAAGAGCGCGGTGCAGCTGGCCCGTCCGTGAGCGGTTGGCCTCGTTTGTGTAAAGCGCGTTGACCGTGCGCACGAGTTCATCTTTTGCGCGGCAGCAAACGGCATCGCTCACAAGCTTCGGCCCAGGGCTTGTTTTTGTTGCGACGCTGTACGGGGTTGTTGCAACGCAGAAGCGCTTCGGGGGCGGGTTGGGGTCCGGCTCGATGAGCCCTGGGTCGCTGCATGTGCGCACAAACGGCGCCAAGCCGAGTCGGTTGGAAGATAGGGCGCGCAGATTGCCGACCGCTTGCAGCAGCGGGATGCGGTCGCAGTCTCCGCCGCGGTCGAGGCAGTAGGACGGCTGGCCCGCATCAGTCTTGAGCGTCTCGGGATGAATATCCCAAATCGAACGGTTTTCGCTGCTCAAAATGAAGCTGGAAATCAGCAGCGATGTGAGAATGAGCGTTACTGCGCCAACGCCGAAGCGAACCGGGCCACCTTCCACGTGGCGAAAGTACAGATCAACGAACGCAACGGATGGCAGATAGAACGCGTAAAGGGCGACGATGCCGAACGTTGGAAAGAAAACGAAGAAGTGGCTGTCGAGCGCCAAAAAATCGAGCCAGACGCGGTCTTCGCGGAACTCGTACATCAAGATTCCGGTCGTTGCGAAAAACGAAATCGCAATCGTCAGGAAGATGATGCCGACGAAGATGTGTGCGGATTTCGCCATGCTTCGACCTTGAACTCAAACGGAAATCGGATCGCTCAAAACGAGAGCGCGCTCCAAGCCTTAGCGCTTGCAGTCGTGACGGAATAGTCGCGTGAAGGTGGTGGCTCTGGAATACGTCAGTCTTGTTGTTTTCGGTCCGCAGCGGCGTTGTCGTTTGCGGCATGGCTTGAGCGTGCTGCAACACCGGTCAGCCGCTCGTACACTTTGATGACCGACGTGCAGCCTTCTTCTCCCAATCCCTCAAGTTCAGCGAGCTTGTAGGATTGGCTGACACTCTCCGCATAGAAGCCGGGGAGACCCGCCTGCTCAAGCCACTCGGCGTAATAGCGAACGTCCTTCGCGGCGTTGGATAAGGACATCCACGGCGTGAAATCGCGATTGAGCGTTGCTTCCCCGTAGAGGTCCAGCATCCCGCTTTTGCCGCCGGCGGCCGAAATGATTGCAATTGCCTGATCGAGATCGATGCCGTCTTTGGCAGCGAGCGCGAAGCCTTCGCACCACGACAGCACGTTCGCGAACGCAATGAAGTTATGGATCAGTTTCAGCCGGATCGCATGACCCTTCGGGCCGATGTGGAAAATGTTTTCGGCATAGCAATCGAAGTAGGGTCTGAGGTCCTCAAGGAGTTCCGCGTCGCCGCCGTAGAGCACGTTGACGATGCCAGCTTCCGCGTGTTTCGGCGTTCGCGTCATCGGCGCCTCGGCGTAGCGCGCGCCCGCTTTTGCAAGTGCGGTTGAGAGCGTCTCAACGCTCGCCGGGTTGGAGGTGGTGTGATCAACCAGGATCAGGTTGTCGGGGCCGTCCATGCTGAGGAGACCACCGTCGCCAAGCACCATCGCCTCAACGTCTTCAGCGGTGTTGATGCAAACCATGATGATCCGACACGCAGACCGCATCTCGGTCAGTGAGACAGCTTCGCGTGCGCCGCGCTCAACGGCTTCGGACACCGCCTCTGGACGCCGATCCATGACACGGACATCAACGCCTTTGGCTGCGAGGTTCTTCACGAGGCCACGGCCCATGCCGCCGAGGCCGACAAAGCCAACCGGTTCGAACTGTTTGCTCACGCTTGTCCCCGCCGGTTGATCCAATAGGGCAGGATGAGCACGACAATGAGAGCGAGGCAAATGAGACCAAGGGACGTGAGCTCGCGGACACCCACTGGCTCATTCAGCAAGATGGCGCTCGAATAGACGCCGACGATCGGTATCGCAAGCGTCCCAATCGCTGCGATCGACGCTGGAAACCACCGGACAATCTGGAAGTAAGCCCATTGGCCGAACGTCATCGGCAGCAACAGCACATAGGCCATCGCGATCATCACCGGTGTCGAGAGGGCAAACCAATTGGGCATTGGCCCATCGAGCGCGGCGATTGTTGTGACGGGAACGGACGCCGCTAACAACTGCCAACCCATGTTTGAGACGACCGGGATCGACCAGTTGAAGCGCTTAAAGAGGACCGTGCCGAGCCCCCAGCTTATTGCCGCTGCGAGCATAAACATCGCGCCGAGGGGGGCCTGACCAACGATCGCGATGTCGGGACCGATGAGGACTGTGATGCCAACCAACCCGAGCGCGAGACCAGCAATGGTTGTCGGCTTAAGGCGCTCGCCGAGGATCCAGATTGCGGCGAGCGCCGTCCAAATGGGCATCGTGAACGCAATGATGACCGCGCGACCGGCCGGCATCAGTGCAACGCCAAAACCAGCGCAGACGTGCCAACCGCCGACTGCAAAGCAGGCCGTCAGGAGCATCGGGCCGACGTCGGTGTGCTTCGGGATAATCGCTGATCGCGTGATGGCTGCGATAAACAAGAGGCCGAGGCCACCAAAAATCAGGCAGATTGAACGAAACCACCAGACGGTCATCTCGCTAACCGCGATCTTCATGACCGGCCAGTTGACGCCCCAAACGAACGACAACGCTGCCAGGATCAGAAGGCCAAGCACCGGAAACCCACCGCGCGCCGCCTGTTCAGTTGTCGTCGTCATCGGCTTGGAAGCTCGGATACTGGACGTTGGGGCCGGACGTTGGGGAAAATGTCAGGCGACCGCGAAGGCACCTAACAGTTCGCACAGACAAGACCACGTGGCACCATCGCAGCCCGCGTGTCTGTCACCCGAGCTTGGACTGGGTACAGGTTGGTCGGACCGGTCATTCGCCCCAACCGTTTCAACGACGGTTCGCTGGTGCGAGCCACGCACTTGCCGAGCGAGCCCTACGGCTCAAGCTCGCTGTCCCAGTAGAGGTAATCGAGCCAGCTCTCGTGCAGGTAGTTGGGTGGGAATGCGCGGCCGTTGCGGTGCAACTCAAACACCGTCGGGCGGTACGGCCTCTGCTTTGGATGCATGCCGATTTTCTGCGGCATGTGGTTGGCCTTCCGCAGATTGCACGGCGAGCACGCGGTCACAACGTTGTCCCAGCGCGTCTGCCCACCTTTCGAGCGGGGCACGAGGTGGTCAAACGTCAGGTCTTGCTTCGAACCGCAGTACTGGCAGGTGAAGCGGTCCCTCAGGAAGACGTTGAAGCGCGTGAAGGCTGGGTAGAGCGCGGGCTTCACGTAGTCCTTCAGCGACACGACCGAGGGCAGCCGCATCTCGAAGCCTGGGCTCCGGACGATCTGTTCGTATTCGGACACGATGTTCACGCGCTCAAGGAACACGGCTTTCACCGTATCCTGCCAGCTCCACAGAGACAGCGGGTAATAGCTGAGCGGGCGAAAGTCCGCATTCAGCACAAGTGCCGGGGCGTGATCCGGCATTTCCTGGTGTGTTCTCACGTCAGTGTTTCCCGATCCAGCGCCTGCGGTTCCAAGCGTTGACGGCGTTACTACACACTGCGGAACCATTGCGAACGGCGGAGCACGCACCGCGTTACAACGTTACAGTACAGCGATATTAGACTTGCATGTCAGATCTGTGAAGCAATCTGCAAAGACCATGAGGACAAATGGCGCAGTGCTGTGGTTTTTGACGGGGGCGGCCGCTTGCGGGCCTCGGCGTCGATCCAGCGCCCCTGTCAGACGGGAACAGCGCTTGTTTTCTGAGATTTTACAGCGGCGTAGTAGGCCCAAAGCATGCGGGCAGCAACGCTGCGCCAGGGGCGCCAATGGTCCGCGAGTGCCTCGAGGGCTTCGGGTTTCGGACGATCATCAAGATCAAACGCGAATTGCGCACCGATCTGGAGTGCAAGGTCGCCCGGCGCGAAGGCGTCTGGTCGGCCGAGCGCAAACATCAGGTATATGTCGGCCGTCCACGGGCCGATGCCCGACACGGCGACAAGGCTCTCACGCACGTCCTCGTCCGAGGCATCTGGCGCCTTTAGCAGAAGCTGTCCGGCGCGATCCGCTGCAGCGGCTGCTTTCAGGGTTCGAATTTTGGGTGCGGAAACGCCGGCTGCTTTCAGGGTCGTGTCTCGACAACGCGCCAGCTTCTCGGACGTAAACGGCTGGATCTTCTGCTCGCACCGGCCCCAGATCGCAGCGGCGCTCGCGACCGATAATTGTTGACCGACAATGATCCGTGCAAGCCCCTTAAAGCCCGGCTCCTGGACGCGAACCGGCGGGTTTCCGGTCACCGCGTGCATGCGCTGCACGATCTGACACCGCCGCTTGAGAGCCCGGACGCCACGACTGATGTCGGCCTCGGTTTCAATGCGGGCAAGTTTCGTCTGTTTTGGCATCCTGTTCCGATCCCGCTTCTGTCTGAGCCGATCGAGACGTATACCGCGCCAATGACCGCTCTTGCCCAGCCCGTCTTTCGATTTGCGCCGAGTCCGACCGGACGTCTGCATCTCGGTCATGCCTATGCAGCGCTCATTAACTTTGATCTCGCGAAGTCTCTCGGGGCACGCTTCCTTTTGAGGATCGAGGATATCGATCCGGTGCGGAGCACGCGCGCCAACATCGACGGCATCATCGACGACCTGAAATGGCTCGGGATCACGTGGGATGGCCCAATCTTGTCTCAGTCCAAGCGTTTTTCGGCTTATCGAGCCGCAGCCGAAAAGCTGCGCGCGGACGATCTTCTGTACGCTTGCGCGGCGTCTCGGAAAGAATTGAACACGGCGCTTTCAATGTCTCCCGATCGAGATCCGGATGGTGCACCTCTCTACCGACCGATCTGCCGGCTCGTGGACGGATGCCAACTCGCAAAGCCCGGTGAGCCGGTCGCGCTCCGCCTCGACATGTCGCGCGCACTCGATGGATCTGTGGGGCCGCTGACGATCACAAGTTGGCACGGTGATATCGACAAGGAGAAAAGTACCGTCGGCGCCACAACGTACTCGGAGCGCGTTGCGACCCCGGAAATTTGGGGGGACGTCGTACTCGTCCGCAAGGATACGCCAGCGAGTTACCATCTGGCGGCAGTCGTTGATGATGCGTTTCAGGGTGTGACCCACGTGGTCCGCGGTGCCGACTTGGAGCGCGCCACCGATTTGCATCGACTGCTGCAATCGTTGCTCGGCCTGCCAACGGCCATTTACCACCACCATCATCTGATTACGGATGACGCCGGCCGGAAGCTTGCTAAAAGCGCCCGCGACACCAGTTTGCAACAATTGCGGTTGGATGGCGCTACCCCGGCTGATATTCGGGCTATGGTGGGGTTATAACGCAGTCGGGTTATCTACCGATCGTGTCACGGTGGTTGTTGGTGTGCGTCACGTGCGTAAAAGAGTAGACCGAGCCTCTGCTTTGCCCGCAAACGCGCGCCCGCTGCCGCGGCGCACCGCACCTTTGATCTGTCACATCCCCGCTTATGTCGATGAGCGCGTTGAGAACAGCACGGCGCAGAGCCTTGCGTTGCTCGTTCCGGCATTTGCCGTGGTTTGCGCAATTGGGATTATGCAGTCGGTTGTGACCGATGCGCTCATGCCTCCTGACACAGCAGGTCCGATCGGCGGCCGCGAGACCGCAAGTCGGGAAACAGCAGGTCCGTTTTCCAGGTGGTCTGGTTTGCGTCCAGGCGTGAGGGATCGCATGGGGTCAAGGCAACCCTCCGCGTTGCAAAGAC
>JBCBWG010000013.1:0-27917 GCA_039817205.1 Pseudomonadota bacterium
CGGTTTGTATAAGCGACACCGCCGCCGCTGGTTCGGCCATCCGGGCCACCGCGCTCTCGGGTTTGCCCACCCAAACCCGTCATATAGGAAATCTGCGCATCGGCATCGGATTGCGCGCCGACCATGCTGCCGTAGAGGGTCTTGATGCGCTCGGCCTCGGAAATCGACGCTCCCAGACGGCGGGCCAGATCGTAGGTCACGAGTTCACCGCCGTAAGGCAGGACGCCGCAATCCACCAGACGACCGGCAAAATACTCGGCATAGCTCGTCGTGCCACCGCCAAAGTCGATGACGAGCACACCCAGCTCGCGCTCATCAGGGCTCGTCACGGCAAGCGCACTTGCGATCGGGGCCGGCACCAGCGCGTCGCAGCCCAACAGACACCGACTGATGACAGCGCCAAGGTTCCGGATCGGCCCTTCGTCACCGCCAATCGCGTGGTAGCTGCCCGTCAGTCGTTCCCCGCGGAGGCCGTGCGGTTCCCAAATGCCGAAGTGCCCATCGAGGCCGAAGTCGATCCGGTTACAGTGCATGAGCATGCGCCCGCCCCGTCGCGCATAGCCCTCTGCTGCGTCTTGCAGGCGATCGACGTGAGTTTGGGACACGGGCTCGCGCGCCAAGGGCACGTGGGCATGGAACCGCTGCGACTGGATGCGGCCACAAGACACCGTTGAGACAGCGCTCTCAATGGTGACGCCCGCGCTTTGTTCGGCTTGCGAAACAGCCGAACGCACGGCTGATTCGGCATCATCGAGGTTGCCGACGAAGCCGCCACGCATGCCCCGCGATTTTTGATAACCGATGCCGACCACCTCGGTGACGCGGCGGCCCCCGGCCGAGCCACGTGCGACGTTTGCAATGGCACACACGACCTTGCTCGAACCGATGTCGAGCAGACCGATGCACTCAGCTGATGTCGCGCCGCTTCGCGGGGCCATCGGATCATCCCTCCCGGCTCACAGCGCGTTTTTCAGCATCTTCGGGACGCTGCAAAATCGGTGAGCGGCCCACAGTCACCTGATTTGCCACGCGGAAATCAATCGTCTCGCCAGCTGAGATGCGGGAGAGCCACGCGTCTTCGGCAAGCTGTGTCAGCGCCAACGACAGACCGCGCTCGGGCAGAAGGACGCGTCGGCCGTGCGTTAGGTGCAGGGTCCAGCGACGCCGCCCGACAAATTCGAGGTAGTCCGTCTTCGCAACCAGATCGGGCAGTTTCGCCAGTTGGCGAAAGAGTGGCGCAACGTTCTTTGGCGCATCGGCCCCAATTATCCGCGGCAGCGGGCCCGCCTGATCAGCGATGACAGGCACAAGAACCGTTCCGTCGCGGTCAATTAAATGCGCGTCTTGGCGGCGACGGTCGGGATGCCAAACGGCAAAGGCCTGACGCTCAACAATCGCAATTTGCAGGCGGTCTGGCCAGATTCGTTTGATTTCGGCCGATTGCACCCAGGGCAACTGCACCAACGCTTCAAGCGTCGCTTTCTGACCCAAACCAAGGATTGACTGCTCGCCCTTCGCGCCAATGATATCGAGCGCGCGCTGAGGATTGGTCTGGCGATAGCCGGTGAGTTCGATTTGGCGGATACCAAAACCGAAACGTGCGGCCATGGCGTCGATCGCGGTTGTAGCCGAAACGAGGTCCCGGCTCTCGCGCCCGCCATCCGTTGCCGCAAGAAAGACACCCCCGCCGAGCAAAGCCGCAACCACTGGGAACCACCGCCGCCACGCGCGAACCGATGAGCGGTTTGTTGACCTCGGCTTGCTGCGTCGGACATTGCGGTAGTCCGGCGTTGCGGCCGCTTGAGAAGCCGACGGAGCGAAGTCAGGCCGCATTGTGCTGTCCAACGCCGCAGCCTCCTGCGCGTCGGCCAAGCGGCCCGATCGGTCCATCACCTCATGCAACTCGCATCCTCCGTGATCCATCGGACCAGTGCGCCAAACGATATGCCGCCAAACGCGGCCAACTCCGGCACGAGCGACGTTTTCGTCATGCCGGGTTGCGTATTCACCTCAAGGCAAATCAAGCCGTCGCCGCCGGCCCGATCGTCAAACCGGAAGTCGGCACGCGTGACACCGCGACAGCCCAGCGCCTGATGCGCTTTGACGGAGAGTGTCTGGACTGATTGGTAAACATCCGGTGAAAGATCGTTCGCGCGAACGTGGATCGAGCCGCCTTCAGCGTATTTTGCTTCGTAATTGTAGAATTTGAGCGAGTCCGCCGGTTTGATCTCGATGATCTCGGTCGGCTGATCGCCGATTACGGCGCACGTGAGTTCCCGACCGGGGATAAAGCGTTCGGCCAGCAATCGATCGCCGTGTGGCCAGTCAGGCGCGTGCAATTCCTGCGGCGGATGGGCAAAAGTCTCATCAACGATAAAGACGCCGACGCTCGAGCCTTCTGAAACCGGCTTCAGGACATAGGGTGGCGCGATGGGATGGCCGCGCGCGGCCTCCGCCCGGCTGACGACGCGCCCTTCGGCAACCGGGATACCCACGGCTGCCAACACGTCCTTGGCGCGCTGCTTGTGCATCGCGAGTGCTGACGACAGGACGCCCGAATGCGTGTAGGGCAGCCCCAGCGTTTCCAGCACACCTTGGATGCAACCATCTTCACCGTAGGTACCGTGCAGGGCATTGAAACAAACGTCCGGTTTTGCGCCACTGAGAACGTCTGCAATATCTCGCCCAACATCGACACGGGTGACGTCGTAGCCTTCACCCTCGAGCGCATCGGCGCATTGCTGACCGGAGTTGAGGCTCACGTCTCGTTCCGCGGACAGTCCGCCCATGAGCACGGCGACGTGCTGGAAACGCCGCTCATCCGATCTCGACGTGTCGCTCATGGGCTCAAGCTCTGCGTGTTAAAAAAGCACGGGCGCGGCGCGGTTGGCGGCGAAATCCGACTTACGCGGCGGAAGATTTTGGGTCATCGGAGTCAGCGAGCGCGGCGCCGATCGGTATGCCGGGAAGCGGGGCGCCAATGCGTTTGATTTCCCATTGCAGCTCAACGCCGCTCGTCGCCCGAACGCGCCGACGGACGATCTCACCGAGCGTCTCAAGATCCTGTCCCGTGGCCTCACGATCGTTGATCATGAAGTTGCAGTGCTTTTCAGACATGTGCGCGCCGCCGACGCGGAAGCCTCGCAGACCTGCGTCATCGACAAGCTTCCAGGCGCTGTGACCTGGCGGGTTCTTGAAAGTCGAGCCACCGGTCCGCTCTTTGATGGGCTGGTTTGCTTCGCGATACTCGGCAACCTCATCCATCGCGGCCAGGATCGTGTCGCGGCGCCCCGGTTCGCCCGCGAAGGTGGCCTCCGTGAAAATCCAATCGTCAGGCACGGCGCAGTGGCGGTAGGTGAAGCCCATATCGGCGTTCGACATCACATGGACGGTTCCGGCTGGATCAACGGCACGCGCCGAGACCAAAACGTCCTTGGTTTCCGAACCATGCGCCCCAGCATTCATGCGAAGCGCACCACCGATCGAACCCGGGATCCCGCGGTAAAATGACAGACCCGACGTTTCGGCATCGGCGGCCGCACGGGCGAGCTTGACGTCCGGAAGTGCGGTCCCAGCCACGATCGTTTGCGGATCTGGGCTCTCTAGTCCGGCAAAGCCACGTCCGAGCCGGATGACAACGCCTTCGAGACCACCGTCACGGACGAGGAGGTTCGATCCGAGGCCAATGACCTGCACTGGGAGAGCCCCATCGATACCTTTCAGAAAGGCCGCAAGGTCGGCTTCATCGGCTGGCGAAAAGAGCATTTGCGCGGGGCCGCCGACGCGAAACCACGTGATGTCGCCAAGTCTCGCGTTCGGTGTCAGCCGACCGCGAAGATTCGGTACGCGCGAACGGATCTCATCTGTCAAATCCGGAAAGCTCATGCCGCTGGCGTCTCCGCGGGTTTGAGCGCTGCCTCAGGACCTGCTGAAGGGCCGGTGAGCGCTGGCACGCCAAGTTCTTCAGCAAGTAACGTCGGCATCGCGTGCGCCCAATCGGTCGAGTGACCGGCGCCAAAAAAGATGACCGTATCGCCGGGCTCTGTCACGCGCGCGAGCAGTGGCGCGATATCCGACGGCGCATCGGCGACGAGCACAAGTTCTGACCCTTGCGCCGTCATGCCTCGTGCGAGCGCGTGATGGTCGATCGTCTCAATCGGCGCTTCGCCCGCCGAATACAGCGGGGCAACAATGATACCGTCGGCGTCTTTCACACAGCCGCAGAAATCATTGAAGAGAGATTTCACGCGCGAATAGCGATGTGGTTCAACGACGGCAAACAGTCGGCCTTTCGCACCCTCGCGGGCCGCACGGAGCACAGCTGCGATCTCAATCGGGTGATGGCCGTAGTCGTCGAACAGACCGACGCCGTTGACGTCACCCGTCTTTTGGAAGCGACGCTTCACACCAGAGAACGTCGCCATACCGTCGCGTATCTGATCGTCCGTCAGCTCGGCTTCGGCGGCCACCGCAAAGGCTGCAAGCGCGTTGAGCGCGACATGCTCGCCCGGAAGCGGGACCGACCAGTTTTCGATTTTGCGTTCCGGGCCGAGCAGCCCAGACTTGATGCGCGCGGAGAAAGTCGTGGTCAGGCCGTCGATCCGCACGTCCTCGAGCACGATATCGGCATCGGTGGAGCGCCCGTAAGTGACCATGCGGCGACCGTCACGGCGCAAGTTCAAGCGATCGATCATCTGGCGCACGACCGGATGGTCAATGCACGCGACAGTGAGGCCGTAAAACGGGATGTTCTTGAAAAACTGCTCGTAGGCCGCGTGCATGTGTTGGACGCTGCCAAAGAAATCGAGATGCTCAGGATCGATGTTCGTGACGACGCCGATCTGGCTTGGGATTTTGACAAAGGTCCCGTCGCTTTCATCCGCCTCGACGATCATCCAGCGGCCTTGACCGAGACGCGCGTTCGAGCCCCAGCTGTTGATGATCCCGCCGGTGATGACGGTTGGATCAGCGCTCGCGCTTTCAAGGACATGCGCTGTAAGCGATGTTGTCGTCGTCTTTCCATGGGTGCCCGTGACCGAGATTGTCGCATAAAGCCGCATCAGCTCGGCAAGCATTTCTGAGCGACGAATGATCGGCAGCCCTTTTTCGCGGGCGGCCTGAAGTTCGGGATTGTTGTCTTTCACGGCGGTCGATATCACGACGAACTTCGCGCCAACGAGGTTGATCCCATTGTGGCCGACAAAAACGCGTATACCTTTCTCGCGCAGGCGGCGCACATTCGCGCTCTCTTTCTGGTCGCTCCCCTGAACGGTGAAGCCCTGCGCGTTGAGGATCTCGGCGATCGCGCTCATGCCGATCCCACCGACCCCGATGATATGGATCGTGCCTAAACCGCTTGGCATTTGCATTGCGCTTATCCTCTACCCGTCATCCGAACGCCGGAGCCGCAGACCCACGTCGCGCCGTCAAGACCTCAGCAATTGGGTCGCCCGAACGGTGCATCGCACCAGTCAGACCCCAACTGAGTCGTGTCGACTTGGACATGCCACCACCCCAACCCGCATTTGGAATCAGGCAGCACCCCGGCGGTCACGCCTTTTCGCCCGCAATTCGTTAATTCCGGCCTGACGCATGTCTCAAAACTGCAACAAGACACACTCTGATCGTGGTTCAGGGCGCAAAGCACAGACGGAACGACCATCTCTGTCAGCGGACCTGAGGCTCTGGCTTAGCCGGCGATCAGACGCTCAACGAGGTCTGCGAGCCGCTCGGCTGCGTCCGGACGGCCAAGGGCGCGGGCGTTCTGGGCGGCGGCTGCCATCTTCTCCGGCGCGTTCAGCATTTCCGCAAGGGTCTGCGCCAAAACCTCAGGCGTGATATCGGCTTGAGCAAAGGCCAACGCCGCCCCCTGCTCGACGAGCGTTTCTGCATTGCGCAGCTGGTCATTATCAAGCGCGTGGGGAAGCGGCACGAGGATCGCAGGCCGACCGAGAACCGTCAGCTCAGCGACCGTCGAGGCGCCGGACCGTGCGATGATAAGCTGGCTCTCCGCGATGAGCCGCGGCAGATCTTCGAAGAACGGCGCGCAGTGCGCATTGATGCCGAGATCGGCATAAGCGCGTTGAACGCGGGCCAGATCTTCCGGGCGGCACTGCTGCACGATCCGCATTTCAGCGCGCCACGCGTCTGGCAGCGCTTGAAGAGCGGGTGGTAGAGCGTCTGAAAAAAATCGCGCGCCTTGGCTGCCACCGAACACGAGCACTTGACGACGGCCATCTGGACCAACGGGTGCATAGGCAATCGTCGCCGCCTGCAACACGCGGGCTCTCACCGGATTGCCGGTCATCGTGACACGCTCAACAGGCAAGTCGTGGGCGAACTTCACCTGTGGGAACGATGTGGCAACCGCCGTGACGCGCTTGGCGAGCAAACGGTTGGCACGGCCTAGCACGGCGTTTTGCTCATGAAGCGCGCACGGGACACCGCGCATGGCAGCGGCCATAAGCGGCGGAAAGCTTGGATAGCCACCGAAGCCAACAACGGCGGATGGCTTGAGCTGTCCGAAGAGCGCATGCGCTTTGCGAACACCGTTTCCGAGTGTCAGACCGGTCTTTGCAAGCGACACGGGCGACCGCCCGCCGACCGTCGCCGACGGGATGATGTGGGTGGCCTCTGCCGGAAAATCACCGCCGTAGCTATCGACCCGGTGATCGGTTGCAAGAACCGTTCGGTAACCACGCGCAATCAAGACCTCAGCAAGAGCTTGCGCTGGAAACAAATGTCCGCCTGTTCCACCTGCCGCAAGGATAACCGGCCCGCGATCTTTGCTGTCACTCACGCCGTCCCTCGTCCGCCAATTCGCCTGCCGTTGGTGTGACGACGAACGGAACATGACGCAAGGGCCGCGTGTCCGGTGTTCGGCGCGCGAATGACAGGATGAGCCCCAGTGTGATCGAAACGGCAATCATTGATGAGCCACCGGCCGAGATCAGGGGTAATGTCATGCCCTTCGCCGGGAGCAGGCCGACATTGACCGCCATATTGATCAGCGCCTGACCGCCGAAAAGAAGCGCCAGACCGAACAACGAGAACCGCACATAGAGGTCCTCCCGCGCAATGCCGCGTGCCATCGCGCGAAAGACAATGAACGCGTAAAGCCCCAGAAGCGCGAGGCAGCTCACAGCGCCGTATTCCTCGGCGATCACCGCGAGAATGAAATCCGTATGGGCGTCGGGCAAATCGGTTTTGATCGAACCGGCACCCGGCCCAAGACCCAAAAACCCACCGTCCGAAAATGACCGCATGGCCCGTTCGGTCTGCATATTGGCTGCGACGTCACCGCTCAGGAACGCATCAATACGCTTCTGTACATAGGTCTGTGTCGCGTAGGCGAAACCGAGGATCGCGGCAGCCAATGCACCCGCCGCCAGTGGCCACGCGAGCGATAAACCGCCGAGCACCAGCAACGCCCCCCATACGGCGACGACGAGCATCGTTTGCCCAATATCCGGTTGCAGCCGCAGCATGAAAACGAACGGCACAAACAACGCGATCATGACCGGACCGGTCGGCATATCCGGTTTGCGCTGACGCTCCGCCAGCAGCCAGGCCGTTAATATGATGAACGCTGGCTTTGCAAGCTCTGAGGGCTGCATCGAGAATCCAGCCACGATCAGCCAGCGACGCGCGCCATTGATTTCGGGTCCGGCCCAAAGAACGTAGCCCATCAATCCGAGGCAGCCGACAAACATCATTCCAGCGAGGCGTCGGATCTCGCGCGCGGACAACGATGCGAACGTCAACATGACGACGACGCCGACCAGAGCAAATATGATGTGGCGCTCAACGAAATGAAATGGCTCGAAACCTTTTCGGTCGGCAACGGCAGGCGTTGCAGCCAATGAGACGACGAGGCCGACGGCAAACAGGGAGAGGATAGCCGTCAGGAGCGTCCGGTCCATCGTGAACCAGAGAGAGCCAAACCGGCTGCGGTCTGCGCGTGAAATGCTCAAGGCGCCGCTCCAGATCCGCTCGCCGAGTTCGTCGATGTGGGTTCAGCCGGGAACTGCCCCGGGTCGGCGCTAACGCTTGCACGCAGCTTGATGTCCGAGAGGCTCGCCACCGCTGCAACGAACGCATCACCGCGCAGCTCAAAATTGCGAAACTGGTCAAAGGACGCGCAGGCCGGTGACAGTAAGACGACGGGCTCGGGCGCGCCGGACGCAGCCGCATCGGACGCAGCCATTTCAACAGCCGCCTCGATTGTTCCAGCGATGGTGTGGTTCGTGGCCGACCCAAGCGTTGATGCAAAGGCGCCCGCGCTCTCGCCGACCAAATAGGCCTTCGCCACCCTTTTAAAATAAGGGCTCAGCGCCGCGATGCCGCCGTCCTTCGCACGACCGCCAGCGATCCAGTAGATATCGCGATCGAACGCGCCGAGCGCCTTTTCCGTGCTGTCGGCGTTGGTTGCCTTGCTGTCGTTGACGAACAGCACACGACCATGCGGCGTGGCCAACTCAGCCACCGGTTGCAGACGATGCGCGAGCCCAGGAAACCCACGGAACGCTGCCGAAAGACCGCTCACGTCAACGTCGAGCAAATCCGCGACGGCTGCTGCAAAGACCACGTTCGACCTATTGTGAGCGCCGCGTAAGGCACCGGCTTCGACAAATTCAGCGATGGGAGAGAACGACTGCAGATCGCCGCGCCAGCAACCGATCTCGGTGCCGGAGAGACCATATCCGTTTGGGCCGTCTGGCTGCGTATTGGTCGAAACGGTGCGACACGCGGGATGCTCCGTCGACCTCAACTGCGCGGCAACAGATGTGGCGGCTGGATCATCGATATTGATCAGCGCCGTCTGACTTTCGGACACCAAGCGCGCTTTGACCGCCGCATAGTTCTCGAACGTGCCATGGCGGTCGATGTGATCGGGCGTGATGTTCAGGAGCAGACCGATCGTCGGTGCGAGCGAGGGCGTCAGATCGATTTGGTAGGACGATAGCTCAAGGACGTAGGTTGTCGTGCGCTCGACGTCCGGGAGATCGAGGACGTTTACGCCAATGTTGCCGCCGACCGCCACGGTCTCCCCGCACGCCGCCAACACGTGGCCGATGAGAGCGGTTGTTGTGGACTTGCCGTTTGTGCCCGTGATCGCAACGACGGGGGCTTCAGGCGCGACCCGGGCGCGCTCGCGAAAAAAGATTTCGACATCGCCGATAATCTCGACGCCCGCGTCACGCGCCAGCGTGACCGTCCAGTGCGGCGTCGGATGCGTCAGCGGCACACCGGGCGCGAGGACCAGAGCTGAGACGTCGGACCAATCGGCCTCGCGCAGATTGATCAGCGGAATGCCCGCGGCGGACGCGCGATCGCGCCCGTCTGTCCCGTCATCCCAGGCAGCGACCGTTGCCCCGCCGGCCAAAAGGGAGCGACAGGCCGCAAGACCCGATCCGCCGAGGCCGAACACGGCGACCGTTTTGCCTGAGAATGTCGTGGCCTTGATCATGGCGCGCGCTTGTGTGTCCCGATCCTGAAAGCGGTCTCACCGATCAATTGACTGTTCACAGAACGCACAGGCCCGATCAACGCGCGCCAAACACTATCTCAGCTTGAGCGTTGCAAGACCGAGGAGTGCGAGCACGACCGAGATAATCCAGAAGCGGACAACGACCGTCGCCTCAGCCCAACCCTTTTGCTCGAAGTGGTGATGCAGCGGCGCCATTCGGAACACACGCTTACCCGTCAATTTATAACTCACCACCTGGATGATCACAGACAACGTCTCCAGCACAAACAATCCGCCAACGATCGCGAGGACAATTTCGTGTTTCGTTGCAACGGCGATGGCGCCGAGCGTCCCACCGAGCGCGAGCGACCCCGTGTCGCCCATGAAGATCATTGCCGGCGGCGCATTAAACCAGAGGAAGCCAAGCCCGGCGCCAATCAATGCGCCACAGATGATCGCGAGTTCACCAGCGCCGGGCACATAGTGAATTTGAAGGTAGTTTGAGAAGTCAGCGCGCCCGGAAAGATAGGCGATCAAACCAAATGTCGCCGCTGCGATCATGACCGGCACAATGGCGAGCCCGTCGAGACCGTCCGTGAGGTTGACCGCGTTGCCAGCACCGGCAATCACCAGAACGCCGAGGACGATGAAGAACGGCCCGAGCCCCAACAGCACATCCTTGAAGAAGGGCACCGTGAGCGCGTCGCCAAAACCGGGTGCTGCGAGGATCATAATAAAGTAGGTCGCGACGCCCGCAACGAGCACCTCAAGCAGCAACCGGATCCTGCTCGAAAAGCCCCCCGCCGTCTGCTTCGTGACCTTCAGGTAATCGTCGTAAAAGCCGATCGCGCCGTAGGCAACCATCACCATGAGGACGATCCAGACGTAGGCGTTCGACCAATTCGACCAAAGCAACGTCGCGAAGATTGCCCCTGAAAGGATCATGAGCCCGCCCATGGTCGGCGTGCCCTTTTTCGAGAGGTGCGACTGCGGACCATCCGCCCGGATCGGCTGCCCCTTACCCTGCTTCAGTCGCAGCGTGTCAATAATTGCGGGGCCGAACAGAAACACGAACAGCAGCGCCGTCATGATCGCGCCACCGGTGCGGAACGTGATGTATCGGAACACGTTCAACGGACCGATCTGGTCACTGAAATTTACGAGTTCATAGAGCATGAGGCCCTCCGCCGCGTGCAGCCGATCTCCAACGCGGTTGCGTGCGGAGGCGCAAGCATCGCCTGTCTTTCGTCAATTGGTGAGCCCCCCGGCACCCCAACTCGGTACCCCTTTACCGCCCCGACATGCGGTTCGGCCCGCAAGACGTCATTCGGCGTACCGATCTTTCACGGCAACCGTCAATGGCTGCATACGCGAGCCGAGAGAGCCTTTGACCATCACCACGTCATTTGGACGCAAAGCATCAAGAACGTGTGGCAACAGAGCTTCGGAATTCTCCGCCCAGGCCCCGCTTAGTGATTCGGGCAACGTGTCAACGAGGTGGCGCATCAGCGGCCCCGCAGCAAAAAGAATGACATTCGCCTCAATGACCGCGTCCGCCAAGCACGCATGCATATCCGCACCCTCTTCGCCAAGCTCGAGCATGTCGCCAAGGACAGCGACGCGTCGCCGAGCCTGCGGATAGAGTGCAATCGTCTCAAGGGCCGCGCGCACCGATGCCGGGTTCGCATTGTAGCTTTCGTCGATCAGTGTGATGCCATCGCGCAATGGATGGACCTGACCGCGACCTGGCGGGTCAAGTTGAACGGTCGCGAATGCGGCCCAGGCCGCATCAAACGCGTCGGTGTTGTCCACGTCGAAACCATCGCGCACATCCAATGCGGACCGGACCGCGATCAACGCAGCGACCGCATTACCGACGTTGTGGCGTCCCGGGACACTGACTTCGAACGCGCGTCGTGCATCGCCGGAACCGAGCTGCGCCAACGATCGATCTGGTTTTACATCGATATCGACGATCGCGATTGTCGCATCGGCGCCCTCGCCGAACGACCGGACATCGCCATCTTCGCCGAGAGCCGCCCGCGCCAAATCCAACAGCAAGTCCCGGTGCCGGTTGTCCTCCGGGATGACCGCAACACCACCGTCGACCAAGCCTTCGAAGATCTCGGCTTTGGCCTTCGCAATCCCGACTTCACCGTCGGCAAAATTGCCAACATGCGCTTGACCGACCGTTGTGACGATCGCGACATGGGGCTGCACCATCTTCGTCAACGGTCGAATTTCGTTTGCGTGGTTCATCCCAATTTCAAAGACCGCAAATGCGGTGTCTCGCGGCAGGCGAGCGAGCGTCAGAGGTACACCCCAGTGATTGTTGTAGGATCTCTCCGACGCGTGTACCGGGCCCAAATCGACAGCATGAAAGGCTGAGCGGAGCATTTCCTTGGTTGTCGTTTTGCCAGCTGAACCCGTTACAGCGATGACGCACGCCGTGTCGTTCAAGCGCTGGCGCGCCGCAACACCGATGCGCTTAAGCGCCGTCAGTGGATCATCCACCCGCACGAGCAGCCCGTCACCCGGCTGGCGGTCGTACCCGCGACGCACAATGGCAGCTGCTGCCCCTGCGTTGAAAGCCGCCTCAACAAAGTCGTGGCCGTCGCGGGCATCGGTGAGCGCGACGAACACATCGCCAGCTTGGAGTGTGCGGGTATCAATGGAGAAGCCGTGGAATGCGTCGCCTGCGACACCGTCCGCTTCAGCCATGGCTGCCGCGATGAGTTCGTCCAGGCCCCAAAGCGCTTCAGTCATTTCGATCGAACTCCGCAATCGCCGCGCGCGCGACGTCTTGGTCAGAAAATGGTCGGACCTCGTCGCCGACGATCTGGCCGGTCTCGTGCCCTTTGCCAGCAATCACCACAACGTCACCGGGCGCAGCCATTGCCACCGCGTCTCGGATAGCCTCTGCGCGGTCGCCGATTTCTTTAGCGCCAGGCGCGGCGTCCAGGATGTCACGACGCACAGCGGCCGGATCTTCTGATCGCGGGTTGTCATCCGTGACGATCGTGATGTCCGCAAGCCGGGTTGAAATTTCACCCATCATCGGCCGCTTGCCTTTGTCGCGATCCCCGCCGCAGCCGAACACCGAAATCAATCGCCCGCTTGTGCTTTGTCGCAGGTTCTTCAGGACCGTTTCGAGGGCGTCGGGTTTGTGCGCGTAATCGACCAGGACCGGCGCACCGTTGGCCGTCCCGATCAACTCAAGGCGACCTGAAACGCCGGTCAGCGTGTTCAGGGTCACCAGCGCCTCGGTTGGCGGCGCACCAACAGCGATCGCAAGGGCTGCCGCAACCGTCGCATTTTCCGCCTGATAGGACCCGAGCAGAGGCAAGGCAACTTCAACCGTTGCGAGGTCAGGCGTCGTAAACGTCAGCCGCTGGGGGATCGGAGAAGGCCCCATCGTCTCGTAGGGAAGATCGCAGGCGCTGTTCGTGCCGACGGTTAAAGTTCGAATGCCGCGCGTCTTCAACACCTCGACAACCTTATCGGCCGGAGGCTGCTCCGGTTCGCCAGGCTGTGCTCCGTCGTCGCCCAAAAACACAACGCCGGTCCCGGCCTCAGGAAGCAGAACGTCGAAAAGCCTGAGTTTGGCGTCGAGATATGCCTGGGCCGTTGGATGGTAATCGAGGTGATCACGGCCGAGTTTTGTAAACGCCGCCGCCTTGATCCGCACACCGTCGAGCCGCCTCTGATCCAGGCCATGGGACGATGCTTCGAAAGCCAGATGCGTGACACCTTCGTCGGCCAGTTCCTGAAGCGTCCGATGCAGCGTAATGGGGTCCGGCGTGGTCAGGCCACCATAGACGCTGCCATCGGGGCGAACGATCCCGATCGTTCCGACCGACGCGGCGCGATGACCGAGCGTGGAAAAAATCTGACGAACAAAATCGGCGACGGACGACTTGCCGCTCGTGCCCGTGACCGCAACGATCGTCTCGGGTTGGCGCGGATAGAAGCGCGACGCCATCAACGCGATCGCACGGCGCGGATCGTCGGCGCGAATGATTGGGACATGGGTCGGTTGGACGTCCGCGGACCTCGCACATAGGATCGCTGCAGCGCCAGCGTCTATCGCCGCCGGTATGAACCGGGCACCATCGAAGGCCGTGCCGGGCATGGCTGCGAACAAGTGGCCGGGGCCGATCTCACGGCTGTCCAGTTCCAGCGCCTGGATGTCGATCGTCTGTGCGTCGACATCGCCGGTGAGATCGCATTCGGGGCCGATAAGCTCGCTGAGCCGTGTCATTCGCGTGTCCATGTTTGCAGTCGAAAGCTACGACATCGCAGATCGCACTGCTATCACATCCGCACAACCGCGCCGGGCCACACCTCAGATGAACCGATCAAAGCCCACAGCTTATCAATTGCCTGAAGCGGGTGCGATCCGAATTGGGTTTGGCGGCGGCTGTCACTGGTGCACCGAAGCTGTGTTTCAGTCGCTTGCAGCTGTCACGCGCGTTGAGCAGGGTTTTGCAACCTCATTGCCTCCCAATGACGGCTGGTCCGAGGCCGTGATCGTGCATCACAGACCGGCAGACATTGCGCTCATTGACTTGATCGCCGTGCACCTCGAAACGCACGCCAGCACCGCCCGTCACAAGATGCGCGGCAAATACCGAAGCGCGATTTATACGACGGATCAGGCTCAGCAACGCGAGGCTCAAGCTGACCTTGATCGGCTCGCGGAAAAAACTGGCGCGCACTTCGTAACATCCGTTTTGCCGCTCGAAGACTTTCGACCGTCCGAGGCGCGGTTCCACGATTATTACCGGACAGATCCGGAGCGTCCGTTTTGCCGACGGTACATCGTGCCCAAACTGGAGCGGCTTGCACGCACGCGCAGCGACTTACTCGGCGACCGGTGAGATCTGTTCCGGCAAGATACCAAGCAGCGGTGCTGTCCGGCCGATGATCCGGGCCGTCGCTGGCGCGGCGTTGTCACCTGCCAGTCGGCCACCGCCCGTCTTCTTACTCGCTTTTGGATGGATAAGCGTCACGAGGACGACGTAGCGCGGCTGGTCAATCGGAAATGCTGCAACAAACGACGTGTTGACGTCCCGCCCATCGTACCGACCGGTTTCACCAACGACGTCGGCCGTCCCGGTTTTGCCGCCCACACGGTAGCCGGGCACGTCGGCTGCAGCACCGCTGCCGCTCGGGTCCATCACGTTTGACCGCATCATGCGCCGGACCATGGCGCTCGTTTCCGGTCGAACAACGCGCGTGCGCACAACGTCTGGCAGACCGTGAGCAATCGTAAAGCGCGGCCGAACGCGATACCCGCCATTCACAAGCGTTGCAGCCGCAGCCGCGAACTGGAGTGGTGACAGGGCAATGCCGTGGCCATAGGAGATCGTCACCGTCTCAAGCTCACCCCAATTCTTTGGCGCGACCGGCCGCGCAAGAGGTCCGACTTCTGTCTCGATTGGACCGAGCAACCCGAGCCGGGCCAGAAACGCCTGCTGCCGTTCCGCACCGGCCGCAAGCGCGATGCGTCCTGCGCCAACATTCGAGGATTTCAGAAAAACATCTCGGACGCTGAGCGGTTTGCGCCGCGCGCGCCCATCGCTGATCCGGGCCTTTCCGATTTCGATTGGCTTGTGCGTCGCGATCAGTGTTTCGGGTTCGACAAGACCGAGGTCAAAGCCCATCGCGATTGTCATCAGCTTGAAGACCGACCCAAGCTCCAGAGTTCCGGCGGTTGCCAAGCTGATCGGCCCGTTGGTGACCCAGTCTTGAGGAAACGCGGGATCAACTTCTGGCACAGAGGCGATGGCTGCAACTTCACCGGACCTCGCATCGAGGATAATCCCGCTCGCACCGGCCGCTTGAAACGTTGCGACGGCGTCCGCCAGTTCTTCTTCGAGGGCGTGCTGGACACCAAGCCGGATCGTCGTCCGAACTGGGCCAGTTTCAAACGCTCCGTCCTTCGCGCCATCCCGATCTGTCAATCCGCGAGCGCGATCGAGAAAGGCCTCAAGGCCTGCGACGCCGCGATTGCTGATATTGACCGCACCGAGAACATGACCGGCGACCTGACCGGCCGGATACGTGCGCTTGGTCTCCCAGCGATAGTTGATGCCCGGCAGACCGAGGTGAAACACGGCTTCGGCCCGCGCAGTCGAAACTTTCCGAGCAATCCACGCAAAGCGACTGTCTGCGTTCGAGAGCTTGCGCCGAAGACCTGCGCGGTCGGCGTTAGGCAGCATCGCCAGGAGCGTGTCGATGGTGTGCTCTAAGTCGATAATCTGTGACGGATCGGCAATGAGAGATGGCATGCGAATATCGAGCGCGAGCACGCGCCCATCGCGGTCAACGATCGGCGGGCGGCTGATGACATCGGTGACGGGTGCTGCGGCCGCAATCCGGGGCCGATCCTGGCCCTGCACCGCGAGCCTGATCAACTGACCCGCCACGAGACCGACACCCAGCAACATCGCCGTGACCACGAGGACGATCCGAGAGGCCTGCTGGGTGGTTGAATAGGACCGTTCGGACCCTGAATTTCGTATTTTGTGGTCGTTACCCGGCGTTTCGCGCTTCGCCATTAAGGCCTCCACGCAAGGTCGCCACGTCGGTTGTTGGCGGTGGTTTCAGGTTCCGCACGTTTGATTTCGCGAAACTGTGTGCCGTCAGCCGGCCTCAAGCCCAGGTCTCGCGCGAGCGGTGCTATGCGTTCCGGGCGGCTCAAATAGGCACGCTCAGCACGCAGCGTTTCGACATCGCGTTGCAAGGTCGCGAGATGGCGTTCCGCCTTGGCCAAATCGTGGGCAATCGCGCGCGTCCGAAAGGTTGACGCGTAGAGCGCGGCGGCGCTGGCGATGGTCAAGCAAACCATGCCGAGTGTCAGAAAGCGGAGCACGACACTTCCCCTCATTCGAACCGAACCGCGCGTCCGTTAACGCGCCGGATCACCGATGCCTTGAGCTCGAGGATCTGCCGCTCCCGTCACGCCCACGTCATCGGGACGATATGAACGCCGCAATCCTCCGAACCGCGGGCCGTTGCAGGCGCATCCGTTCGCACGGCTGCACGCAACTTGGCGGATCGGGCCCTCGGATTGCGAGCCAACTCGTCGTCGTTAGGTGTTAACGGTCGCTGGTTAACCAATTGGAAACTTGGAAGTTCGCTTTCGACCTTTTCGGGCAAATGGCGCGAGCCGCCCGCAGTTCGACCGGACCGGTCAGCCAAAAACCGTTTGACGATGCGGTCCTCGATCGAATGGAACGTGACCACCACCAGCCGACCGCCCGGCGCGAGCAACGCTTCGGCGGCGGCAAGCCCATTGGCAATTTCCTGAAACTCGTCGTTGACCGCAATCCGCAAGGCCTGAAACGTTCGTGTCGCCGGATGTTTCGGGTCATTACGCTTGCGACCGAGCACGCGCTCCACCAAGCCTGCCAGATCCCCGGTCGTCTCAAACGGTGTCTCGGCCCGTCGCTTGACGATAGCCTTGGCGATGGCGCGAGACCGTCGTTCCTCACCGTAGTGAAACAGAAGGTCGGCGAGCGTCGTCTCATCGCCAGAATTGACGAGATCGGCCGCTGACCAACCGGCGCCAACCCCGTCCTGCGTCATTCGCATGTCGAGCGGCCCGTCCGCCTGGAACGAGAAGCCACGCGCGGCCTGATCGAGTTGCATCGACGAGACGCCGAGGTCGAACACGATCGCGTCCGCCCGGCCCGGAAAGGCTGACACGTCCGCAACCGCACCGCCCATGTCCCCAAACCGTGTCTTTACGAGGTGGAGGCGGTCCCCTGATGTTTCGACCAGACGCTCGCCGTTTGCGATTGCCGTCGGATCGCGATCGAGGCCGATCACGTGGCAGTCCGCTCGCCCAAGGATTGCGCGGCTGTAGCCACCGGCCCCGAACGTCGCATCGATGACCCAATCACCGGCCGCCAGCTGAAGTGCATGGCACACCTCATCGAGCAGGACGGGAATGTGGGGTTGAGCTTCAGACATTTGACTTGTCTTTACGTGCCGTCCGGTCCCTTGTCTCGTTTCCCGAGCACGGTGGACGTCAAGCCAACAACGATCGCGAGAAAGCCCTTCGTGCCGCTTTGGGTCGTTGCTGACGTTCGCTATGATCTCGGCCTACACCGACGGCGATGGGCTCCGAGGGCTATGGTCGGAAGCCGTCTCGTCGTTCGGTGACAAAATTTCCGCCAGCTCTCTGCCTCACCAGGATCAATCGCCATCCACACCGTCGGCCGCTACTTCGTCTTTTCGTCCAGCTTTAAACAGCTTGCGGTGTTCTTGGACTTTTTCGCGGGCGCGGCGGCGGCGGTCGTCGAATTGGCCGGGCTCCCACATTTGAAATTTTTCGCCAAGGCCGACGAAGGCAACACGGTCCTTGAGGCCGACGTGTTGGCGCAGCGCTTCAGGAAGGACGATGCGTCCGTCCCCGTCGATCGTAAGAACTTGGACGTCGCCGTAGAGTGCAACTGAGAGCTCATCGCGCTCGTTTGAGTAGTCCGGGAGATCGGCGAGAAGATCATCGATTTTGCGCGCAAGCCTCTCGCCGCCCGCGTCAAGGGCTGGAGCATCGAGCGAGGGGTAGCAGTAGATGCCGGCGCCCCCGCCAGCGCGGTATCCGTCGTGTTCCAGGACGCTGCGAAACGGCGCGGGAATTGAGACGCGCCCCTTGGCGTCGATTTTGTTCGTGAAGGTCGAGACAAAGCGATCCATCCCTGAATTGAGCCTCTCGATGGACGCCGAACTTCGAAACCCGTTGCCGGTCTGGGCGCACTGCGACGGCCCGACCGCTCCTCAAAAAAAAACCGCTCCCCGCTCACACCCACAAATCACATGCTTAGAGGCCGCAACTCTCGGCACTCACGCCCGATCCGACCGCGCCGCCCCCTCCGACGGCTGCTCAAACCAAGACCGCAACCGCACCTTCGGGCGTGGAGGTCGCCGTGCGCTTCGGCCCTCGACGAAGCAGCGCCGCATCCACGCCCCTCGGTGCCCGGTGCGGATCGGGCAAATATGGGATGCCATGGGTTTTTATGGTCGTCAATGGATTGTTAAGGATATCCAAGGGCAATTCGTGTCGATGCTTTGGGTAAGCGCCGCCCAGAAACTGGGCTTTCAGGCACGTGTCCATGCGAGACCATGGGCGCCCATGGCTGCGGCCCATGCTTCAGGTCGGCGCTCAAATGCGCACCGAGCCGACACGCCGGTTAACCGATCGGAAACCGTGGTCGCGTATCTCCAATCTTCGACGTTTTGTTCGCGTGCTGAGTTGGAGTTGTCGTCGATGGCGTCCGCCACGAATTTTGCGGAGACTTTTGTGTGCCAATCGGAAGGGAGATCAGTTGCTGCCCCGACGACCCGGCCTGAAGGCTCGCCACCTCGGCACCAAATTCGTCACGCCAGAGCCAACGCGATCGCCAGCACCATCGCGGCACTCATTCTGAGCTTCAAAGTCCTCGGAGCGATCGCTCTCAATGCGGCTTTACCAGGCAGCGCAGAGGCAGGTGGGCGTACGTTGGGCGCAACCCAACCGGCGATCCCAGACCACGGATTTCACCTGACCGTTAAAGGCCCGAACCAACCCGCCGTTCGGTTGTATGGTGAAGCCTACGGCGCGAAACGGGCACCCACCGTTGTTCTGCTTCACGGGCTCGGCGCTTCAAGTTACAGTTGGCGCTTGGTCATCCGAAGGCTTGCAAAGCACCGACGCGTGATCGCACTTGACCTTCGCGGCCACGGGCGCAGCGACAAACCCTTTGATCAGCACTACGAACACCGCGCGCAGGCCGAATTGGTCCGCGATGCGATCCGGAAACTTCGATTGCGAAAGGTGACCCTTGTCGGCCACTCGTACGGCGGTGCCGTCGCGCTCGTTGCAGCCCTTCAGGCGAACGCCCGGCGCGAACGGCAGATCCGCCGCCTCGTGGTTTTGAACGCGCCGGTTTACCCGCAAAAGCTATCGTTCGCCGTCCGCTTCCTACAAAAGCCCGTTGTACCGTACGTGGCGCTATCGGTTGTTCCGCCGCACGTGCCGGTCTCGCTGGCTCTGATGGCCGAGGCGATCGGCATGCCTCACATTACGGAAACGGACATTGACGTTTATGCGCGACCATTCTTCGACGCTGGCGCCAATCACGCTCTGATCGTCACCGCACGCAACATCGTGCCGCGTAATGCGCAAGACCTGATCGCGCATTACCCAACCATCCGACAGCCAACACTCGTGATCTGGTGCCGCAAGGATCAAGTTGTGCCGCTCGCATCTGGTCAACGTCTGGTGAAGGACCTCCCGCGCGCGCAGCTTGAAGTTCTGGATCGCTGCGATCACGCCTCGCCAGAACAGCGGCCGAAGTCGATTGCTCGCCTCATCCGTCGCTTTTCGCGAAGATAATCGCCGGCGGCTCTCCCGCATCGACGCCCCGTCAATTCCATGTCTGCTCAGCAACGGATGCGCTTGTCGACAAGCAGCTTCTGGGTTTTGTTTTGGGACGCCCGGGGGCAACGCCCCCCTTGCGCAAGTCCAACATCCCCAATTCGCGGAGCAAACCGACATGATCTTCGACGTGCGGACGTACACCTGCAAACCAGCCACCATCAAAGCGCACATGGCGCTTTACGAAGAACATGGGCTCGGTCCTCAGACACGGCACCTCGGTCAGCCGATTGTCTACGGCGTGACCGAAGTCGGCGACGTCAACACCTACGTTCACATCTGGATCTACGACGATATCGCGGACCGGGCCCGCAAACGCACGGCCATGTGGGCTGATCCAGACTGGCTCGCCTACACGAAGAAATCCGCCGAGCTTGGCGCATTGATCAAGCAGGAAAACACGATCTTGAATGCGGCCTCATTTTACAAAATGCCAGGCGCGTAAGTCGCTCTCATCGCGTTCATTCATCAGCCATCGCAATCCGAAGCGACGTCGGAAACAAGAAAAAACGGGAGCCGTTTGACCAACGGCTCCCGCTTCATGTTTTCGGTCATTTCGGTTTGTCGTGGAACTGATCAACGTCCGTGGATTTTGCGGGCCCAGTCTGCAGTTCCGTTTTCGACGGACGTGCCGCCACCACCGCTCGTCGAGCCGCCAAAACCGTTCGATGCCACGGTTCGCGCACCAAACCGGCGCCAAGTGGCGGTCACGCGTGTTCCAACACCCACGCGGCGATAGAGGTCTTCGACGTGAGAATTGTGCATCCGGACGCAGCCTTTGGAAACATTCTTTCCAATCGTCCAGGGCGCGTCCGTGCCGTGGATGCGGTAGAGCGTGCTGCCGAGATAAAGCGCGCGCGTGCCCATCGGATTGTACTTCGAACCACCGGGAACGAATGCCGGAAGCTTCGGGTTCTCGCGACGCATACGAGGCGTCGGCGTCCAGCTTGGATTGACCCGCTTCTGTGAGACACGAAGGACGCCGGACCAGCGGCTCTGGGGACGCGGCACGGCAATCGGGTAGCTGATGGCCCGGCCACGCGACGTGATGAGGTAAAGGCGCCGATCGCTGAAGCTGACGACGATCTGACCGCGCGAATACCGCCTCGGGAAGCTCACAGTCGTCTGGCCGTAAACGCTGGAGCTGCCACCCCAGAACTGCGCATCAGCGGTTGTCGGCGCTGCTGATAAGCCGACACTGGCAACGACAGCGGTTGCTGCGAGCTGAAGCGCCGTCATCCGACGTTTGAACATGGTCGTTTATCTCCGTAGCCCTACGCGATGGCACGCGCCAACGCGACTTTTTCGTTGGGTCCGGAGCACACATCGCCGGACACACAGCCGGATCGGCTGCAACGCACTTCGACATGCGGACAGACGCATCCAACGCACAGCTCTCGCGGGCTAAGTGGCCCAACGTGATCCTGCTCTAAGAGTGTTGGATTACGGTAAATCGAAGCTTAACGCCGACGCCTGAGTACCGTCGTCATCGTTGATTCGAGGCGCATGGTATCGCGTGGCATGGACTTCGTTCGAAGCTTTTGACGCGCTGTGACCTTCGTGCAAGCGACGACAAAAGGCCAGTCGCGTGCTCTGGAAGCGTCAATGGCACGGCGCCTGCATTGCCATTATGGCCCGGCCTTACGTAGGCTCCCGCACGAATGTCGGTGTCGCCGCGTCCGCTAAAAAAGCGAAACCTCATATGCCAGATGATGGAGCGCGTCTGCCGGACGCGGGGCTTACGCACTCGACGCCCCCACCACGCGTTGTATTGCTTACCGCTCAAGGCGATCTCGCCCAGATCGTCCGAAACGCTTTCGCGGCATCCTTCGACAATCTGACCATCATCACCGAGCAGCCGGAACCGAAATCGCAAATCATCAAACGGCGCGCCCGCCTGCGAGGGTGGCCTTCGGCGATCAGCCAGGCCGTCGTGGGCGTGCTGCTGCGGATCACAGCAAAACGCAGCGCAGCGCGGGTCGATGACATCTGCCGAGCCGGCGGTCTCAACCGAGATCGCAATGCCGACCAAGCCGCATCGGCTCAAACCTTCAGCGTCACAAGCATCAACACCGACAGGGCTCGCGCGCTGATCCGATCGGCGAACCCCAACATTGTCGCCGTCTACGGGACCCGGCTGCTCAACGCAGCAACGCTGGACGCGGTCGCTGCTCCCTTCATCAATTATCACGCAGGTCTGACACCGAAGTACCGAGGCCAACACCCGGGCTATTGGGCGCTCGCGTCAGATGATGCGAGCGGGGCTGGCGTCACGGTTCATCTGGTCGATACCGGCGTTGATACCGGCCGTGTGCTCGCGCAGGCGCACGTTCCGCTCTCGGCCGATGCCGACAACATCACGACGTATCAGTTCGTGCAGATGTCGGTCGGCCTGCCGCTGTTCATCACAACCGTGACCAAGGCGATCGCACCAAACGGTGCCGACTTCGCGAGCCCCCCGTCGCAAACGCGCGCCTGTCGTCCCGTAGCCAAGCTGCCGCGAACGCATTTGCCGCCGACGCTTGGTGAATACCTTCGGCACGGCATTCGACAGGGTGTCTGGTAGCGCAAGGGATGAGACGGCCATGCGACCAAAGTCCGTTGCCGCACATCTCAAAATAGGGAAGCTTGATCGGACCCGTTGATTGATCCTCCGGTGAAGCATGACAAACAACGTCATCAACCTGCGCGATGTCCGAAAACGCAAAGAGCGCGAGAAGCGTGAGGCCGTGGCATCCGCCAATCGAGCCAAATACGGGCGCACCAAAGTCCAACGGACACACCAAGAGGCTGACGCGAACCGGCGCCAACGTGACCTTGATGGCGCGCGAATTGAGCCGATGCATGAGCGCGACGACGGCTGATGACCGACCACGGACGCGACGGGTCCGATCCACAAACAGACACGCTCCCGAAAGCGAACAATACAACGTCGCAGACCGAGCCGGATGCGCGCCCGCTCAAACGCTCGTTTCGGATTGACGGCCACAGCACATCGATCTCTCTTGAGCCGGAATTCTGGCGTGTGTTCCGGGCACTCGCCGTTGTCGAGAAGCAGTCAATGACGGCTCTGCTCGGCGCCATTGATCGCGAGCGCGGCGCGCAGAACCTATCGAGCGCAGTGCGTGTCGCGCTGCTCAATGCTGTCCTCGAGGGTCGCATTTCGGCATTGGATATCGAGGCAGCGTCCAACCATTGAAGCCGGCGCTTGAGGATTGCCGAAGCGTCGTGGTGCCGCCAACAGAGCGATTGTTTCAATCACCGGTCAGACGAGAACGCCCTGCGGCGCCAAGCGGTTGACCGGCGGCGTTTGCGTGACCGGGACCTCACAGTACGGCTGCGTCGCGCACGTCGCGACCCACGCGCGCGACGGGATCTCACTTGCGAACGCGTGCGGGTCGATGGTCGTTGCGCGTTGGTGCGCGGCAAAAGACCCGGAGCGCCCTCACTTTCGGATGTGCCATCGGCCGCGAGAGAGCGGCCGTCGAGGCGCGCCTCCGGCGCCGCTGCAAGACCCGGCGGTATTGGCCCACCGAGACCGCTTCTTTTCAACCTGAAGTTCCTCGGCGAGGCACCGGGCTGTACATCTGATCGACGTCCGATGGATGGAGGGACCGGCAATGGCGCGCGAAGGACCGGCGCGCTGCCGCTTCCGGCACCTGGAACGATCTCGGGACTTTGGGCGCGCTCGCGTTCAGCTTGCTCTCGCGCAGCGCGCGCTCGTTCTCGTCTCGCCCGCTCTCTCGCACGCGCTTCTTTCGCCTTTGCCTCGTCCTCCAGGCGCAGCCGTTCAAATTCGGCCGCCTTCGCCTCAACGCGCCGCAACACGACGTCGCGTGCCAGGGCATCCGCCTGAAGTGTCGGCTCAGTCTGGGAGATTGTTCGAACGGGTGCGGTGTAAATGATCGCAATCGGCGGCCAGGCCCGATCTTGATCCGCCGCTTTGTTCGGTACGAGCCGCCACCGGCTCTCCGATACCAGCGACACAAGATCGAGCGTGCTGACGTTTTCCGCGACACCTTCTTTGACCTTCACGCGAAGGCGGCCGACATTGATTGTCCCGTCTCGCACAGTAAGCTTCAGACGACGCGCGCCAATCGTCAAAGGCTGACGCATCAACGCCTGCTGCAGGTTTGCATTCAGCGCATCCATCTCGTCGTCAGCGGTCGCCGCGACAGCTGCTGCGATCGCTCCCGGATGCACGCCCGTCGCAACCGTATCGCGCAGCGTAACGCGCCCGCTGCCTTGCACCAGCGCCATCAACGCCCGCGGCGAAAGACCCTCACCCCGCAAGTTCAGATCGACGCGCGCCCGACCTCGCATGGCTCCACCTGCCGCTTCGCCGTCGTCAGCTGGATCGCTTGGCGCTGCTTCTCCCGCACCGCGCGGTTGGTTTGCGAAGACTTGGCTCAACGCGAGGTTATCCAGTCGCAGTTTGCTCTCGAGACGATACCCGGCGGTCACCCGGGTCAGGATCACGTCCGACTTAACAGCCGCGTCCGCGCCAGCGCTCGCCTGAAGACCCATCAGGGCGACTTGGTTTGGATCAGCTTGCAAACGGAAGCGGGCCGACTTCAACCACGTCCCGGGCGTCGCCTCGAAACGGTCGGTCGCAATCGCGAGGTCCAGATTGAGGTTGCCGAGGCGATCGACCGCGAATGCGCGCCCAGGCCAGACCGATGTGGCGCCGCCGACCTGGACACCACCAGACGTCAACGATGCGTTTGACGGCGTTGTTGGCGTCCGATCGCGCAGTAGACCACCGAGCATAAGCGGTGCCCGAAGCTCGCTCAAAGAGATGGCGCCTTTGATTGTCGTTGGACCGCTCTCAGCTTCGGCAAGCACCAACTCGCCGTTGACTTCGGTGCCCGCCAGATCGACGGCCTCGAACGTCCAGGTGCTGCGATCGCGCGTCCCGGCGACCACGAGTTGACCGGCAACGCTGAGCTCGGCCGCCGACGTTGGAACTTTCTGCCAACCGGCAAGGTCAGCGAGCGTTGCAACATCCATCCCACGCAATAAGATCCGACCGTTGTACTCAGCCGGCTCGATGCCCGTCGCCTTCAGCGTCCCTCGATAATCGAGACGACGCCGGCCAGCTGTGACGGCCACGTATGTGGCAAGTGACTGCGCAGCGATCCCGTCGGCGGTCACACTGAGGGTCGCGTCTTTGAGCCGCGCGTTCGTTCTCTCGGCTCCGGTGGGAATCCCGCTCGCGCGCAGAAGCTCGATTACGCCGTCAGTCCCGCCAAGGGTCGCATCGAGCGTTGCCGTTATTGGAGATGAGAGCAGCGCGTCGAGGTCATCACCACCCAACAATTCAAAGTCAACGCGATCACTGCCGACGCGGCCAACGAGACCCAACCGAAACGGAACGGCCGTTCTCGGCGCGAGGATCGCTGTCAGACTTGTGTCGATCGATGAGAGCTTGCGAAGTGCCGCCCCGGCGATCGCAATGGCCTTGGGCTGCTGTCCGTCGCGAATGCGGGATGATCGCTCATCACGATGGCTCTCTGGGCCGATCAGTGTCATCAGTTCGGCGAGCTCACGCGTCGCGGCCGGTCGCGCGGCACGCACTGTGCCTCGGAACTCAGCTGTCCGTTGATCAGCTTCGATGCGCTGCCACCGACCCGCAAGTGAAACGGCGCCGTCCGATCGCGTGCGCGCAGTAAAGCGGCTGACCTTCACGGCACCAGATGGGTCGCGTTCGGCCGAAATCAAAACAGACCGCAATTCCGTTTCGCGCGCGATCAAACGACCGAATGAGAGATCAAGCGTTGCGGGCCTCGTTGGACCGGTTGCAGACGACCGCGCCGCCGCCTTTTGTCCGATAAGCGCCGCCCGTAGGCCGCGGAGCGTGCCAATCGGGCCGCCGAGGTTTCTCAAATCAAGGGTCGCACCCTTCAGTGAAATCGCATGGGCGATGTCTGGCTCAAGCCCGAGTGTCACCTGCCCCGACACCGCGCTCGATCCAACGCGCAGTGCGACATCTTTTATCGAGATCCGGTCGCGATAGAGCGTGAGCGCGCCACGCCCATCGAACGCTTGTGCGCGAGGAAGATCATCGTCGCGACGCGCCTTTGAAACCCATCTCAGGAAGCGCCGCACATTGGCACCGCGCAGGGCAACATTGCCTTTAAATGCTGCTGGCGTGCCGGCTTGCTCGGCACCGCTCTGGGCTAATTTCGGGACGCGACCGTCGATGCGGATGGTCGTCCCGCCCGGACCGAGCGCGACCAGACGCTGAACTTCCGTGCCCGTCGGTGCAACAGCGAGACGGACCGCAACATCGCTGACGTCAGCTCCGGCGATGCTTGTCTGTGCGATCGAAAGGTCGATGTTTGCAGAACCGCGATTGGCGAACCGGAGTGCGGCGAGGCGATCGAGCATCGCTCGTGCAACAGTCCGCAGCGACGACTTAGCTTCGGCCTCAGACTGTAACGAGGACTGGGCCAGGGACGGGGACTGGGACCGCGACAGGTCCTTCGTACCCGATATGGCATCAAGATCGAGCCAACGTGACGCGAGCGTCAGATCGAGGCTTGGCGTCTCTTGATTGATGTAGATTGCTCGCCCCGCAAGGAGCTGTGGGCGGCCACCCTGAGCAAACGACAGCACGAGATCATCGAGCGTGACCTTCTGGGTCTCAAGCTTCACACGCGCCTTAACGTCCAGCGGAAGCCCCTTGGCGCGGCGCTGCGCACTCTGGGTCTGCTTTGAAGTAAAGACCTCGGGCAATGTCGCGGTGAGATCGCCTTCGAACGTCGGCGGCCCATTTCGCGAGGCCTGGAGCGTACCATCAAACGTCGCGGTCGAGCCTTCGTTGGGCGTCCGCACAATCAACTTGAGCGCGGCCGAACCGGTCTCAGCGTCCCAGCGCGCGAGGCCAACCCGGACATCACGCACCTCGCCGATTATTGCGGCAGTGCCTGTAAATCGAAACGGCCCCTGCATCGACGGCGCTGACACGTCGCCATTTATCCGATCGACGCGGCCCAGAATTCGGCCGTCGGCATCTTCGAGTGCGGCTTCAGCCTCGCGCAGGGACACCTGCTGCAACGACACCGACGACGGTCGCACCGAGAGACTGCCCGGCCGCAAACCGACACGCTGCCAGTTGCCACGCCCATCACGGTCGAGCCGCAGGCGCAACTTGGCGCCCTCAATTTCGATCTTACGGGCCTCGATGATGCCGCTGAGCAATGGAGGAGCCGACAACTGCATCGTGAAGCTTGTCGCCCGCAAAAACGGCTCGCCCGTCACGCCATCTTCGGCGGCGATTTTGACCTCTTCGAAACGGATGTACGGCGACGGTAAAATTCGCAGGTTGACGTTGCCGCCGACACGGACGTCGCGACCAAGGATGCGGGAGGCTTCTTCCTCGAACACGCCCCGGTACGTGTTCCAGTCAACAAACGGAGGCACAGCAAAAAGCGCGACGAGGATCGCGACGAGAATGGTGCTGATTGTCAGGAAAAATGTGTTCATGACCCCTTGGCCCAAAACCGCTTTAGACGAGGTCCTCTACGGAACCAGACCTTCTGACGATGGCCTCTATGAGTCCGATGGCATCAAACGCCCGATGACATCAAACGCCCAATGACATCACCCATTTGCCTCATCCCTAGAAAGTACGCGCGGACCGACGGTCTAGAGCCTTGTGAAGTCCTGGCCAGGGCCTTGCTAAGGCCGGCGACTTGAACCTTGGTCCAACATCCCCGTCAAATGTCGGCCCGTTGTGCGTCTCGGATAATCAACTGCTACCATAGACCCTACCACTGCCGATCTGATCAAACACTCGCCCAGAGCGTCTCACGTTAGAGGACCTAAGCCAACTGCGTAACTCTGACCAACGCGTGATCGCCTTCGGCACTGACAGAACGACCGTCGCTCAGGCGGTTCCGCTCATCGAAATGGCCGTGTTTTCCAAGCGTCTCAATAATGAAGCGCCATTACCGCTTGCGCGAAGGCCAATCATGCTCATTCTTCATCTGCACGATACACTTGAAGAAATGAGTTCGG
>JBCBWG010000140.1:0-8728 GCA_039817205.1 Pseudomonadota bacterium
GGCGGGTGTCAGCGTCCATCTGTATGGGAAGTCAGAGGCCCGAGCCGGGCGGAAGATGGGTCACATAAACCGGGTAACACCCCGATAATCGCCGTCGGATCTGGCGTTCGAGATTTGGCTTTTGCGCGAGGTCGCCACGGTCAGAGTTAAGCAGTGATATCCGTTATCCCATTGGACATGTCGTACGACTTCACCTATACCCCAGTGCAAGAGCGAGGGCGGTTGTCCTCCGGCCGGTCTCTGCGCGTCTGGGCTTAACGCCAGTGCGGCTGACCTAACCAATTGATGCAGCAGAGAATTACAAAGAGGTAGGCGCGAAACGTGCAAGTTCTCGTCCGTGACAACAACGTCGATCAGGCGCTTAAGGCGCTTAAGAAGAAGATGCAGCGCGAAGGCATCTTCCGCGAAATGAAGCTCCGTAACTACTACGAGAAGCCTTCAGAAAAGCGCGCCCGCGAAGAAGCAGAAGCCATCCGGCGCGCTCGCAAGCTCGCTCGGAAACGCGCGCAGCGGGAAGGTCTATTGCCGGCAAAGGGTAAAGCGCGCCCCATGCGCGGTCGCTAAGCCCCGCACCTATAATTTCGTACGACGAAAATCTGAGCCGCGCGCATCCGAGGTGATGCGCGCGGTTTCTTCGCTTGAGCTGGGCGATGTCCGTTTTCCTCGCTGTTAAAGGTCAGCGAGGAATTGGTGGATGTGGTGGAAGCTGCCGAGAGGGTAGTGGTCCATGTGACCGGCGCCTGAGATTTCGCGAAAGATCGAGGGGCCGCCGAGGTGCTCGGCGATTTTGTGGCCCATTGCGACGGGGATGACGGTGTCCTCGCTGCCGTGAACGATCAACGTTTGCAGGGTCACGCGGGGGGCCCGATCAATCGATCGATAGGTATCTCGCATGACGGCGTGGACGGGTAGCATCGGGAATGCGAGAGCGCCGACGTCTGCGATTGAGGTGTAGGGCGCATCCAATATGAGCGCCGACACGTGCTTTCTTTGATCTTCTGAGGCGTTGGCTGCAACGGCGATGGCAACGCCGGTGCCAAGCGACTCCCCGTAGAGCACGAACGGACGAGAGCTGAGCTGCTTCGCGATCAGCCAGTCGAGCGATGCGAGGGCGTCAGCGATATTGGCGCTCTCTGATGGTCGGCCGTCAGAGCCCGAGTAGCCGCGGTAGGCGATCATAACGACGCCGACGCCAACCGTTGCGAACGCCGCAAATCGTTCAGCGCGATCGCCGAGATGACCTGCGTTTCCGTGAAAGTAGATGAGTGTGGGCCGACCCCGGGCTGCGGCCTGATGCCAGGCGGTCAACTCTGTCCCTGGCGCAGCCGCGGGAATGCGGAGAGCTTCAACGCCTGTCAAGCCGTACTCTTCAGGCGAACGAAAGCTTGGGTCGGGATGGTAGAGGAGCGCACGCTCCAGGGCGCGGGCTCCAAACCACAACAGCGCGATCAGGAGGGAGATCGCCGCCGTTAGGGCGAGGACCGTTGTCAGCACGTGTCGAGCTCCATGCTGACAACCTACGATCCCGACAACCAGGACATTGAAACAACGCCAAATCGTCGCTTCCAGTCCTCAAGCTTTGGCTCAGGCCGCTCATGGGGGCGCCAAAACCCAAGGCACCCTGAACTTACCCTCAGCTTAGGACGAACGATCGCCTGGGATTGATCCAGGCGCTGCCGACGGCTCACCGGTTTGCGTCGGTTGTTGGTGCGGTTCCGGATGGCCAACGCCCATCGATGACGCTTCGAACCTAGACGGGTCACCAACCGGGTCGGAAAAGTCGACGCGTCCGAGGGCCTCAATAATCAGGTTGAGATCCTGCAGAAAGCGGGCGCGCTCTTCTTTGTCCGGGAGGACGGCCAGAACCTTCTGGTCCACGCGGTCCGCGAGCGGCGTCGCATTTTCAAGAACCCTGCGCCCCTCGTCGGTCAGCTTCACGGCATAGGCGCGCGCGTCCTCTTTCGTCCGACGCCTTTGGAGCAGGCCCTTCTTCAGCATTCGGCGAATGATATCGGCCAGGGTCGAGCGGTCGATGCCCGTCCGTTCCACCAAGTTGGTCTGGCTCAGGCCCTCATGCTGCGACACCGTCACAAGCACCGCGTATTGGCGCGGGGTCAAGTCGCCCGTCGTCATCTCTGACTGGAAGACGTCACCAGCGCGCTGACCAGCCCGGTGCAACAAGTGCAGCGGGGACTTGGCCAGATTGCCGTCGTCATAGGCGTGTCCGTCGTCGGCGTTGTGCGGCATCGCCTGTTGCTCACTCTCTGAGGTCATTTTTTCATCGCTCCTCATCAACCCGTGGTCTTCCCTGGGCTCAGGCCCCGCCAACTTTTTTGCTTCACGGGTGTTCATCCACCGCAACGTGAATACCCGTGACGCAAATCTCGTTAAATGCGAACGATTTCTGCAACGTCCGAAAACAGACTGTGAAAGTCTGTCCAGAAAATGGAAGCATGCACTCAAAACCTGGGATTTCTAAGGACCATTTAAAGTCCTGCCGTCTCGGGAGTTCGATTCTCCGATCACAGTAAATTAATGTCGCCTAATCAGACGTGCGCGGAACGTCGGCCTGTCCGGGGGCGGCTCGAACCACATCGAAACAGCTCTAAGTCGCCGATCTTCGCGAGGCACGTCAAGGTTTCAGCTCCCGTCGGTGAGCCCTGTTTCCTCGCTGGTGTCCGGCTTAATCTGATGTTTCATCAGCAGGCCGACCTGAGCCGCTGCGAAGACCATCGTGATCGGCAGGACACCGAACAACTTAAAGCCTGCCCAGAAGTCCGTTGAAAAGTTTCGCCAGATAACTTCGTTAAGAATGGCGAGAAAGACAAAGAAAATCGACCAGCGGATCGTCAGGAGTCGCCAGCCTTCATCGGTCAATTGGAACGTATCGCCGAACAAATATTTTAAAAGCGGACGGCGGAATATCAGACCGCCGCCGAGTAGGGTTGCAAACAGCAGATTAACGATCGTCGGTTTGATTTTAATAAAATACTCATCTTGGAGATAAAGCGTGAGGCCGCCGAAACCGAGCACGAAAACCCCTGAAATGAGAGGCATGATCGGGATGCGGCCGAGCAGTGTCCGCGAGAAGACGAGCGAAATGGCGGTCGCGACCATGAACGCTCCGGTCGCCCAAAAAATCTTGGCGTTGCCGGTCGCGCCGAACAAGTCCTCCGCAAACGAATTCGCGATAAAGAAGACGATCAGCGGGCCAGCCTCGACGCCGAGCTTCAGAAGCGATGGTTGTTCAGCTTCCGGTGCGGTCGTCGCGTCCCAGTTCTTTGAACCGTCGGTTGTCATAATCGCAAAACTCTCAAGGTGAGACACGGCCGCCCATGAGTTGGCGGACGGTGCGGACGTCCGAAGGTGCCGCATGCCAAGGTTCTAGCTGTTCACCCAAGGCGTGCCAAACGCGCGCTTACTATTGTTCACGCGGTTCCGCGCGATCCAGATCTGTTCCCGCACACGAACGGGCCATGCGCGACGGTGAAGTCGTGCTGAAATTCACAGGCGACCGGTTCTAAGCGGTGGCGTTCGCCTGGTCGGCCGGGATCGCGTATTTCTGAAGATTACGGGTCATGACGAACGCGTAGATCCCGGTCACCGGCATGACAACGACGATCTTAAACATCGCCCACAGATTGAGGCCATCCGTCTGCCAGCCGAGGAGATTGTGCGTCTCCTGGCAAATGCCTTCGGCCGTCTGAGTGCAGGGGAAGCCGAGGCGGACGGCTTCGTTGGCGGCCGCCAGGACCAAAAACAGAATAATGAAGCTGATCGTGAACTTGCGCCAACCCTCGGCCGAGTAATGAAACGTCTTGCCGAACGTATATTTGAAGAAATTGCGTCCCATCATCATGCCGATCGCGAGGAAGATCGCGAACACGGCATTGAACAGCGTCACCTTGAGCTGCACCCACATCGGGTCGTCGGTGTAGAGCGCGATCCCGCTGAAGACGATGGTGATGCCACCCGCGATCAGCGCGAACATCGGTAGGCGGCCGATCACCATGACCATGGCGATCATTGCAACGACCGTTGCAGCCGTCATAGCCCAGATCCCGGCTGTGACGCCGAAGACAGCATTGACGACGAACAGTGTGACGAGCGGGCCGAATTCACTCAGTAGGTTGACCGTTTGTTCCGCATTGAACGGGAAAATCTTACGAATTATGCCTGCCATTCTCGCCCGGTCCCCTTCGTCTCTCGTCTGTTCGCGGCCGTGGTCAGCAAGAATCAAGGCCGTGCCAAGGCGTCCGCAAATTCGCGCGCATCGAACGGTGACAAATCTTCGATGCCTTCCCCCACGCCGATGGCATGAACCGGAATCTGATGCTTGGCCGCGATCGCAACCAGAATGCCACCCCGCGCCGTCCCGTCCAACTTCGTCATGATCAGGCCCGTCACGCCAGCCCGCGCGCCAAACACCTCAACCTGGTTCATCGCGTTTTGCCCGGTCGTGGCATCGAGCACGAGCAGAACCGAATGTGGTGCCGAGGCGTCGACTTTGCGGATCACCCGGACAATCTTATCGAGCTCATCCATTAATTCTTGCTTATTTTGTAGGCGCCCGGCCGTGTCGATCATCAAGACATCACTGCCGGCCGACCGGGCCTCGGTCAGCGCATCGAAGGCGAGACCCGCCGGATCGGAGCCGACGTCCCTGGCGTGAACCGGTGCACCCACACGCTGGCCCCAGACCATCAGCTGTTCGATTGCGGCTGCTCGAAACGTATCGCCCGCTGCGATTTGAACGGTTTTTCCGTCCGCTTTGAATTGAGCGGCCAGTTTGCCGATGGTCGTCGTCTTCCCGGCCCCGTTGACGCCGACGACGAGAATAACATGCGGTTTGTGGGCTTCGTTGATCTCAAGCGGTGCCGTCACCGGCTTGAGCACGTTGGTGACTTCGTCGGCCAGGATGGCTCGAACCTCTTCCGGCGTAATGCCCTTATCATACCGGCCACTTGAGATCTGATCGCTGATCCGTGTCGCGGTCTCAACGCCGAGATCAGCCTGGATCAAGATATCTTCGAGGTCGTCGAGGGTTGCTGCATCGAGCTTCCGCTTCGTGAAGAGCGACGTGATCCCCTCGGTTAGCTGCCCAGAGGTTTTGGACATCCCGCCGGTCAGACGCTGAAGCCAGCTCTTTTTCGGTGCTTCGGCTTGGGGCGTGTCTGCCGGTACAGTCGGGGCTGCGATGTCGCCTGCGCTCGCTCCGCTTTCGGCGACCGGTTCCGGCGACGTCGTCGTCGTTTCGTCGTCCGCCTTGCCACCGAACATTCGGCCGAACAGGCCGCGCTTTTCGCTCATGCGGTCTGCTCCGATGTCTGTCGTGGGGTGTCGTGCCGATTGCGCACGAACCCGCCATCGCCGGTTCGTTGATCGGGATTGGTCCGGGCGATTTCTCCGACCAAACGCCCGTTGGCTAAACCAGTAATCTGAACCGGCACGATCTCACCGACAGGTCGCTCCTGATCGAGGATAACCTCGGCGAACTGTTCGGTGCGTGCCCGGTTGCCCTGCTCGACGAGAGCGGACCGCGTGCTGCCGATCTGGTGCCGCAAAAAGGCGTCGCAAGCGGCGGCCCCCTTTTCGCGCAAGATTGCGGCACGCTGTTTCACGAGCGCGCGCGGGAGTTGCGGCATCCGGGCCGCGGGTGTGCCCTGGCGCGGCGAAAACGGAAACACGTGGAGATAGGTCAAACCACACGCGTCGACCGCGGCGAGCGTGTTCTGGAACATATCGTCGGTTTCGGTCGGAAAGCCCGCGATGAGGTCGGCGCCGAACACAACGTCCGGCCGCAGGCGTCGTGCCTCGTCACAAAACCGGATGGCATCATCGCGCAGGTGGCGGCGCTTCATCCGCTTCAGGATCATGTCGTCACCGGCCTGCATCGAGAGGTGCAGGTGCGGCATGAGGCGATCGTCGTCGGCGAGTGCGCGCAACAGGTCGTCGTCGATCTCAACCTGGTCGATGGATGACAGACGGAGCCGCGGCAGGTCCGGGACGTGTTTGAGAATCTGGCGGATCAGCCAGCCAAGCTTCGGCGAACCAGGCAAGTCGCCACCGTAGGACGTGACGTCGACGCCTGTCAGCACGACTTCGCTGTAGCCACTGTCGACCAGACCCTGAATTTCTCGGACGACATCGCCTGCGGGGACCGATCGCGACGGACCGCGGCCGAACGGGATGATGCAGAACGTGCAGCGGTGGTCGCAGCCATTCTGGACCTGAACGTAGGCGCGTGCCCGTGAGCCGAAGCCGGACACCATGTGGCTCGCGGTCTCTGTCACGGCCATGATGTCGTTGACCTGGACCCGTGCTGTGGCCTCGAGCGCGATGTCTGCGAACGTCTGCGGCTCAAGCTTTTCGGCGTTGCCGACGACGTGGTCGACTTCGGGCATTTCGGCGAATGTCTCAGGCTCGATCTGAGCGGCACAGCCGGTTGCGATAATCCGGGTCTCAGGATAATCGCGTCTCAGTCGCCGAATGGTCTGCCGGGCCTGTCGAACGGCCTCACCCGTCACCGCGCAGGTGTTGACGACAATGGCATCGGTGAGCCCCTCGGCTTCCGCATTGCGTTTGATGACTTCGCTCTCGTACGTGTTGAGACGACATCCAAGCGTCAGAACGCGGACACCAGCTATCGCGCGGGCGGCGTCCGACGCACACCCATCATCGTTCTCATTTTCAAAAGGTCGGGTCATCGGTCTCGCAGAAAGCTGCCGGGGGGCAGTGGACATCTGGTGGTCGGCTTCCAGCTTTTACAATCAGACGTCAACCGGGTCGCGGCGTGATGACGGGTGCGCGACCGCCCTCGATGAACTGAATATCCCCATGGCGGACGTGCCGCGCGGGGCCGGTCATGATGACCCGGTTACCGCTGTCCCAGTGAACGTGAAGGTCACCACCGGGGACAGTCACGGTCGCTTTCCGATCGGAGCGCTTGGTCCTGGCGGCGGCAACGAGGCTGGCGCAAGCTGCTGAGCCACACGCCTCCGTCAGCCCGACCCCGCGCTCCCAGGTTCGGACCCGAAGATGACTGCTTGAGACGACATGTGCGATCGAGATGTTTGCACGGTCGGGGAAAATCGGGTGGTTCTCCAGGAGCGGGCCGAACTTGCCGAGGTCGTAGGCGTCGACATCCTCCACCCAGAACACGGCGTGCGGGTTGCCCATATTCAGAACCGACGGCGAGTGCAGAACCGGCGCGTCAATCGGGCCGATTTGCAACTCGATGTAACGCGTATCGCGGAACTCTTCGGCGAGCGGAATGTCTTCCCAGCCAAAGCGCGGTTCGCCCATATCGACGGAAATCAAGTCTTCCGAGCGCACACCGACCGCAAGCTCCTGGCCGTCGACCGTGTACAGCTGAGGTCGGGGTTCGGGGAGCTCTTTCGATACGACGAGCCCCACGCAGCGCATCCCATTGCCGCATGCGCCAGCCCGGGATCCATCACGATTGTAAATGCGAATGCTTGCCTCTGTCCCGGGCTTCTCGGCGGCATGTAGTACCATCAGCTGATCGAAATCCGTCGCCGGATCAGCAGCGATCGCCTCAGCTTCCGAAGCTTGGACCACATGGTTGCTCCGGCGCAGGTCCAGCACCACGATCTTGTTGCCAAGGCCGTGCATGGTCCAGAAGGTGTGGGCGTTGTCTGTCATCGCCCCATATAGGTCGCTCCGGGCAATCCCTTCAATCCAAACGCGACGACCAGCGTCGGTCCTCTGGTGCGCGCGAAGCCTTCAACTGGCCTTCTCTAACTGACCTGCTCTGGCCCGCTAGTCTGGCCCGCTGATCTGGCCCGCTGCTCAAATCGAGGCTCTTATGTCTAAAACGCTGTCTGACGTGCCGACGGAAGCCGCGCGAGATCCTGGAACGACAGCTGCGGATGTTTTGCCGCGCGCAGCGCCCCCGGACGTCGGCTTGTCAGTGACACGGCTCTCTCGGATTGGCACGGCGCTCATGCGCGAAGTTGGTGCCGAGCGCATTCCGGGCGCGGTTGTCGGGATCTCGCGCAATGGCGCCCTCGCCTACCTCGAAGGCGTCGGGTACCGCGACCCTGACAGCAAAGCGCCGATGATGCCCGATGCGTTATTCTCGATCGCGTCGATGACGAAGCCGATGGTCTCAGCAGTTGCCATGCAGTTGGTTGAGGAGGGACTTCTGCTTCTTGGCGATCCGATTGGCGAGACGCTCCCGGAACTTGCCCAATTGAACGTGCTGTCAGGCGATGGCATCAGTCGCCCTGCTCAGCGAGCGCCGACGGTCCAAGACCTGCTTCGCCACACGGCGGGATTGACCTATGCTTCCCGTGGGACGTCAGAGGCTCATCAGAAGTCGCCCGGCTCATCGATGAGCGCCTCCGTTCAACTGACCCGATCTGAGTTTTTGGGACGCCTCGCCGAAGCGCCATTGTTGTTCGAGCCAGGGACGCACTGGGAGTATGGATTTTCGACAGACGTGCTCGGACTGATTGTTGAGCGTGTGACCGGGCAATCTCTCGATGTCGCTCTGAAAGAGCGGCTTTGGGCGCCGCTGGGGATGGACGACACGGGCTTTGACATAACGCCCGAGCAGCGACCGAGATACGCGACCGCGTTTGACCGAGATCCGCTGACCGGCGAGCCTCAGTCGATCCACCACGCCGAGGACACGCCCATCCAATGGCCGAGCGGCGGAGGCGGAGCGGTGTCCACGGCGCATGATTATCTCAAGTTCTTGGAC
>JBCBWG010000141.1:0-8719 GCA_039817205.1 Pseudomonadota bacterium
CGAAAAGAGCCAACTCGCCGGCCTGTTTCAGGCCTTTTGCAATTTCGGCTGTTTGCCCGGTCTTTGACAACGGGAGCAAAAGCGCGACTTTCGTTTTCGCGGTTGGGGCACGCTGTAGTGCGGTCTCTGTCGCCTGTGAGGCGACCGCCACGTTGGAGAGCTGTTGAGGGGCCGTCGTGTTCGCAACGGCGTTGGACGAGCTCGCGCGCGGAGTGTTGACCGTACATGCGCCGAGCGTCACCGCCAAAAAAGCGGCGCCGAATGCGACAGCGCAGCGCAGCCCTCCGCGTTCAGGGTGGCGGTCTTCTGAGTGTGGTGCGTTTTGCAACCGAGCGATCAAATCTCTGCAACCTTCGTTTGCCGCCGTTAGCGGCATTCCATTTTCCGTGTCACTTTCGTCGGCCTTACGGGTTGACCCTGTAAAGAGGGTCATGAGCTCGATGATTCGACTACCCATCGTCGTGTTGAAGCTCAATAAAGTCACGACCGCGGCGCGCAAGGCTCAGGTAACGACGAAGCCGTCTTTCCGCTTTGGATTGGCGCTTTCGTGCCAGTGTCACCGGGATTGAGCGGCGCAACGACACATGCGCACTGAGATTTCAGCCAAATGCCCGATCGCCCGTTCAATCTCAGTGGTCTTCTGTCGAACGCGCTCGCCCAGCCGATGGCGCCGGGTCTCTATGTCGTCGCAACGCCGATTGGCAATCTCGCTGATCTGAGCATTCGTGCCGCCAGCATTCTTGCGCGCGCTGATCATGTCTACTGCGAGGATACGCGGATGACGCGGCGCCTGATGCAGGCGATTGGTGTCGATCGACCGCTGCGAAGCTATCACGATCATTCCGACGAAGCGCGCCGACACGAGATCGAAGCGCTGATTTCCAACGGCCAAACAGTGGCACTCGTCAGCGATGCCGGGACGCCGCTCATCTCAGATCCCGGCTACAAGCTCGTCAGAGACGTGCGGGCTCAGGGTGCGCCGGTCCTCGCGATACCCGGGCCGTCCTCGGTGACAGCGGCACTCGCAAGTTCAGGCCTGCCAACGGACACTGTTTTGTTTGCCGGCTTCCTGCCGCAGAAATCGGCGGCGCGGATTGATCGGCTCGCCGAGCTCGCTGAGGTGCGCGCGTCATTGGTTTTTTTCGAAAGCCCAAAGCGGCTTCTGGCCATGTTGGGGGATGCGGCACGTGTGCTTGGAGATCGCCAAGCCGCTGTGTGCCGCGAGTTGACGAAAAAGTTTGAAACAGTCGTCTCCGCTCCCCTTTCGGAGGTCAGCGCGTTGCTCGCCGAGGGCATCAAGGGCGAGATCGTCGTTGTTATCGGACCGCCGGAACCCGTGGCCCCGGGCATCATCGCTGATGCAGATATTGTCGCCCGATTGCAGCCGCTGCTTGAGACCAAAAGCGTCAGCGCCGCGTCGAAGGAGGTCGCGGTTGCCTTGGGCGTGCCAAAGGCGCGCGTCTACGCGCTCGCAGTCGACGCAAAATCCGGTGGCGCGCTTGGTGATACGGACGATCGGTCATCGTGACACGCGGTTGGCGATCGACGGCGTCGCGCCAACGAAGCGAGCGCTCGGCTCGGCGCGCCGAAACGCTCGCGTGTGTGATCCTCGTTATGAAGGGGTATCGCGTCCTCGACCGGCGCGCCCGGACACCGTTTGGCGAGATCGACATTATTGCTGTTCGCGGGCGGCGCCTCGCCTGTGTCGAGGTCAAGCTTCGTCCGACGCTTGAGTTGTGCGCGCGTTCCGTGACGCCCCGGCAGGTCCAAAGGATCGCGGACGCCAGTTACCACTGGGCCAAACGGCATCGCCGTTACGCGCGTCATAACATCGGTTTGGATCGTGTCGATGTCGCCGGCTGGTTTCGCTTCCGTCACGTCCCCGATGGACTTGCAGATCATCGTTAGGGCGCCATTGCCCGGCATAGGCGCGCTTACCGCTCCGACGATGCGCACTGCGTTGACCGCGAGCGGGATTTCCGGCTGTTTGGCGGCGTCTTGACAGAGACCAGCTCCGGAGTTCGACGATGACGCTTAAAATCGCCTGCCAGATGGACCCGATCGACGCCATTGATGTCGCCGGCGATTCCACATTTGCTATCCTTCTTGAGGCGCAGGCGCGCGGACATAGCGTGTTCTTCTACACACCGGAAAACCTGGCCCTTGATGGTCAGCGCCTGCTGGCACGCGGTCACGACATCGAAATGCGCGACACCGTCACCGATCACGTGACGATGGCGTCTGAGCGGGTGACCGACATCCGCGAGTTTGACGTTGTGTTGCTGCGGCAGGACCCGCCCTTCGATATGCAATATATCACGACCACCCACTTGCTCGAACGCGTTCACCCGGACGTGCTGGTCGTCAACGATCCGCACCATGTTCGCAACGCGCCCGAAAAAGTGTTCGTGCTCGACTATCAGGACCTGATGCCGCCGACGATCGTCACACGGTCGCTCGCCGATGTTCAGGCGTTCCGTCAGCGGCACGGCGATATCATCGTCAAACCGCTCTACGGGAACGGCGGTGCGGCGGTGTTTCTGCTCCGAAAAGACGACAGCAACCTGAACGCGCTCGTTGAGACGTTCCAGGCGATGTCGCGCGAGCACTTTATGGTTCAGGAATTCCGACCGGAAGTGCGCGCCGGTGACAAGCGCATCATTCTGGTCGACGGCGAAGTGGCCGGCATCATCAACCGCGTGCCGGCAGCCGATGAAGCGCGGTCGAATATGCACGTCGGTGGTCAAGCCGAGGCCATCGAGATGACCGACAGGGATCGCGAGATCTGCGAACGGTTGGGTCCGGAACTCAAAGCGCGCGGCTTGATTTTCACTGGCATCGACGTGATCGGCGACTACCTGACCGAGATCAACGTCACGAGCCCGACCGGTATCCGCCAAGTCAAAGCCTTCGGCGGAAACGACATCGCTGCGATGATTTGGGATGCCATCGCGCGGCGGTGCCGCGTCTGATGCGGCCTAGGAAACGGTCTTCCATGTCCCGTCGGATCGTCGGCACGCCGTTCCTGTGATCACCTCGCGTCGGCCATCGATCCAGACCCGATGCTCGTAATCGCGACAGGTCCGTTCGGCGCGTTCATAAGAGCGCTGTGGCACAACCTCGCCGTAGTGACCGCTATCGGGGTTGCGCCAAGGCACGGCGCGCCCGCTTTCGCCATCCTCTAGCGCGGTCAGTTCGGCGCGCGAGGCAAGCTCTCGGTCGCGTTCGTCCAGCGCTTGCCCGACCTGGTTGCCGACAATGCCGCCGATCAGGGCACCGGCGACAGTTGCCACCGCCCGCCCGCGCCCGCCGCCGAACTGGTTGCCAACGATGCCGCCCGCGACTGCGCCCACCAACGTGCCGCTGTCTGCGCGGGTGTACTCGCCAGAGCAGCCAGCGATCGTCAGTCCAACTGCGCCAAGGCAGCATGCGAGGTAAACCGTCGTTGTGTTCCGCGCCATGACATCCCCTCCGTCCGTCGTCGAAACCGCTTCGAATTGTCGGCGTCCGTGCTCTCCGATTCCGGCACGGTGGCGACGGAACAGCGTTAGATTTGAGGCGTATCGGACGAACGCTGTGCAATCGTTGCGCGTTCCTTGTTAGTTTAACGTTCGATAAATGTTCTTGACATGTGCTGATGAAAGGCAAATGCTGCAGATATAACGCGTACGGATGTTGGAGTTGGTCATGTATGGACGCATTGGGACACTCGCGTTCGTCGGGATTGAAGCCCGCCCCGTTCAGGTCGAAGTGCGCATCACGTCCGGCAAGTTCGCGTTCACAATCGTCGGCTTACCCGACAAGGCCGTCGCTGAAAGCCGGGAGCGGGTTCGCAACGCGCTTCATGCCGTCGGCCTCGGCCTTCCCAATGAAAACATCACCGTCAACCTCGCCCCGGCCGATCTGCCAAAAGAGGGCAGCCATTTCGATTTGCCGATTGCGCTCGCACTCATGGTCGCGATGGAGGTGATCGCACCGGACGCGGTCGACGGGTTTGCAGCCATCGGCGAGTTGGCGCTCGACGGCTCTTTGCGGAATGTCCCGGGCGGGCTTCCCGCCGCCATTGGTGCCAATCAGACCGGGCTTGGCTTAATTTGTCCGCCCGGTTGCGGGACCGAAGCCGTTTGGGCTGGCGAAGATGTGCACGTGCTTGCACCGGACCATTTGCTGACCCTCATCAATCACTTTCGCGGTGCTCAGATCCTTGCGCGACCCGATGCCAAGCCGAGGCCTATCGAGTGTCGTAACCAGATTGACCTTAGCGATGTGAAAGGCCAGGAGGCCGCCAAACGCGCTCTCGAAATCGCAGCCGCCGGCGGCCACAACATGCTCATGATCGGCCCGCCGGGCTCCGGCAAGTCGATGCTGGCCGAACGCCTTCCAACCATTTTGCCTGAGATGACGTCGGCGGAGATGCTGAGCGTATCGATGGTTCACTCTCTGGCGGGCGAGTTGATGGGTGGTGGGCTCTTAACTGAGCGTCCGTTCCGGGCGCCGCACCACTCTGCCAGTATGGCGGCACTCGTTGGTGGCGGATCGCGGCCGTCACCGGGAGAGGTGTCGCTGGCGCACCACGGCGTTTTGTTTCTGGACGAATTGCCTGAGTTTGCGCCGCAGGTCCTCGACTCGCTGCGCCAGCCGCTTGAAACCGGCGAAACCGTCATTGCGCGTGCAAACCATCGCGTCAAATACCCGAGCCGTATCCAGTTGATCGCAGCGATGAACCCGTGTCGCTGCGGCGGTGGACCGGGTCAGTCCTGCAAGCGCGGTCCGCGGTGTGCAGCGGATTACCAGGCGCGTATTTCGGGCCCGCTTTTCGATCGGATTGATCTCATCGTCGATGTGTCCGCGGTAACGGCGTCAGACCTTTGCCAGCCAGCGGTCGCCGAAGACAGCGCCTCTGTTCGGCGGCGTGTCAACGAAGCCAGGGCGCGGCAAACGCATCGGTTCGGCGAAGCAGGCCTGGGTGAGACTGTAAACAATGCAACCGTTGGGACACGGGGTCTGGAGGCTTCCATCAGCCTCGACGCTGAAACCAGCGCACTTCTCCATCACGCAGCACAGCACCTCCATCTTTCGGCCCGCGGGTTCCACCGAACGCTTCGGGTCGCGCGGACGATCGCCGATTTGGCTGGGTCTGAAGCTGTTGGCCGCATTCATGTCGCCGAGGCGCTCAGCTACCGGCCTGAACTCAGGTCCGGCGCGGACCAAATCGGAAAAGGAGCCTCGAAGGTCGCAGCCTGAAAGGGAGGGGCGAGGCCCGACCCAGGTCCGACCACAAGGCCCGACCCAGGCCTGACCCAGGCCCGTCCAAAGCCCGACGGCGCTGCTTTCACAACAGCAGCCAGACACAGCCGTAGGATGGAGGAAACGAGCAAAGCGGCGCTCGTTGGACTTCGTGCTGTCGATCCGTGATTTGCCGGGTTCGTCTTGCTCGTGGCTTGTCACAGACGGGTTGGGTGCTGATCAGCCTTGCAGGTGGCAGGTGGTAGGCGCTGTCGCTGCCTTTGGCGCACTCGGATGGCAGGATGCCGGTTGGGTGGTCATGACCGCGTTGGCATTCGCGTGCCGAAACGAGCGGGCTGATGTCATCGGGTCGGCCTTCAAGCGCGTTGGCATCGGCGCGTTGGCATCAGCGCTTCGTCATCAGCGCGTCGGCATGGGTTTGTCGCCGCGGTAGTCGTAAAATCCGCGATGGGATTTGCGGCCGAGCCAACCGGCCTCGACATATTTCACGAGGAGGGGACAGGGCCGATATTTCGAGTCTGCAAGACCCTCGTAAAGCACCTGCATGATCGAGAGGCAGGTATCAAGGCCAATGAAATCAGCAAGCTCCAGCGGTCCCATGGGATGATTGGCGCCGAGCTTCATGGCCGTGTCGATCGCCTCGACGGTGCCCACCCCTTCGTAAAGGGTGTAGACCGCCTCGTTGATCATTGGGAGCAAGACGCGGTTGACAATAAAGGCCGGAAAATCCTCGGACGTCGCCGTTGTTTTGCCAAGGCTTTGGACAAATCCGCGTGCGAGGGAAAACGTCTGATCGTCGGTCGCGATACCACGAATGAGCTCAACGAGCTGCATCAGCGGCACCGGGTTCATAAAATGCATGCCGATGAAGGCTTCGGGCCGTTTCGTGACGGACGCCAAACGCGTGATCGGAATCGACGACGTGTTCGATGCAAGCAGCGTGCTTTCCTGCACATGCTCACGCAGATCGAGAAAAATCTTCCGCTTCACCGCTTCGTCTTCGGTGGCGGCCTCGATCACCAAATCGCAAGAGCCCAAATCAGCAAAGGTCGCCGCTGGTTTAATCCGCTGAAGACCGCCGCTCATCTCCGTTTCGGAGATCATTTTGCGGGCCAGCTGCCGACGCATGTTGCCTTCAATCGTTTGAAGCGCCTTGCTTACGCGCTCCCCTTCGACGTCGTTCAGGCGCACCGAGTAGCCCGCAAGCGAGATAACGTGAGCGATCCCGTTGCCCATCTGCCCGGCGCCGATGATGCCAACCGATTTGATACTCTGGCGGGCGAGTTCCTGGCTCCGCTCGTCGACTTCCGGCGCTGGCGTCATGGGTTCCGTCTCTTTCCGTCCTGGTTCAGGCCTCGCACGGCTCCCGCGTCGACCTAGCGTGAGGGCGGATCCATCGGCGCGGACATCACCCTTCGAGAACACATTCTCGCATTGCGGCATGGCAGGCAAGGTATCGCCCGGCTCTCCGTCCTATCGAAGAAGGATCGGCCGGGTGGCGTGTCAAGGCGGTGACGTGCGCGAGGGCAAGACAAGTACCCCCACAATCGCACGGACCGCGGGGGCACTCGGTACAATTCCATTGTCAGGCCCACCGGGCCAGAGGCGACTCGCCCAGACGCCAGAAACCACTTGGATCAGACCCAGTCGCGCAAAAAGCCTGTGGCGCTTCAGGCTCGGAACTGACCACTTGGCGCGCCGACCGTCTTAAGCCGCCGATGCAGCGAGTTTCTCTTCAAGCTCGGGAAGCGCTTCGAAAAGATCAGCAACGAGACCGAAGTCCGCGACCTGGAAGATCGGGGCCTCTCCGTCCTTGTTGATTGCGACGATGACCTTTGAATCTTTCATGCCGGCCAAGTGCTGGATCGCGCCCGAAATGCCGACGGCCACGTAAAGGTCCGGTGCAACCACCTTGCCCGTTTGTCCGACCTGATAATCGTTCGGCACATAGCCGGCATCAACGGCTGCGCGGCTCGCACCGATGGCTGCGCCGAGCTTGTCTGCAACCGGCGTGATGTACTTGTCGAAGTTTTCACCCGATCCGAGGCCACGGCCACCCGAGACGATGACCTTAGCCGACGCTAGTTCTGGACGATCGCTTTCGGCGATATCAGCGCGCTCAAATGCAGAGACGCCAACTGCTGATGGAGCCTCAGCTGTTTCGACCGCAGCAGAACCGCCCTCTTCAGCGGATGCAAATGCAGCTGTTCTGACGGTGATGACCTTTTTCGGATCGCCGGACTGAACTGTCTGGATCGCGTTGCCGGCATAAATCGGGCGCTCAAACGTGTCGGCGCTTTGGACGGCCGTGATGTCCGAGATCTGCATGACGTCGAGTTTTGCGGCGACGCGCGGCATGATGTTTTTGCCGTTGGCGGTCGCTGCTGCGAGGACGGCATCGTAGCTCGCCATCATCGGCACGATTACGGCTGCAACTTCTTCGGCCAGCTGATGCTCGTAGGTTGGACTGTCAACAACCAAAACCTTCGCAACACCCTGAAGTTTCGCCGCTTCTTCGGCAGCCGCGCCGCAGTTGTGGCCGACGACGAGGGCGTGGACGTCGCGGCCCAGGGCCACCGCAGCTGTCAGGGCTTTGGCCGTCGCAGCGTTCAATTCGGAATTGCTGTGTTCACACAATAAAAGCGTTGCCATGATCAGAGCGCTCCAACTTCTTCGCGTAGTTTTCCAACGAGTTCGTCCACCGTCTTCACGACGATGCCAGCTTCGCGCGCCGGTGGCTCGACGGTCTTGAGCACCGTCAGTCGCGGTGTGATATCGACCCCGAAGTCGGCTGGCGTTTTCGTATCGAGCGGCTTTTTCTTCGCCTTCATGATGTTCGGAAGGCTCGCATAGCGCGGCTCATTGAGGCGGAGGTCGGTCGTAACAATTGCTGGCATGTTGATCTTGATCGTCTGCAACCCGCCATCGATTTCGCGGGTGACTTCGGCTGATCCATCACCGACCACGACCTTCGACGCGAATGTCGCTTGCGGCCACTCGAGCAATGCCGCGAGCATCTGGCCCGTCTGGTTGCAGTCGTCGTCGATCGCCTGCTTGCCCAGGATCACCAGGCCGGGTTCCTCAGCGTCAATCACGCCTTTGAGGATTTTGGCGACGGCCAGCGGCTCCGTGATGGCGCCATCGTCCGTCTGCACTAGGATGCCGCGGTCGGCGCCCATTGCGAGCGCTGTGCGGACCGTTTCCTGAGCTTTTGTCGGCCCGACAGAAACGGCAATCACTTCATCGGCTGTCCCGGCCTCTTTCAGGCGCAGCGCTTCCTCGACCGCGATTTCGTCGAACGGGTTCATCGACATCTTCACGTTGGCCAGCTCAACGCCGGACCCATCCGGTCGCACGCGAATCTTCACGTTGTAATCGACCACCCGTTTGACCGGGACGAGGACTTTCATGTTCATAATCTCCCAAACCTGCGCGTGCGCCGGGCCTACAAAGTGTTCGATGAGGCTTCAAT
>JBCBWG010000142.1:0-8689 GCA_039817205.1 Pseudomonadota bacterium
CGCGGTATGCTGAGGCGCGACCGATGTCGAGGGCGGCGCATGAGAATGCCTGTCGGTTCATGCCCGGCGGGAACACGCGGACCGTGCTTTATCATGGTCCGTTTCCGCTGCGGGCGGAGCGCGGCGAAGGCGCTTATCTCTTCGACGCGGACGGGCATCGGTATTTGAACCTGCTCGGCGAATATACGGCCGGCCTGTTTGGCCACAGTCACCCTGTAATTATGAAAGCGATCGACACCGCTCAGGCGGTCGGCATGAACCTTGGCGCGCACAATCTCGCGGAAGCCAAGCTCGCGGAACTTGTGACCGAGCGGTTTCCAGCAATTGAAATGGTGCGCTTCACCAACTCAGGCACCGAGGCCAACCTGATGGCCGTCGCAACCTGCTGCCACGTGACGGCCCGCAAAAAGGTTTTGGTCTTCGACGGCGGTTATCACGGCGGGCTGTTATATTTCGGCGGCGGCGGGATCCCGATCAACGCGCCGCATGATTTTATTGTTGCCCCCTTTAACGACATCGAACGCACGAGCCGCTTGATCGCCGAGCATGGTGCGGACCTCGCGTGCGTGATCGTTGAGCCGATGATTGGCTCCGGTGGCTGTATTCCGGCGGACCGGGCTTTCCTGCACATGTTGCGCGCTCAGACGATTGAAGTCGGCGCGAAGCTCATTTTCGACGAGGTGATGACGTCGCGGTTTGGGGCGCATGGCGCTGGCAACCTTTTCGGTGTCCGCCCCGATATGATGACGCTCGGCAAATGGGTCGGCGGCGGTATGTCGTTCGGTGCGTTCGGCGGCGCAGCCGAGACCATGGCGCTCTACGATCCAACACGGTCGGACGGGCTGCCGCATGCCGGTACGTTCAACAACAACATCTTTTCAATGACCGCCGGCGTTGCCGCACTCTCAGAGATTTTCCCGTCTTCGGAAGCGCTAAAACTGCATGCGCGTGGCGATGCTTTGCGCACCGATATCAATCAGATTTTTGCGGACGCGGGCGTTGCTTTGTCGGCGACAGGGATGGGCTCTCTGATGAATTTTCATGGCGTTGCCGATACCGTGACGACGCCGCATGAGCTTGTTCAAAGCAACGATGCCGCGAAGGAGCTATTGTTCCTCGATATGCTCGAACGCGGGTACTACTTCGCGCGGCGGGGCTTTATCGCCGTCTCAACCGTGGTCACCGACAGAGAGCTTGCGGATTTCAAGCAAGCCCTATCGTTCGCCGTCGATGCACGGAGATCGGCTCTGCCGCAGCGCCTGTCGTCTGCCGCGTGAGCGGGGCGTCCGTCAGAAGCCTGATGCTTGAGGGATATGGGGATCATGAAAACCAATGTGCGCGCCGCGGTCTTCGAAGCGCTCGAAGAGGCGCAGTGAGCGGCTGCTCCGTGGTTCATCATTGATCTTCGATTTTTGAAATCGATGTTGTCTGAATATCAGACCTGGGGACCACCCGTTGGACGGTTGCCGTCGTCAGGCGCAATCGCGACCAGGCGCTCGGCGTGCTCCTCAGCGAAAGCAGTTAGCCGACCCTCGGCGATTGCCGATCGCATGGCATGCATGAGGTCCTGATAGAACCACGTGTTGACCCACGTCAGGAGCATCGCGCCGAGATACTCGTTGGCGCGAATGAGGTGATGGATGTAGGCACGGGAATAATCGCGCGCGGCAGGACATAAACTCGTCTCATCGATTGGCCTCACGTCTTCGGCAAACCGGGCGTTTTTCAGGTTCATGCGGCCGGACCAGGTGAACGCCTGGCCATGGCGCCCCGATCGTGTGGGCATCACGCAATCAAACATGTCGACGCCTCTGACGACGGCTGCGATCAGGTCTTTGGGCGTGCCAACGCCCATCAGGTAACGCGGTTTGTGCGTTGGCAGAAACGGCGCTGTTGCCTCAAGCGTGCGGACCATCTCGTCGTGGCCCTCGCCAACCGCCAGGCCCCCGATGGCGTAGCCCGGCAAGTCGAGTGCGACGAGTGCTTCTGCCGACCGACGCCTGAGATCCGTTTCTGTGCCGCCTTGCACGATGCCGAAGAGCGCTTGCCCCAAGTGGCCGTTGCCCGATGCGACCCGTCCATCGAACGCCGCCTGACAGCGCTCGGCCCACCGCACCGACAGCTCCATCGCAGCTTCAATGCGCGACTTGTCGGCTGGCAAAGCCACGCACTCGTCGAGCTGCATTTGGATGTCTGCGCCGAGCAGCGATTGGATCTCAATGGAGCGTTCCGGCGAAAGCTCGTAGACACTGCCATCGATATGGCTCTTGAAGCGGACACCGTTCTCATCGAGTTCGCGCAGGCCCGAAAGCGACATCACCTGGAAGCCGCCGCTATCGGTCAGGATCGGTCCGTCCCAACGCATGAAATCGTGCAGTCCACCGAGCCTGTGAACACGCTTGGCACCCGGGCGCAACATCAGATGGTACGTGTTGCCGAGAAGGATGTCGGCACCGGCCTCGCGAACCTGATGCGGATAAAGGGCCTTGACCGTTGCCGCGGTCCCGACCGGCATGAACGCCGGTGTCCGAATGTTCCCGCGTGCCGTTTTGATGCGGCCAAGGCGGGCGTGGCCATCCGTGGCTGTCACGTCGAAGCCGAAAGGGGTCACGGGCGCGGGTCCTTGGGAAACAACAGCGAGCTATCGCCGTAGGAGTAAAACCGGTAGGCGCGCGCGACCGCTTGGGCGTAGGCCGCTCTCATCGTTTCAAGACCTGCGAAGGCCGCCACCAACATGAAGAGTGTCGACCGCGGCAGATGGAAATTCGTCATCAGCGCATCAACGCTTTGGAAGCGGTGACCGGGCTTCAAGAAGATGTCTGTTTCGCGCGCCATGGGGGCGATCGTGCCGTCGGGACGCACGGCCGTTTCGAGGGCACGAATGACCGTCGTGCCAACGGCGATGATACGGCCGCCGTTCGCACGCGCCTCATTAATGATCTCGGCCGTCTCAGGCGAAATCTCGAACCACTCGCTGTGCATGTGATGCGCGTTGGGGACGTCGGTCTTGACGGGCAGGAACGTTCCGGCGCCGACATGCAGCGTCAGCGTCGCGCGCCCGATGCCGTGGCGGTCCAAATCGTCAAGCAACGCTTCGGTGAAATGGAGGGCCGCTGTTGGTGATGCGACGGCGCCTTCGACCGATGCAAACACGGTTTGGTAGTCATCGAGATCGCGCGCATTTGCTGGGCGCTGAGACTGGATATACGGCGGCAGCGGCATTTGGCCGGTCGCGTCGATGGCGGCCGCGAGGGCCTCGCCCGACATGTCGAACTGCAGCGTGACGAGACCGTCAGCCGACTTTGACCGGACCACTGCAGTTGCCGCACCGATCTCAATCCGGTCGCCCGTCTTAAGGCGACGGCCTGGTTTTGCAAACGCCAGCCACGTGGCCGGATCGGTTTGACGTACGAGGTTGATGTGCACGCCGAGCTGATCGTCGGCGTCTCGGCGGCGTGTCCCGTTGAGGGCGGCTTTGAGGACGCGGGTGTCGTTGACGACAAGCAGATCGCCCGGGTTCAAGAGGTTCGGCAAGTCGCGGACGGTCCGATCTTCAAGGACGTCGTGAGGCGACACGCTCGGTCGAACGACCAGCATACGGGCAGCGTCGCGCGGCTGACACGGCTCAAGCGCGATCCGTTCGCGTGGCAATTCAAAATCGAAGTCGTCGGTTCGCATGACACCGGTTTGGGTGTGACGCTCGGGCGTGTCAATCGCAGGTTCGGACTGGGAGTTCGGCCTGGGAGTTCGGACCGGAGCTCTGCCTAGCCGCCGAGGGCTGAGACCACTCCGATCACAACCCAGGCTCCGACGATCGCGATGGCGCTTGGCGGGCCTGCGCCAACGAATGCTGTGACCTCGTAGTCGGTCAGATGCTGAACGCTGACGGAGGCTGCAAAAAGTGCGGTGGCAAGCCCGAGCACGATTGCCGCGCCGTTGAGAACGGTTGCGCGGCGCGCTTGGCGGCTCAGAGCTGCGACGGCGAGGAGTACGGGCGCGTGTGTCAGCAACATGAGGGCGCCAGTCGAAAGTGAGAACTGGCCCTGGCTGCCGGCGCCGTCAGTTGCGTGGGCTGCCGCTGCATAGAGCAGAACGCCGCCGATCCCCATGGCGGCCGCGAGCGCGATGACGAGGCGAGAAAGCATCTGAAACTCGAGAGAAGAGGTGTCTGTTTTGATGTTGGCTTCATGTCGATTGGTTCGGGACACGTCAACCGGTCGCGACCGCCTGCCAAGAACACTGGGCCTGAACACTGGGCCTGAACACTGCGCATGAACACTGGGCGCGATCGGTCAGCCTCAAACGCCGCGTTTTGGGAACTGTCTCGAGCGTCGGGCGCAGCTCCGGGGTCCGTGGGGGCCCGGACGCCCGGACAGGAACCAGAACGCGCATCCGGCACTGAGCCCGCCTAAAACTGTGGCGATGCAAGCTGTCGCAAAATCATTGTTGATATAAATCGCCGCGTAGCCGGTCGCGTGCAGTGCCAAAGGCTGTAGGGAGAGAAGCACGCCCGCGAGGATGTCGGCTGGACCGCGCGGTCTCCGGAGAGCTTGGGCTGCGACCACAACCAGCGGGAGCGGTAACGCCAACAAGAACGCAACCAGCAAAATCAATGGCCCCATCATGGGGATCAGGATCGGTGCGAGCAGCAGCACGCCAAAATGCGCTTGCGCGACGAGGAACGCGCCAAATCCGATGAGAGTGCCGATGCCAACAGATACGAGGTAGTTCCCGAGTAGGCCCAGTCGGCCGCACTCGGTCCACTCCGAACCTTCGATCTCGACGATATTCCGCGCAAACGTCGGCACGGATTGCAGCGCCTCGTCTCTCCCACCGTGTTGACTGCGGGGCCGACGCTTGTGCCCCTTTCGCAGGCGTTGCTGCATCTCCTGCTGCAACGGGCTCGTCGTGTGCCGGGTCATCTAATGGTCTGCTTACTTCTGAGCTAACTTTGCTAACCTCTGAGCTAAGGGATCGGAGCTTAGGCGCGAGACCTTAAATGTGGTTCAACAAGTCGATCGCATTTGCGCGTAACGTCCGAAACAGCCAGCCGTCCCAACGCGTTCGAGGCGATCGAACGAGCATGCGTTTTCACCAAAAGAAAACGCCAGCGTCAGAGTGAGACGCTGGCGTGCTGATTTTTGGGTGTCACCGACGTTGGGACAACGCGCCTTGGGGACAACGAGATTGGGGGCAACGCGCCTTGGGGACAACGCGCCTGTGGGACAACGAGATTGGGCGACGACAAGATCTGGGAACGATGATCTCGTGGCTCGTTCTGGACTGAGCCTGCCGGGATCAAACGTCGGCTGCCACCCGCAGTGTAACAATCGAGTCTGGGTCGCGCACCGGTTCGCCGCGCTTCAGCTTGTCGACGTGTTCCATCCCGTCAATCACCTTGCCCCAGGCCGTGTACTGGCCGTCGAGAAAGGTCGCATCGCCAAAGCAGATGAAAAACTGGCTGTTGGCTGAGTTTGGATTGGACGAGCGGGCCATCGAGCAGACGCCACGGGTGTGGGACGTCTTGTTAAACTCGGCTGCAAGATCCGGGTATTTCGAGCCACCGGTTCCGCGGCCATCGGGACAGCCGACCTGCGCCATGAAGCCGTCGATGACCCGGTGAAAGACAATGCCATCGTAGAATTTTTCGCGCGCGAGCAATTTCAGGCGCTCGACATGGCCCGGCGCGATGTCCGGATACAGCTCAATCGTGACGGTGCCCTGGGTCGTTTCTATCACGAGTGTGTTCTCGGGATCTTTGATATCGGCCATCGGTCTCTCGCTTTGTTGGCTTTGCCGGGTGTTTGACGCGGATGGCCCGTGCTGGCAAGGGTCCATATCGTTTAGGGATTGCGTGATCTGACGGCCCAATTTGTTAGATGGCGGCCTCAGCTCCCCTCTTGGCTTTGATCGAATTTTCGCTTGCCGACTTGCAACGGCGCCGTCAGGTGGGTCTACTGTTCGTCCGTTCCCGGCCCAAGGGCCGTTTGTTGTAGCGGTCGATGCGTTTTATGTGCGTCGACTTACTTTTAAGGTTTTGCTGATGCCTTGTTTCCAAGCGCTTTTGCGTTCTGTCGTCCTTGTTTTGACGGCTGCGGTCCTGGCACCGGCCACGGGGTTCGCAAAAAAACCAGATCCAACCAAGCGCACCGCACCACAGCCTGTTGGCGAAATGATCTACCTCGATCAGGGCTGGAGCGATGCGCTGCGGCAGAAGTTTTATTACACGCCACAAGGCTCGCGGATGATGCCGTTGAGCTGGTTTTTGGCGCTTGAGACGAAAGACGGGCGCTCGTTTGCTGATCCGGCTCAGCTCACGAAATATGGCCTGCTCCCGCCGGATGGCGCATCGACATTGAACCCGCATAACCTCTCCGTCGGGCTCGCCATTGATCCCGTCGATGTGCCCGGCCTTGGTAAGCACATCGGGCTCACGTGCGCCGCCTGTCACACGGGCAACGTCAAGGTTGGCGGCAAGACCGTACGCGTGTCCGGGACAGCATCGAATTTCGACTTCGACAGCTTTTACCGCGACCTTGCAAAAACCATCAGCGACACGCGTTTTGACGAGGCGCGGTTGCGGCGGTTTATCGGCAAGGTGACGAAGGATGTGCCAGCAGAGGCCAGAGCTGAGGCGTCGCAAAAACTGTTGGGGGCATTCACAGCCTTCACGACCAAAATCACGGCCGATGCAATTGTCCGAAGTCCAACGGTCGAATCCGGATTCGGCCGGGTCGATGCGCTGACGCAAATCTTCAATGCACTCGGCGTCAACGGTCAGGGCAATTGGACCAACCTCCATCCCGTTCGCGCACCGGTCGCCTACCCGCATCTTTGGCTCACGCCGCAGTACGATTTCGTTCAGTGGAACCCGATCGCGTCCAACGCCATCGGCCGGAACGGCGGTCAGGTGCTTGGCGTATTTGCCGACACCCAGCTCGCGAATGGCACGCCTAAGAAACAGCAGTTTCGCAGCTCGATGATCATCGACAATCTGCACCAGCTTGAGCGCTGGGTTGCGATCCTGCGGCCGCCCGTTTGGGACGAAAGCATCTTTGGCCCCATCGATCAGGCGCGGGCGAAGCGTGGGGCGGACATCTACCGCCGAGATTGTCAGAGCTGTCACGCAGCGCCGCCCTACAAGCGGACCGATCCGACGAATAACATCGCTGGCATTAGTTTTATCGAGATCAACGCCGTGCCGATCGGCAAGGTGGCGACCGACACGCTCTACCTCCGCAATGCCGGCGCACGCAATATCTTCACGAACGACGTCACGCAGGCGCTTTTCGGTGGCCGTTCGGTCGTCCCGATGGCCGAGTACGCGATCGGTGTCGCCGCGAAGATCGTGATCAAAGAGATGGAGGAAAAAGGCTACGGGCCGCGCAAACAGGCGGAACTCAGCGGGTTCCGACTGACAAAGGACGGCGGGCGGCTCGTCAAGCCATGTGAAGGCGGATCGGGGTGCTATAAGGCTGGGCCGCTCACCGGTGTTTGGGCGTCGGGCCCCTATTTGCACAACGGGTCCGTGCCGACTGTCTACGAACTGCTGTCACCGGTCTCGGAGCGCCGCTCCGTGTTCTGGATGGGCGGCCGGCAGCTTGATGCCAAACGTCTCGGGTTTAAAAGCGAGAACGGGCCGGGCCGCTTCAAGTTCGACACCGCGATCGATGGAAACCGGAACACGGGCCACCTCTTTCCGCCGCGTGGTCTCACCCCGGACGAGCGCCTGGACGTGATCGAATACCTCAAGACGCTCGGGAGCCTCGATGGCGCAGCTGGGACGATTGGAGCGGCCCGATGAGCTATCTCGCCCGCCTGGACATCGCCGCGCCAAATGATGAGTGGCCGCTTGTTCGAGATTGGCTCATCAACGAACCGATCCCGTTCACGGCTGAATTGCGGGCATTTCGACCGGTGCTGAAGACGCCGGTTGCAACGCTCGTCTCTCGCTATTCTGACGTCCAGGACGTGCTCCGCCGTCACGAGACGTTCGGCAATGACCTCTATGCGCCAAAGCAGGCGCCGTACTGGATGCCCGACAACGACACAGCCCGGCATTGGCGCGAGAAGTCGGTGATGAAGGCCATCCTCGACAAGGAAGATGTGCCAGATATTCGCGCATTTGTTGGGACGCAAACGGCTCAGATTCTGGGCGCTGGAACTGGAACTTTGGACCTCATTCCAGAGATTGGGCGCGAGGTGCCCTTGCGGCTGGTTCAAAGCTGGTTCGGTTTCGACGGTGCCGATCGCGACGCCATGTTTACGTGGTCCTACTGGAACCAGGTCGATGCCTTCAAAAACCAGCCAATGGACCAGCATCTCGTCACTGACCCCGGCCCGGATGAGATCGTGCGCAAGCGACTCGAGGTCAGCGCCGAAATGCGGGCGTTCATCGATCAGCTCGTCGCCCGCCGCGAAAACGAGATTGCTGGCGGCAATCCAGGCCGCGATCCGGTCACGCGACTGGTTCAGTTGCAACGCTCAGGTTCGGTCCGTATCAACCGCGATCTCGTCATTCTGAACGTCGGCGGTCTCTTAATCGGTGCCATTGAGACGACGTCCGAGGCTGTCGCTTACGCGCTCTCCGAACTCACCAAGCGCCCTGAGACTTTGGACGCCGCACGGTCTGCCGCCGCCGAAGATGATCCAGCGGCGTTCGACGGGTACGTTTGGGAGGCCCTGCGCT
>JBCBWG010000143.1:0-8671 GCA_039817205.1 Pseudomonadota bacterium
CTGACGGATGCCACGCGAGGCCGGCTGTCGCCTGTTGGACCTGTCTCGGGTGTGTCTGAAGAGCGGCGTCGCCAAGCGAGCCGACCGGCCGCGACCGAGAGGCCGGTGGCTGCGTCCAAGCGTTTACGGCATGAGCTTGTAGCCGCCGCTCTCGGTCACCAGGAGTTCAGCATTCGATGGGTCGCGCTCAATCTTCTGGCGCAATCGATAAATGTGCGTCTCAAGCGTGTGCGTCGTAACCCCGGCATTATAGCCCCACACCTCGTGCAGCAGCACATCGCGCGTCACGACCTTTTCGCCTGCGCGATAAAGATACTTTAAAATGGAGGTTTCTTTTTCGGTCAGGCGAACTTTGGATCCATTGCTATCGACTAACATCTTAGATGCCGGCTTGAACGTGTAATGGCCGAGCGTAAATACCGCGTCTTCGCTTTGTTCGTGCTGGCGTAACTGCGCGCGAATACGGGCGAGGAGAACAGCGAATTTAAATGGCTTGGTGACGTAATCATTCGCGCCAGCATCGAGGCCGAGGATCATATCCGCGTCGCTATCGTTGCCGGTCAGCATGATGATCGGCGCCTTGAAGCCGCCCTTGCGCAGCTGCTTGCACGCTTCGCGGCCATCCATATCGGGCAGGCCAACGTCTAAAATGACAAGGTCCATATGGTCAGCGCGGGCAGCGTCAATGCCTTCCGCAGCTGTTGCCGCGGCCACAACGCTGAACTCGTCGTGCATCCCGAGCTGTTCGCGCAGAGGCTCGCGCAGTTCGTCATCGTCGTCGACCAGAAGGATTTTTCGCGCCGTGCTCATTCTTTCGTCTCCGAGTAGTAACGCCACGATGTTCGCGTGCCGGTGTGACAGTCGTACGGCATGGCAGCCATATTTGTCATCACACTCGACATCACAGAGCGAACAATCGATCGTCGTAGGCACGTGATCGGATTTTTAAATGGATCAGCAACATTAAGACCATTGCGCTGCAGAAGCCGCTCCATCTTTTGTTGAAGCCGAAGTACGGTAATCGCGCCTGCGATCTTCATCCGATGGATCCTTTGAGGAAAGACTTCGCGTGCGCCGCCACGGTCCGAAATTCGTTGTCCGCTGTCTGTGTGCTTCACGCTCGGTTGGCGTCTTAGCGCTCGGCGCGGGGCAACGCGTGCCATGTCGGGTCGGACGGCATGGACAACGGGTCTTCAAACGTGAAGGCGATGGTGCGAGCCCGATCGGCTCCTGGTACCCTGTCGAGGTTTTGTATCGTCGCGATCGGATGTTGCCGCCCCGAACTCATCTGCCATTGCGGTCGATCCGTCTCGCAGATGGTTGGTGCGATGCACCTGAGGATCGCAACTATAATCGGGCTGTTCAGCATCCGTACCCTGCGTCGGCGGAGCGGCTGTGGCGCAACGACGGGCTCTACGATGTCGTCGTTATTCTCAACCACAACACGCAGCCGCGCGTGCGACGGCTCGGAAGTGCTGTGTTCCTTCACATGATGGCAGCCGACGGCGGTCCGACGGCTGGTTGCCTCGCCGTCAAACCCAGAGACATGGCGCTCATCCTGCAGCGGCTGACGGCGCACGCGCAGATTGTGTTTGCCGGTTGATTTCCCGGTTGACTAGGCCGCACGGTCACCCCGACGCGATCCACGATGACGCGCAATCGGCCCGGGTGCGAGAGATCGCGCCGCAAGTTCCCCGGCGCGCGTTTCGTAGTCGGGCCGCGTCTTGCGCTGGAGCGGTCCCGGTGTGCACGCCCGAGACGCAAGCGTGCGCGCGAGTACGGGTGCGGTTGCCGTCGTCGCAATCGTCGCCTTTGTGGGGCTTGGTGAATCAATGGCGCGCGCATGGTTAGCTGCTGCCGGCACCGTTTGCGATGATTGGGTTGGCCGTGTTGCCGACGCCGGTATTGGCAGCAGAAGGGGTGCGCCAATCGTGCGCGTGGCAGGCACTTCAATGGGCCGCGGCACATTTCGCGAGGGCACGTTCGGAAACCGTTCTGGCGCTCTCGCAGGTGTCTCGGCAGGACGCGGCGTGCCGCGGATAGACGGCGTTGCGAGCGGGGCGCGACCCGGGTGTTTGTTGGGCGCAACGGGCAGGCCTCGCGTCGGCCGCTTTGTCAAGACGGCGGGTACTGCGACCCGAACGCTATCGTCGTGGCGCTCGGCGTCAGCAAGGTCATCGAGCGCGGCGGCGCGTTGACGTTTGGCTCTTTCCCAACCATCGGCAAGACCAAGAATGCCAGCCTGTACAAAGAAAAAGTGGCGCCAATGGTCGGTTTCGATAATGAAGCCCTCAAGAACCAATCCGATAAATGCCGCCGTCATTAAAACCTGAGGGACTTGAAGCGGTCCGGGGGTGAAGCAAAGCTTCAGCCCAATAATCAAAGTGAGCGCAACGCACGCAATATAGATAAAGCCACCGAGCCATCCGCCGTTTAGGAATTGGCTCAAGTAAACATTATGCGGCTCCTCAATGTGAAAGCGGGAAAACTCGAAAACGCCGATTCCGATCGGATTATCGAGGATCATTCCGATTGCTTTGAACTGTCCGCCAAAACGACCTTCCGGGCCGACATCATAGCTCTGGTCAAACCGGAAGCGGACGCTCAGGAGTTCTTGAATTTGCTCGAATTGCAGGGCGACAAGCAGTGCGGATGGCAGGATGAGGCAGCCGAGTACGAGGGCGCCAAGCAGTCTCGATTTTCGCTCAGGCGTGCTCGCGTATGCCACGAGAAAGAGCGACATGAACGCCAACGAGATCAACGTTGAAATCCAGGCCCCGCGGGAGAAGCAAACCAGCAATGCAAAGCCAATGACGGACGCCCCGAGCAATGAAAACAAGGCCTTCCTTGGCGGCGAAGTCATCGCGGTCCAGACAAGCCAAACGAAACCCGGTGCGATCGCTGCGCCCAAAACGTTGGGGTCTTTGAATGGTCCTTTGGCGCGGCCGTAGTTTGTGAAGAGGTCGTAGGCCCCCGGAAAAAGAGAAAAGAAACCCGCAATCGCGAGCCCGGCTGCGATGTAGCAAGCCCAGGTGTAAGTGCGCATGAAAAGCGCAATCCGTTCGACCGGACGCGCTGCGATGAAGCCCGCGATGACGTAGGCACCGACCACCAAGTAAAGCGTGATGACGAGATGTTTGACGGCGCCCGGGTATTCGTTTGAGAGCGGGGCCGCAACCAGCCCAACACCCACCATGACGACCATCAAAGCGCATACCAGCGTCGAAAACGGTCCGGGTCTGGATTGCGACAGCAGCGGCAGCGCAATGATCAACCCGACAATGACAGCGTCAACGGGGGCCGGTTCATACTTAACGAACGTGCTCAGCACCATTGCCAGGCCGACGAAGAATGCCGCGAGCGCTGCTTTCGACACAATGACACCACCCGCCGTCATGCGCACTGGCGGAGCGATCGTTTGGGAACGGGACACTGGAGACACTCGAAACTCGCGCTTTTGATCATCCGCTCCGTGGGACACCACAACGAACACGAATTCAGGCACAACCGCTCAAGGTTCATGCCAAGTTCGGTTAATAGGGCCCTGCGGGAACACCAATCAGACGCCAGCAGGAAACCAAGTCGTTGGGAGTGCGGTCTATGGGCGATATGCAAAAAAAGCTGCCAGAATTTGAGGGACTTCAAACGACGCTTAATGGCGCTGTTGCCGAGGTCGAACTCCGCCGCGCGCCGCACAACTTCTTCGACGCGCAACTCATCGGTGATCTGGCGGGGACTTTTGAGCATTTGAGCCAACGCGACGATTGCCGTGCGATCGTGCTCGCGGCCGATGGTGAGAGCTTTTGTGCAGGCGCCGATTTTGGGGACCCAAACGAACTTGACCGCGATGGCAATGCGCCCAATGCGCCCGACCGCGATGAGCTTGCCGAACTCTATGAGCAGGCGGCGCGCTTGTTTGATTGCGCCAAGCCCGTCATTGCAGCCGTCCATGGAGCGGCGATCGGTGGCGGCTTTGGCCTCGCCGTAATGGCGGACTTCCGGGTCACCTGTTCGGAGGCGCGGTTTTCTGCAAACTTTTCCCGCCTCGGCATTCATCCGGGCTTCGGGCTCACGGTCACTCTGCCGCGGCTCGTCGGTCCTCAAAAGGCCGGGCTCATCTTTGCGACGTCGCGGCGCTGGAAGGGATGCGAGGCGTTTGAGCTCGGGCTTGCCGATGTGCTGGTTGCGAAAGACCAGGTGCGGACCGCGGCCCACAAGCTCGCCGATGAGATCGCATCGAACGCGCCCCTTTCCGTCCAGGCAACACGTGCGGTCTTGCGCGGCGATCTTGCATCGAGCGTTCGGCGCGCGACGCCGTCGGAATTACAGATCCAAACGGAGCTGCGAAAGACCGACGATTTTCGTGAGGGGATTGCGGCGGCAAAGGAACGGCGGACGCCTGAGTTCCGTGGGTCTTAATCGCAGGCACGGCTCGGCAACAAAGTATTGAGGGTCATGAACGCGCGGCAGCTCTGCACGATGCGTGGTTGCTCAATCGCGACCGGATTGCGATCGTCCGGGCGAGCACGCCCATGACCCACGACATCACACCAGATCGCGCCTCGAAGATAACGGCCCTCAAGGACCGGCTTGTTGCGCGTTGGTCGGTGTTGCCTGGCAACGTGCGCGGCGGGCTCTGGATTTTGCTCTCGACCTTTTTCTTTTCGGTCATGATCCTGCTGATCAAGCTGGCCGGGCAACGACTGCACGTGACCGAGATCTTGTTCTTCCGCCAGGTCGTGATGATGGTGATTGCAGCGCCCGTTATCGCAAGTGGTTTTCCGGGTTCACTCGTGACGCAAAGGCTCGATCTTCAAGCCTTGCGCGTCGGGTGCGCGTTCTTCGCGATGTTGCTTGGCTTCACAGCTGTCATCAACTTACCGCTTGCAAACGCAACGACGCTTTCATTTGCCAAGACGTTTTTCATGACGCTCCTTGCGATTTGGTTTTTGAGCGAGGTCGTCGGCCTTCGTCGGTGGGGTGCTGTGATCGTCGGCTTTGTTGGCATCCTGTTTGTCGCGTGGCCTGATCCCGCGACCGGCTTCAATATCTACTCGGGCTTTGCGATTATCAGCTCGTTCTTCGTTGCCTGCGTCATGATCCTGATCCGCAAGTTGAGCCAAGTCGATCAACCGGTGACGATTTTGTCGTACCAAGCGATTGGCATCGGTTTTTTGATGTTGGGGCCAACGATCTATTTCTGGAAGACGCCAACGTTCGAAGAGACGTTGATGCTTGTTGCAATCGGGGTCGTCTCGGCCATTGGCCAGACCTGCAATATCTTTGGGCTCCGCGCGGGCGAGGCAAGTGCGGTGGCGCCGCTTGATTATTCGCGGCTGTTGTTCGCGGTCCTGTTCGGGTGGCTCGTCTTTCTCGAATGGCCGGAGCCGCGCGTCTTCGTTGGTGCAGCCTTGATTGTTGGCGCGTCGCTTTACACGCTGCAGCGCGAGCGTCGCTTGGGCCGAGAAGTCCGGGCAAAAGCGAAAATCGAGACGGGATCGCTCAGGTAGACGCGGCTGTGTTCACCAGCGTCGCATTTCGTCGTTGAGGTAAACCCAAGGGCGTTCGACGGCATCGCGCAATTCAAATGCTTCAAGTTCCGCGACGCGCGCGAGCGTCATGCCGAGTTCGTCCGTGCCAGCCAGCAAAGCCTGCTGACGCAGTGTTTCTATATCAAATGGGATGGCCGCTTCGTTCGGTGGCAGGAGCGTCTTCGCTGCGAGATCGACGGTGAACGGCGCACGCGCATCTGCTTCAGCAATCTCCGCCAGACGGTGCACCGTTTCGTCGGGCAGTTGGATGGTCAGCACGCCGTTCTGAAAGCAGTTGTTGGCAAAGATCCCGCCAAAGCTCGGCGCGATGATGCACCGGATTCCGAGTTCCGCGATGGCCCAGACGGCGCCTTCGCGAGATGAGCCACAACCAAAGTTCTCTCCCGCGATCAGGATCGGCGCACCTTTGTAGACGTCTCGGTTGAACACACAGTCCGGATCGTCCGTCTGGTCAGCGCGACGTCGCAACGCTTCAAATGCGTAAGGGCCAAGCTCGTGTCGTTGGAGTTCTGAGAGCCGTTCAATGCGGATAATCACATCGGTATCGGTATTGGGGCGCCGGAACGGGATGGCTGGTCCAGTTACGATTTGGAACGGCTGCATGGGTCTCGCCTTTGAGTTTCGCTCACGCCGGTCGGCAACTTGCCGCGTTGGACCGAAGCGCCTGGCTGCTGGGCATGGAACCACCCCTTCAGTGGCGGTCGCACTTGCGGACATCTGTTATGTGACCGGTGATCGCGGCGGCGGCTGCCATGGCCGGGCTCGCCAGGTGCGTTCGTGCCCTGGGGCCCTGGCGGCCGACGAAATTACGATTGGTGGTCGAGATCGCGCGCTCTTCGGGCGCCACCATATCGCCGTTGACGGCGACACACATGGAGCAGCCGGGTTCGCGCCATTCGAAGCCCGCGTCCGTAAAGACGCGATCAAGCCCGAGCGCTTCGGCCTCCCGTTTGACTTTTTGGGACCCCGGTACCACCCAGGCCGACACGTGATCGGCAACGGACCGGCCGCGTACAATCTCCGCTGCGGATTGCAGATCGCTCAGGCGGCCGTTCGTGCACGATCCGATGAAGACGCGATCGATGGTCAGCCCCTCCAGAGGCTTGCCCGGTGCGACCGCCATATAGTTGAGCGCGTCGGCCCAGGCCTCGCGCGCCACACCTGGCGGAGCGACCGCCGGATCTGGAACCGGGTCCTCGACCGCGATGGTTTGTGCGGGGCTCGTGCCCCACGTGATTTGCGGCGAGATCGCACGGGCATCAACGCTGACATCGTTGGCGAAGTCAGCGTTTTCATCCGACTTAAGATGCTGCCAGTGAGAAGCCGCTTGATCCCAAAGCGCTCCCGATGGCGCATAGTCGCGGCTCTTTAGGTACGCGAGGACTTTGTCGTCTGGTGCGATCATCCCGACCTTTGCGCCGAACTCAATCGACATGTTGCAGACGGTCAACCGGCCTTCGATATCGAGCGCGTCGATGGCCGGGCCGCAATATTCAACAGCGCAACCGTTCCCTCCGGCGGCCCCGACCTGGCCGATCAAATGCAGGATCATGTCCTTAGGGGTCACACCGGTGCCAAGCGCACCGTCAAACCGGACGCGCATGGTGTCGGGCCGGCGTTGCACGAGCGTTTGGGTGGCGAGCACGTGAACGATTTCAGTCGAACCGATCCCAAAGGCCAGCGCCCCAAGCGCGCCGTGTGTTGACGTATGGCTATCGCCGCACGTGATCAGCGTCCCTGGCAAAGTAAATCCAAGCTCAGGGCCGATCACGTGGACGATGCCCTGATCGCGATCATTGATGTCGATGCAGCGAATGCCGTGTTTCTCGGCGATAGCCTTCAAGCGAGGTAACGTTCGCGCACTGCGGGGCAAGCTCAACGCGGTGCGGCCGGGTGACGACGAAATGGCATGATCGGGAACGGCCAGATGCAGGTTTGGCGCGCGCACGTCTGCACCACGCATTTCCAGCGCGTCGAGGGCATTGGCACCGGAGAGGTCATGGAGCAGGTTTCTGTCGACGTGGAGAAGAGCATAGCCCTCGCCGAGATCAGCAACCACATGGGCATCCCAAACCTTGTCGAACAACGTCTTGCCTGGCATGCCGCGCTCGCTCCATTGTGTCTGACGAAGATCGCTGTCAACGCGTTGCGTTATGGCTCGTCTAAACGCGACGGCCTCCAAACTGTGCGAGAGTGAGCCGAGATGTCAAAGCCGCCACGCGAACCGGTCTCGCTCGACGTATACCTGTCAGAGTTGAGCGATGAAGAGGCAGGAGAAGCGCGGGCAGCCGCAGAGCGCATGGACGCGCTCGAGCGCACGATCGACGATGTCCGAGACATTGAACAGCGCTATTGGTGGCTTGGCGTTGTCACCGGTCTCCTTTTTGTTTTCGGCGCCTTCGTCACGCTCTATCCCTCGCCCTTTACGGAGTGGGTTCTCGGGACGTTCGGACTGATGGGCGTGTCTGCAATGACCGCAGCTTTCGGTTTGCTCGTCTTGGCTTATGGTTTCATCGTGCGCCGAAGGTCCGCTGTGGACACGATCAAGCAGGAGCTGAACAAGGCGCATTTTGTGCCGCGGGACGCCTATTATTTCCCGCCCGAGGGCGCAGGTGAAACCGGACGGGTCGTGTTCTTTACGCCGCGTAAGCTGAAACCCATCATTGCGGGGCCGCACGACAATGTGCGGCCGGGTGCTAGCTGGTGGTGAGAAGGTGGCTCAGCTTCGGCGCGCTGGAAAACCAAAAAGCTCGGCGCTCGCCGCGTTGATTTGGGACATCGCTTGCGCCTTGTCGTCGACTGCGCTCATCGCAATCCATCCATCAATCCACGAGAGCGTATCCCCGTAGCTATGCTGGCCTTCAAACTGCGTCCAAGGCCAGTCGCTACCCCAGAGACAGCGAGAGGCTCCGAACGCGTTGAGCAGCGCTGACGCATATTGCGCCGAAGGGCCGCCGCGATGGCGGTAAGGTGCTGACAGCTTTACGTAGATCGGGTGGCGCCCCGCACGTCCGCGATCAAGCAGTGCCTGAAAGTCTGGATCCGCAACGCCCAATGACGGGTCTGGCAATCCCATGTGGTCCACAACAATCGTTGCGTTTCGCGCGGACCAGGCATCA
>JBCBWG010000144.1:0-8664 GCA_039817205.1 Pseudomonadota bacterium
CATCCGGTCGATCTGCTCGTTAATTGAGGCTTCTTTTTCGATATAGGTGTCACTGCGCGGAACATACGCTTCCGGCTGATAATAATCATAATAACTCACAAAGTATTCGACGGCATTCTCGGGAAAGAATGATTTGAATTCGCCATAAAGCTGGGCAGCCAGGGTCTTATTCGGCGCCAGAATTAATGCCGGCCTCTGCGTCCGCGAAATGACTTGCGCCATCGTGTATGTCTTGCCAGAGCCGGTGACCCCGAGAAGCACCTGATCGTGCTCGCGCTGGACAACACCTTCCACAAGATCCTGGATCGCCGTTGGTTGGTCGCCCCGGGGCTCAAACTTCGATGCCAGATGGAACTTGACACCTCCTTCCGATTTCTCGGGGCGGTCTGGCCGGTGCGGGCGAAACGCTGGCATCGCCCCAGAGACAAGCGGATGGCTCGCAATCATGGGCTGCGCGGCGAGCACTTCCTTTGCCGCTTCCGATCGCTGGTCCGGGCGCGCGAGCATCGCATCCAAGGTCGCGGTCAGCGAGGCATTGCCCATAGGCGGACGAGGCCCGGATTGTCTGAGCGCCGGGAGCGGTTTGGCCTCCACGTTGGCATACTGAGAGGGATCGATCGGCAGTGCCGCCGGCCCGGATGCTGCAGTAAATGCGGCCTGCGGCGCCTCACCAAAACCCGGCGTGCCCGCTTCGGTCTCAACCGGGGGCGCGACTGGCTTACCCGCTTTCCCGCGCGACGGCCGCGCTTTCGGAGTTGTATCCTTCGGCGCAGCCTTTTTCTTCGCCGCAGCTTTTTTGGGCGCACCGCTCTTGCTGGCCGCCGTCTTCCTGCGCGTGTTTTTGGTCGGAGCCGATGTCGTGTCTGTCATCCGTTCGATATGGCCGACGCGCCCAAAGGGATCAATGCCGCGATAGCCCGTTCGTTCTCCAGAAATGATCCACAGCGCGGAGCAGTCGTCTGACCCCACGCCATGATCGGCACCGTTGGCGTCGAATTCCGAGGGCTGCCATCGACAAAGTTGTCGCTGTAGACCAGACAACCCGGGGCAATCCGCCGAAGCCAGCGATCGCTCAGCGTGGATCTCGATCCGCGAGTGACCGGGACCCACGCTGAGGCCTAATCATACGGATGGAGTGCGCGGGCCCGAATTGTTCCGTCCAGGGCCCGGATTTCGGTCAGGACGTCCGGCGCGGTTGCCACGCTATGATCGGCATCGAGCACGACATAACCGATGTCCCCGCCCGTTTGATAATGCTGAGCTGTGATGTTGATCTCCCGGCGGGCGAAGATCTCGTTCAGCCGCTGCAGCTGGCCTGGCAAATTTCGCTGCATCTGAATGAACCGCGTGCCAACCGGGCGACCTGGGAGCTGGACGTTGGGGAAATTGACCGCACCCATGGTCGAGCCAACGTCCGAATATTCGACAAATTTGCGCGCGACTTCAGAGCCAATCCGGAGCTGCGCTTCCTGTGTCGAGCCGCCGACATGCGGTGTCAGGATTACGTTGTCCAAACCCTGCAATGGCGAGCGGAACCGATCATCGTTCGACTTCGGCTCAACCGGAAACACATCGATCGCGGCACCGCGCAAATGGCCGTCTTGGAGTGCGCGCGCCAGGGCCTCGAGGTCGACGATATTCCCGCGGGCGTTGTTGATCAAAAACGCCCCCTTCTTCATCGTCCGAATCTCGCGCTCTCCGATCAGATCCCGCGTATCAGGTGTGTCCGGCACATGCAGCGTGACGATGTCGGATTGGACGAGCAGTTCCTCTAATGTGCGCGTTGAGGCGACGTTGCCGTGCTGCAGTTTGTCCGTCCGGTCATGATAGAGAACACGCATTCCGAAGGCTTCAGCGATCACCGCGAGCTGACTGCCAATATTGCCGTAGCCAACGATCCCGAGCGTCTTGCCGCGGATCTCGTAGCTGTCTTTCGCAGCCTTCTGCCAGCCGCCGCGATGGGCCGCATTCGAACGCGGGAAAACGCGCCGGAGCAACATCACCGCCTCGGCGATCGTCAACTCGGCAACACTTCGGGTATTCGAGAACGGAGCGTTGAAGACAGGGATGCCCATCTCGTGCGTCACATCCAGATCGACCTGGTTGGTGCCGACGGAAAAACAGCCAATTGCAATCAGCGCACGGTTGCCATCGACAATGTCCGGTGTGACCTGGGTCCGCGATCGGATCCCCAGCATCCGAACGCCGCGCAGCTTCTCTTTCAGCGCGGCCGGGTCGAGGGCCGTCGTCAGTCGTTCAATATTGTGGTATCCCGCAGACTGAAGGGTCTCGACCGCGCTCTCTGCGATATTTTCGAGAAGCAGGATGGGAATGCGATCTTTCGCAAGCGACAGAGACTTCGACATGAACGGAACCGGCTCCGACTTCGTGAGACTTTGGTTTTTGATGCTGGCGGGTGGTCTCTGTTGCGCTGCACAATGTCAAGGCGACGAAGGACAAGCCGGGCGGAGACCTGTTCGGGCGACGGCCCTGCACGCCCATGACGCAAGCTGAGTTCAACACGTTCTGCAGCGCGCTTTCGCACACCACGCACGTCACGCAATGGGGCGGCGCTGACGTCTGGAAGATCGGCGGAAAAGTGTTCGCGATCAGCTGGCCGAGCCAGCCAAACGAACAACCGGCCATCACGTTCAAATGCTCCGCGTTCAGCTTCGAAATCCTGCGCGACACGCCGGGCTGCAAACCGGCGCCTTACTTCGCATCACGTGGCCTCAAGTGGATCCAGCGGACAGAGCCAACGGGCCTACCCGATGATCAGTTGAGACCGCTACTCGAAGAGAGCTATTTGTTGGTCGCGGCCATGCTGCCGAAAAAGACGCAAGTTCAACTCGGCCTGCTTACGCCCATCGCGCCGACGGCTGGTGCTCGAAATCTTGGAACGTCTAAAATGAGCAAAACGCTGACAGTTTGGGGCTTGAAGAACTGCGACACCTGCAAAAAAGCGCTCAAGTTTCTCGAGGCGACGAACCACAACGTCACGTTTGTCGACATCCGCACAGACGCGGACCTGCCGAAGCTCGTTCCCGACTGGTTGGCAGCGGTCGGTGCCAACACGCTTCTGAACGCGCGCTCAACCACATGGCGGAATTTGGATGCCGACGATCGCGCAAAGGCTGAGACCGCTCCAGCGGAACTGCTCGTGGCCAATCCCGCGCTGATCAAGCGCCCGGTCATCAGCGACGGGCAGACCATCCACGTCGGCTGGAGTGACAGCGTACAGACCGCGCTTGGCGCGTAGCCATACCGAACAGTCCAAGCTCATCTCCCTTGCTCAAACGCAATCGATGGCCGTCCTTCGCACGTGGGCTTTCGGCTCCGAGGCGGTGGCACTTTCGCAATGCACCGGGAGCGGCTAAGACGCGGGCGCGCACTGCCGATGAAAAACGGACGGACCCATGAAGTTCACGCTGAGCTGGCTCAAAGATCACCTCGACACCGACGCCACGCTTGAAGAGATGGAGCGCGTGCTGTCTCTGATCGGCTTGGAAGTCGAGGCCATCGAAAATCCGGCGGAAAAGCTCGGCGGCTTTACGATTGCCCGCATTGTCGAAGCAGCAAAGCACCCCGACGCCGATCGCCTCAAGGTGTGCCAAGTCGAAATCGCACCCGGCGAAAAGCCCGTCGAGGTCGTCTGCGGCGCGCCGAACGCGAAAACCGGGCTAATCGGCGTCTTCGCGCCGCTTGGCGCCTACATTCCAGGGACCGGGCTGACGCTCGAAAAGCGCCCTGTCCGTGGCGTCGTCTCGAACGGTATGCTCTTGTCCGAGCGTGAGATGGAGCTCTCGGACGCCCACGATGGCATCGTTGAATTGGACAGCTCATACGCCGAAGCCATCGGCCAGCCATACATCGATGTCACCGGGGCCAACGATCCGATCATAGAAATTGCCATCACCCCGAACAGACCCGACTGCACCGGCGTCCGCGGCGTCGCCCGTGACCTCGCAGCGGCCGGTCTTGGCACTCTGAAACCAGAACCAAAACTCGGATCGGTTGATGGGGACTACGATTGCCCCGTACCAATCGCACTGGAATTTCCGGATCATGCGGCCGACGCCTGTCCCATCTTCGCCGGCCGCTACATCCGCGGCGTCCAGAACGGGGCCTCTCCGGACTGGATGAAGAAGCGGCTTGAAGCCGTCGGCCAGAAAACGATCTCGGCGTTGGTCGACATGACCAACTACGTATCGATCGATCGTGGTCGTCCGCTGCACGTCTACGACGCCGACAAACTGCATGGCACGATCCGCGCGCGTCTCGGCGCAAGCGGCGAGCGCTTCCTCGCGCTCGACAACAAGACATACGATGTCGACGACGGGATGTGTGTGATTGCTGATGACATCGCGGTCCTCGGCCTCGGTGGGATCATCGGCGGCGACGAGAGCAGCTGCACACCGGAGACGACGAACGTGCTCATCGAGTGCGCGTATTTTGACCCGCTCCGGATCGCCATCACGGGCCGGAAGTGCGGCGTCAGCACCGACGCACGGTATCGCTTTGAGCGCGGCGTTGATCCCGAGTTCGTCGAACCTGGCCTCGACCTCGCAACAGACCTGGTACTCAAACTCTGCGGCGGCGAACCATCACGCGCCAAGATCGCCGGTGCGGCACCGGACGGTAAACGCACCGTGGCATTTGACCTGGCGCGCGTCGAGCAACTCACCGGCGTCGCGGTCCCTCCAAAACGCGCAGCCGAAATTCTGACGGCGATCGGTTGTGAGATCGATGGCGGTCCAAGTGCACTGAAGACTGGGACGTCCGTCTCCGTCACGACGCCCAGTTGGCGACCGGACATGCACGGCACCGCTGATCTCGTCGAAGAGGTCATCCGGATTGTCGGCCTCGACAACGTGCCTGCGGTTCCAATGCCCCGCCCGAACGATACAACCAAGGCCGTCCTCACCGACCAGCAAAAGCGGGCGCGGCGGACCCGACGTGTTCTCGCGAGCCGGGGGCTCGTTGAAGCCATCACGTGGTCGTTCATTCCCGAGCAGCAGGCAGCGGCGTTCGGCATCGACGACACCGACAGCCTATCTCTGTCCAATCCGATCTCGATCGAGCTTTCGACGATGCGACCGAGCCTACTGCCAGGTCTCCTGTCCGCAGCTCAACGGAACAAAAACCGCGGGTTTGCGGACGCATGCCTGTTCGAACTCGGACAAGCCTATCGCGACCCAACGCAAACCGGGCAGCAGCTTTTGGCGAGCGGCGTTCGGATCGGGACCGGCAAGGCGGCGGAGCGCGGACGCCACTGGTCCGGCAACGCAAATGCCGTTGATGTGTTCGATGTGAAAGAGGATGCAGCCGCCGTGCTCGCAGCACTCGGCATCGACATGGCCACCGTGCAGATCACGCGCGACGCGCCATCCTGGTACCATCCCGGCAAATCCGGAGTGATCCGCCGAGGCCCAAAGGTGGTTCTCGCAACGTTTGGCGAACTCCATCCGCAGACCTTGAAGGACCTCGACGTCGACGCGCCAGCCGCGGCTTTTGAAATCGACCTCGGCAGCCTGCCACCGGTGAAGCGAAGTGCGCGCGCACGTCCAGCGATGGAGACGGTCGACCTGCTTCCCGTTCGGCGCGATTTCGCCTTCACCGTAACGGCCGACGTTGATGCCGGCACCGTCGTCCGGGCCGCCCGCGGTGCAGACAAAGCACTGATCAGCCACGTCCAGGTATTTGATGTGTTCGAAGGCGCAGCACTTGGCGAGGGCCGCAAGTCACTGGCGATTGAAGTCACACTTCAGCCAACCGGCGCGACACTGACCGACGAACAGATCGAAGCGGTGTCGCAAAAAGTCATCGCGGCTGTAGCCAAAGCGACAGGCGCCGAAATTCGCGGCTGACGCTTCCGTCGTTCGACGCCGGACCACCTTTCGAAGGGGGTCCGGCCAGGCGACGCAGCCCGCTCAGCATGGGCTTCTCGACCAACCAAAAAACCACGACCCCGACGATCGCGCTGATAATAAGCGCAGCACCGAGAAACAGAGCTGCATCCAGTCCCGTCTCAGCCGGGAGACCCAGCTTACTCCACGCAACTCGGACCAACCCAAGTGTAAAAATATGCGTGAGATATATCGAGTAAGAGGCGTCGCCGAGCAGACGCCCCAGCCGACCGCACACGATGCGCCCGCGAACCTCAGCACCAACCATGCCGGCAACAACCGCGGAGGCGCCGAGAATGGCAACCACCGCTGACCCGATCGGTGCCTCAAGCCAGAGAGACATCGCCAGAAACAAGATGCCGGTCGGGACGAGCGCCGTCAGGTCCGGCAGCAGTGCGAACAGGTCCCGCTTGTACATCGCCCCAAGCGCGACGCCGCCCAGAAAATAAAGAAGCACGGAGTTGGTGTAGACCTGCGCGGCGGCCGATTTCGGCTCAACGATCGCGCCCGCCACCACCAAGGCTCCGAGACCGCAGGACAAGAACACAAGAGTTCGACCACGCGCGATCAGCAGCCCCAGGGCGCAAAGCCCATAGAAAAAGATCTCGTAGTTAAGGCTCCAGCCGGGAACGAGCAGCGGCCAGATTGATGCGGGATGGCTCTCGCTAAAATGCGGGATGAAGAACAGAGATTTGAGAAACGTGTCAGCGGAAACGGCCGTGGACCGAGAGAGGTCCGGCAGCAGGACCACCAAAGCCGCGAGCGCGATCGTGCAGAGCCAGTAGAGCGGGACCACGCGGACTAAGCGGTCTCGGATAAACCTCGCCGCCGTAACGTCGGGCTTTGCCGCACTGAGGTAGATGACGAACCCGCTAATCACGAAGAACAAATACACCCCGATGTCACCAATCGGGACATCCGCAAAGCGCGTCTTAAGGGCCGGCAGCTGGTCAAAGGCGTGGTGGCCAACCACCGTCAGTGCCGCAACCGCCCGCAAAAGCTGTAAATTTTGAAGCTGTCCCACCACCCGCAACAAGCGTCTTTCGCCAACCCAGTGCCCATCGTTCACCGGGCCACGCTAAAGAACCGACGTTTGCATTCCGTTGAGATCGCAGCCGAAATTGAAATTGCCTATTATTCCCAGCGGAACGCTCTGCGAACCGGCGGCGCTTCCGACGGCGAAAGCGATGGCCCTGTCGAACGTGCCATTCACATCGAAAACGGACCCAAATCTGCCCGATGCTGCCCGGGTCCAATCCTTGAACGCCGTGTTCGTCACCCCGGATGGCCGAACGCTGCGGCCTATAAGGTCCGCCCAAGCCAACTGGTAAAGATCACAAGTCCGTCTCGATCTGAGAGAAGACCGGCGAGAACGACGTCGCCCGGGCAGACGAAGTCCAAACGAAAGACGACTTCGATGCCGTCAAAAGTCGAGACGGGATCGAAGGGCGACCGAGACTCTGCGACAGGGCGACGGACGTTAAATTCGCCCGTCCGATACGCCGCGAAGTTCGGATCAAATCCCCACCATCCGTCGAGCAGCCACGACCAGACGTACCTGGCTCCCTCGGCCTCGGGCCAGATTCGGACGTCGCGGCTAGATTGCCCGTCCGTCCTACAGTCAAGTGTCGGGCTGGGTTGGGATCAGTACGAAATTGCCGAAGTGGCGCTTCTCCAGAAAGGCTGCTTGTGCTTGCTTGATCTGGTCGAGTGGATAGGTCGCAGCAAGTAGGGGCCGTATCTCACCGCGTTCGATGTAGCCAATGAGGTCCGGAAAAACCGGCGCGTCCCAGCCGGTCGACCCGTAGAGTGTGACGTCCTTCAAATACATGTCGCGCAAGTCCAACGAAACGATTGGTCCCGCAATGGCACCAGACGACGCGTAACGCCCCTGCCTGCGAAGAAGCTTGAGCATCACCGGAAAGCCCGGACCGGCAACATTGTCGACGACAACATCGACGGCATTTTCGCCGAGTGCAGCGATTAAGTCGGTGTCACGGTCCAGGGCAATTTCGACGCCCAAGGCATAGAGTGCATCGTGCTTTGCCCGGCCGGCGACGGCGATCACCTTCGCCCCGCGCCGACGTGCGAGTTGCACGGTCGCTGAACCAACGCCGCCGGATGCACCGGTCACAAGCACGCGCTCGCCAGAAACAACGCCGGCCCTGTGAAGCATGGTTTCCGCGGTACCATAGGCACATGGGATGGTCGCAAGTTCGGCATCCGACCAGTCACACGCGACCGGAAAGATCTCCGAGGCAGGCACGACGACGAACTGTGCGAATGCACCATCAAAATCTGAACCCATCCAGATATTTTCTGGCGAGTCGAAGCCTTGCGGGTGGATACAGGCACGCACAAGCACTCGCTTTCCGATCAGATTTGGATCGGCGTCATCGCCGACGCCAACGACGCGCCCGCAACAATCGGTTCCTTGAATGAACGGAAAGGGTGTTGCCGCATTCCAACCACCATCAGACTTCGGTTGGGCCTTGTGGTCTTGAGCATCGGTCGTCGCGCTCGTGCTCTCGGAGACTGAGGACGAATACCAACCGAGACGGGTATTGATTTCGGTGTTGTTGACGCCCGCCGCCAAGACCTGGAGCAGCACCTCACCCGGTTGGGGCGTCGGCTTCCTGACCCGAACAATGGATAGTTTTTCGTACCCACCTTGCCCTGTCGTCACGACGGCGAACATCGATGGCCCACCGTCCTCTAAACTGAAACGGTCTGCTCTCTTGGCCATCCTGCGCTCCGG
>JBCBWG010000145.1:0-8625 GCA_039817205.1 Pseudomonadota bacterium
CTCCGAGGCCGCCGGTCGATCAGCTACAGTTCTCAGCGAGCATCTTTGCGCGCTTTTGGAGTTCGGCCTTCCAAAGGTCCGGCCCAACACTCGCACACCACTTTTGGTGCGCACGGACATCTGAACTCCAGCTCGGTCCGTCAAATTTGCAAGCTTTTTGAACGTTTTGGCGCTGTTGCTGGAGCGCGAGTTTTGCGTACGTCGCGCAGTTCGCCTGGGCGTGGGCTGCGCCCGTCATCGCGACGGAGCCGACACTGGCTGCAACGGCGATCGTGGCGGCGCTCATTGCAACTTTTCGGCGAAACGACTTCATCTTTGCTCTCCCATTTAGCGCGCCGTGGCGCTCAGCGTTTCCTTGAGCCCACGCTCAATATGTGACGTGTTTAACGCATGAAAAATGAACTCGTACTGAATGGGGCACAGCTTTGAGCCGGCCGGCAAGTCCCCTCTCAGATTGGGGGCAACCGTTCCCGCAACGCGTGGCATGCCAGACATAGCTCAGGTCCACCGACTCTGAGATTGAACAGAGGATGCGTTGACGCTGCATTGCGGTGCGCGCTCAACTCGCCAACGCGCCAAGCAGGCCGACGTTGCCGCAAAACGCGGCATGACGACGCTAATAATGGATCTTTGCAACATGTCCGACGGTATGTTCGACGCCTCTCACCCGCAAGAGGCCACCGATGCAGCCGACGACACGGTGCTCGCCGGGGCGCGGAAGACGTTATCAGCTGTCTTTGGCTACAAGAATTTTCGACCCCACCAGGAAGCGATCGTCGAGACGCTTATCTGCGGGCGCGATGCACTGGTCCTTATGCCAACGGGCGGTGGCAAGTCGCTCTGCTATCAAATCCCAGCGCTTGTCCGCCGCGGCACTGGCATCGTCGTCTCACCGCTCATTGCGTTGATGCAAGATCAGGTTGACGCACTCGCAGCCGTCGGCGTCTCGGCTGCGTTTCTGAACTCCTCGCAGGACTGGCAAACTCAACAAGAGATCGCCGACAAGCTTCGAGCTGGTGCGCTCGACCTTTTGTATGTCGCCCCGGAACGCCTCGTGCGGGACCAGACCGTTGCCCTCCTGTCGGAGTGCAAGCTCTCGTTGTTCGCAATCGACGAGGCGCATTGCGTCGCCCAATGGGGGCACGACTTCCGGCCGGAATACCGACAGCTCCGGTTTCTGGCGGAGCGTTTCCCGGATGTCCCGCGCGTGGCACTGACAGCAACCGCCGACGTCAAAACGCGCGAGGAAATTGTCAACGAACTGGCCCTTGGAGAGGCCGAACAGTTCGTTGCGGGCTTCGACCGTCCCAACATCCGATACATGATTGCGGAAAGCGGCCGGGTCTCGGCGCGCGAACAGCTTTGGCGCTTTATCCAATCAGAACACGCGAAAGACGCCGGCATCGTCTACTGCCTGTCACGCAAGGCCGTTGAAGAAACCGCCGCCTGGCTTTCGAACAAAGGTCGCACCGCGCTGCCCTATCACGCAGGCTTGGACCGTGACTTGAGGGCCAAGACCCAGGCGCGATTTCTGAACGAAGACGGCCTGATTATTGTTGCGACCATCGCGTTTGGAATGGGGATCGATAAGCCCGACGTCCGCTTCGTCGCCCACCTCAGCCTGCCAAAGTCGATCGAGGCCTACTACCAGGAGACTGGGCGAGCCGGACGCGACGGCGAACCGGCGAACGCCTGGATGGTCTACGGGCTCCAAGACATTGTGCAGCAGCGCCAATGGATCGAGGCCTCCGACGGCAGCGAGGCGTTCTCCCGCGTTCAGCGCGAAAAACTCGACGCTCTGATTGCACTTTGCGAGACCGCAAGCTGCCGCCGCCAATTGCTCCTTCGCTACTTCGATGACGACTTACCGGAACCCTGTGGCAACTGCGATAACTGCCTCAACCCGCCGAAGACGATTGACGGTACCGTCATCGCGCAGAAGGCGCTTTCGGCCATCTATCGGACGGATGAGCGCTTCGGTGTCACGTATGTCGTCAACGTGCTGCTTGGCAAAGCCGACGATCGCATCGCTCAAAACCGCCACGACCGGTTGTCTGTCTTCGGTGTCGGCGACGAACTTGATGCCGCCGGTTGGAAAAGCGTTTTTCGACAGCTGATGGCTGCAGGTTTCGTTGAGCAGGACCGCGAAGGCCATCAGACGCTGCAATTGTCCGGTGACGCACGCCTGCTTCTAAAAGGTCAGCTGAGCTTCACCGTCAGAGAACCACGCGCGACGGAGGCGGCGTCTGCCAAACGATCGCGCGGCAGTAAAGGGCCAAGCGTCGACATCCCGAAGAGCGACCGGAGCCTTTTCGAGGCGTTGAAGCAGACCCGAAAACAAATCGCGCAAGAGGCAAACGTCCCGCCTTACGTTGTCTGCCACGATCGCACCCTCGCTGAGCTTGCGGCTGTGAAGCCCGGATCGCTTGGTGAACTTGAAGCGATCAACGGTCTCGGCAAAACCAAGATCAAACGGTTTGGCGAGACGCTTCTGAACGTGATCAAGGGCTTTGCCGAGCGACCTGAACTCCAGAACCAGCTTTCTGCGACCGTGAATGAGACGTTGCGTTTGCACCTTGATGGCCATGCGCCGGATGTGATTGCTGCCGCACGCGGCATGGCTGAGACAACGGTTTTTGATCATCTCGCAGAGGCCATTGAGGCTGGCGCCACCACGCCAGATGCGGTCCTCGATCTTGAGCCAACGGATGCCGATCAAATTGAAGCGGCTTTTGATCAGTGCGGCACACGGGAAAGCGGCCAGCTCAAAGCCGCCTTCGAAGCGCTCGACGGTCGCTACGACTACGGCGTTCTTCGGTGCTTGTTAGCGGCGACTTAAGCTCCGACTTTGCGGGGGCCCGCCGCATCGCTATATCTCAGGTGGGCCCCACACACGGACCACCGCTATGAGCCTCGAGAAGCAACGCGTCGCAACCTACGCCGATATTGAAGCCCTGCCGCCAAACATGGTGGGGCAGATCCTCTACGGCGTGCTCTACGCGCAGCCTCGCCCGGCGCCGCACCACGCGCGAGCATCAAGTATTCTCGGCGGTGAGCTGATCGGCCCGTTTGATCAGGGACGCGACGGACCGGGCGGCTGGATCCTGCTCGATGAGCCTGAACTGCACCTGGCTGATCATGTCGTCGTCCCGGACATCGCCGGGTGGCGGGCGGAGCGCTTTCCGAATGCGGCGGCTGAAAGCCAAGCGTATTTGTCTATTGCGCCGGATTGGGTCTCAGAGGTGCTCTCCCCTTCGACGCAGCAGATTGATCGGACTGACAAGTTGTCGATCTACGCGTCGTTCGGCGTCGGGCATGCCTGGTACATCGACCCGCTCGCACAAACACTTGAAGTGCTGGAGCGAGACGGCAGCACCTACAAGATCGCCCGCACTTTCAAGAACAGCGATAACGTATGCGCCCCTCCGTTCGAGGCTCACACGTTTTGTCTCGCAAACCTCTGGCTGCCAAGCGCGAGCAGCACCGAGAGCTGAAACGCCTGCATCAGCTGCTTCAGCGTCAGCTCCGATTTGAGCGATCGAGTTTTCGTTCCAGGTTTTCGCCGTAACGCGCCATCGCGAAACACATCATGAAGTAGATTGCAGCGACGAACACCAAGCTCTCGATGTGGAATTTTCGCCATTCGGGGTCGGTCATTGCGACGTTCACGGCGCCCAGCAAGTCGAACATGGAGATGATCGACACGAGCGAGGTATCTTTGAACAGGCCAATGAAGGTGTTCATGATCGGCATAATCATGAGCTTCAGAGCCTGGGGCATGATGATGAAGGTCGTCTTGTACCAGTACGGCAGGCCGAGCGCGTCCGCTGCCTCATACTGGCCTTTCGGGATCGCGGCTAAACCACCTCGAATGACCTCGGCGACGTAGGCGGCGGAAAAGATCGTGAAGCCGACGATCGCGCGAATGAGCTTGTCCGTCTCAACGCCTTCCGGGAGGAACAGCGGGATCATCAACGACGCCATGAACAGGATCGTTATGAGCGGCACGCCGCGAATGAGTTCGATGAAGCCGACGCAGATTGCCCGGATCGCGGGGAGATCCGACTGACGGCCAAGTGCCAGCACGATCGCGAGCGGGAACGACAACGCAATACCGGACGTCGCAATGATCAGCGTCAGTGGCAAACCACCCCAAAGCCCGGTATCGACGCGCGTCAAAACGGCGGGCAACTCCGGCAGTGCAAACGTCGGTAACGCACCCCCGGTCAATGCACTCACCGCCCAGAGGACAGATGGCAGGAAAATGATCCCAACCACCCCAACGACCAGATAACCGACTGTCCGCGTTGGCAGACCAGCCAGCAGAGCAACGCCCGCCAAGATGAAAGGCAGCTGCATGTAGCTCAGCTCGCCACCCATCACAATCAGGATGCCGGGGATGGCGAGTGCCCAGGCGATGAGCATCGTCCGGCTCCACCGCTGCGGGTTGATCGACCAGATGATCATGCCAACCAGCACAGCCATACTGAGCATGGGGCGCCACAGCTCGCCCGGCGGATATCGCCCGAACAGCATAACCTGCCACTTTTCGCCGATGACACCCCAGCACGCGCCGTCTGCGACGCGGCATGCATCCGAGTCCACGCGAAACACGGCGCTAAACACGGACCAGTTCAGGAATTGCGGGATCAGGTAGACGAGCACCGCGATAATCGCGACCGTCGTGATCGAGTTCCCGATCGAGCCGAAAAGGTTCGTTTTGGCCCATCCGATCGGGTTGTTTTCATTCAGAGACGCCGGCGGTTTGCGTGCGGGCGTCGGCTGGTGAGCAACAGCATCCGTCATTGTATCAGCGCTCCACCAATTGAATGCTAGCGTTGTAGATATTCATGAACAGCGAGGTCAGAAGACTGAGCGTCAGGTACACGAGCATCATGATCAGGATCACCTCAGGCGCCTGTCCCGTCTGGTTCAGCGTGGTGTTGCCGACGTTTACCAGGTCTGGATAGCCAATCGCGACGGCCAACGACGAGTTTTTGGTCAGGTTCAAATATTGGCTCGTCGTCGGCGGGATGATGACACGCAGCGCTTGCGGCAGGATCACCTGCCGCATGATGACACCTTCCTTCAATCCGATGGCGCGAGCAGCCTCGGTCTGGCCCTTCGGCACCGCCATGATGCCGGCCCGGACGATCTGCGCAATGAAGGCGGATGTGTAGACGGCGAGCCCAAACAACAGCGCCAGGAATTCAGGCGACAAGTTTGCGCCACCGGATAGGCGGAACCGGTTCGCTTTCGGCATCTCCCAGTCCCATGGCGCACCAATCGCAAGCCAACCGGCAAGCGGCAGAGCGATCACAAGGCCAAGTGTGATTAAGCCGACAGGAAGCGTTTGCCCGGTCTCAGCCTGTTTGCGCTTCGACATTTGTCCGACGACGAAACCGAGCACGAGCGCGAGCAGGATGCCGCCCCAAATGACGAGCCAGAACCGATAGTCGGTCGCGGCCGGATAATAAACGCCGCTGTTCGTGATGTACACGTCGCCCACGAGCGGCGTGACTGTTCCATCCGGGTTCGAGCGCGGTTGCGCGCTCTGCGTGAACCGATCGTTGAGCAGCAACAGCCACCAAAACAGGAGCTGTAGCAGCACGGGGATATTGCGGAGGACGTGGATATAAACGCCGGTCAACTGCTGGACGAGCCAGTTCCGGGACAGCGACGCGATCCCGATAAAAACGCCAAGGACAGTCGCCAAGACGATCCCAATGGCTGCCACCAACAGCGTGTTCAAAAGGCCGACGGTGAGCGCGCGGGCGTAAGTTGAGGCGGCCGAATAATCGATCAGGGACTCGCCAATCGCGAAGCCCGCTTCACGCTCGAGAAATTCAAATCCCGTTCGAATGTTTTGGTTCTGGAGGTTGTAAATCATGTTCGAGTACAACCAGTACCCGATGGCGATCACGAGCGTCAGCGTCACGATCTGCCAAATAACGCCTTGGACTTCCTTATCGTAGAAGCTCCATTGACGTTTGGGCCGCGCGCGGCTCCCTCCGGAAATGGCTTGGTCGGTCATGGCGATCGAAGTCCCAACGCGTGAGTGCGGCATGCCTCATCAGAACTGGTAATCACCGCAACGCTCGCACAGTCATTCTGGCAAGGTGCCTCTGGCAAGCGGATCGGGCCCAGCGGACCGAGTGGCATGAAAAAAAAGAGGGCCGCGCCAGAGTGGCGCGACCCTCCGGGTCAGGTCTTAGCGGACCGGTGGGGCGTACATGATGCCGCCGTTGGTCCAGAGGTTGTTGACGCCGCGTGGCAGGCCAAGTGGCTCAATGTTGCGGGTCCAGATCTCGCCGTAGTTACCGACAGCTGCGATCGCACGTTTCGCCCACGCCTCGTCAACGCCGAGGTTCTTGCCCATGCCTGGCGTGACGCCGAGCAAGCGCTGGATGCCTGGGTTCGTCGAGCCAGCCATTTCACCGACGTTGGCTGCCGTAATCCCGTACTCTTCAGCCTCGATGAGCGCGTTCAGCGTCCACTTGACGATGTCAAAGAGCTGGTCGTCGCCGTGACGAACGACTGGGCCAAGCGGCTCTTTCGAGATGATCTCTGGCAGAATGACGTAGTTGTCGCTCTCGCCCTTCGGTGCGTCGTTCTTACGAACCGACGCCAGACCCGATGCGTCTGTCGTGTAGACGTCGCAACGGCCTGAGAAGAAGGCTGCGTTCACGTCAGCGAGCTTCTCGATCACAACCGGCTTGAACGACATGTTGTTCGCACGGAAGTAGTCGGCGAGGTTGAGTTCCGTCGTCGTGCCTGGCTGGACGCACACCGTCGCACCATCGAGCTCTTTCGCGCTTTTCACGCCGAGCTTTTTGGGGACCATGAAGCCCTGGCCGTCGTAGTAGCTGACGCCTGCAAAGTTCAGGCCGAGCGACGTGTCGCGTGTCAGCGTCCAGGTCGTGTTGCGCGAAAGGATGTCCACTTCGCCCGACTGGAGCGCGGTGAAACGCTGCTGTGCCGTGAGCGGGACGAACTTGACTTTCTCAGCGTCGCCGAGAATTGCAGCTGCGACGGCCTTGCAGACGTCAACGTCAAGTCCAGTGAACTTGCCGCTTGAATCCGGCACCGAAAAACCACCGAGACCGGTGCTGACGCCACAGACGAGTTCGCCGCGCTTTTTGATGGCGTCGAGCGAATCGCCAGCGACCGCGGCCGATGCCGTACCGGCAACAGCGAACGCGGTCGCGAGCGCGATCTTCAAAGTTTTCTGCATTGTGTCTGACACTCCCTTTGTTTTCAGACAATCGCGCGCGCCCTGTGGGTCGCGCACATATGTTGCATGAGGCCAAGCGCACCCAAAACAGGGGCCGCCGGCCTCGACGCAGACACTCCTAGTGATTGAGAATTTGGCTCAGGAACAACTTCGTCCGATCCGATTTCGGATCGTGGAAGAAGGTTTCTGGATCGGCTTGTTCGACGATTTCGCCCTGGTCCATGAAAATGACGCGATCGGCAACCGCGCGGGCAAAGCCCATCTCGTGGGTCACGCAAAGCATCGTCATGCCGCTGTCAGCCAGCCCGATCATTGTGTCGAGCACTTCCTTGACCATTTCCGGATCCAGTGCCGAGGTCGGCTCGTCGAAGAGCATGATGCGGGGCTGCATGCAAAGCGCGCGGGCAATCGCGACGCGTTGCTGTTGTCCGCCCGACAACTGCCCGGGATACTTAATTGCCTGGTCCGGAATTTTCACGCGCTCGAGAAAGCCCATGGCGATGTCCTCGGCTTCCTTCCTCGGAAGTTTACGGACCCACTGCGGTGCAAGGCACAGATTATCAAGAACGGTCAGGTGCGGGAACAGGTTAAAGCTCTGGAACACCATCCCGACGTCCGAGCGGATTTTATCGATGTTTCGAACGTCACTTGTAAGTTCAATATTCTCGACAACGATATCGCCCTGTTGGTGTTCTTCCAAGCGATTGATGCATCGGATGAGCGTCGATTTTCCGGAGCCGGACGGTCCGCAGATCACGATCTTCTCACGCTCGGCGACGTCAAGATCAATATCTCGAAGAACATGGAAGTCGCCATACCATTTATTGACGCCGCGCATGACGATGGCCGGCTGATTGGCGCGTACGGGGGCTTCTCCGGCAACGGCGGTCTGCGACATGTTCTCTCCCGGACAGGGCTACCGATCGCGCGCATTCGAAATCCTGGCAAAACCTGGCGGGAATTCGCGCTCACCGTTCAACACTCGTTCGCGCGGTCGTCAATCAAACTCGGAGCAATCGCTGTCCGATCCCGAACTTATGCCCAAAAACAACTCCAACCCGCAGCTACGTAACTCTGCAGTGAACTGTCGTAAGACGTAAGACTTCCGTGCTGAGCCATTCATGCCGCACTCGTTGGATGAGTTCAATAACTAAGCAGGATTAGCTCTGCTAATTCGACGAGCAAATACTGCCGAAATTCTGACGCTTTGTACGTGCGATAGGCATCAGGTGTCTGCGGACTAAATTGCAGTCGCGTCTTGGACCGCGTCAGGCCGGGCTCGGGCGCTCAATTTGCTCCACGGTTCTGGTGATGCGGGGCACTTCTCGCTTGCCAACGAAGCCGACGAATCACGCTACCCCAAACGTCGCAACTGACGCCGACATTCGGGG
>JBCBWG010000146.1:0-8529 GCA_039817205.1 Pseudomonadota bacterium
CGAGCTGCGAGCCACGGCTCGCAGCTCGCGTCCCCTATCAGCAAACCGAGGTCTACCGTTTCGGCAACCGGATCGTCGATAACTGGGAAGGTCGCGTCAACGCGTGGCCACTTGATGAGGGGCTGATCGATTACGTCGCGCGCGACTACGGGCAGACATCCGAAGAAAACCCGCTTTACATCGCGAACATCGTTGGCAATCCAAAGGTCCGCATTTCTGGCCGCGACGTTGATGCGACACGGATCACGAAAACGCTTTTGTCGAAGACGCTTCATGAAGCCGGTGGTGTCGAGGCCAACGTCGCAACCGGGTATCACGCCATCGAATTCCTGCTTTGGGGCCAGGATCTGAATGGCACTGAACGAGGCGCTGGTACGCGGCCCGCTTCAGATTACGACACGGCCAACTGAAGCAACGGCAACTGCGATCGACGCGCGGCCTACCTGTCCGTGGCGACGGAACTGCTCATCGATGATTTGGACTTTATAATTAGCCAGTGGAAACCCAACGGGCCCGCGCGAAAAGCATTGTTCGAGGGGGGCACAGCGACGGGCCTCACCTCCATTTTCTCAGGTCTCGGGTCACTTTCCTACGGCGAACTGGCTGGTGAGCGTATGAAACTTGGCCTGCTGCTCAATGATCCGGAGGAGGAGCACGATTGCTTCTCTGATAATACACACAACTCGCACTTCTTTAATGTTGTTGGTATACGGAATGTGTACTTCGGGCGTTACACACGCGTCGATGGATCGATCGTGTCCGGCCCCAGCGTTTCCGATCTCGTGGCAGCCGCTGACAAGAACATTGACACGCGGGTTCGCGGCGCCTTGGATCTGACGCTGGCGAGGTTCACCGCCATGAAGACGCGGGCCGAAACAGTCGAGTCCTACGATCAGATGATCGGTGAAGCGAACGACGCTGGGAACGCCGTGGTTGAAGCAGCCGTACAGTCGCTGATCGGTCAAACGAAAGAGTTTGAGCGTGCGATTTCCGTGCTTAAGCTGAAGCCAGTTGAGTTTGAGGGTTCGGATAGTCTCGACCAGCCAGGTCCTGTGCTACAGTAAAGAAGACGATCGCCGATATTGAGCCACGCTTCGATGCGCAAGCGCCTTCGACTTTCAAGACGCACGGATCAACGGTCGCGAGGGCGCTTGTTGCCAGCACCGGCAATCGGCGGCCTCGCAATTTTGATTGCCGGTGTGATCAATTCGGAGGCGGGACGTGCGCCCAGCTTCGATGAGTCCGAACTTCGTCCCGGCGGAAGTGCGACATCACGCGGCTCCATCGATAATACCAACGCCTTTTCCCACGGATCAGGCAATATGGGATTCGCTCGCGAATTCGATTTCAAAATCGGGAACGCCATATTCCGCAAGCTTTGGGTATCATCACCAGCCTCGACGAAATCATCGGACGGGCTGGGGCCGCTTTATAACGCGCGAAGCTGCCAGACTTGCCACCTGAAAGACGGTCGCGGGCATCCGCCAACGGCCAACTGGCCCGAGGACAATGCCGTCTCAATGCTTTTGCGGCTGTCCATCCCACCAGAAACGGACGCCCAAAAGAAAGCGCTGGCAGAAGGTCGGATTAAATCCGTTGCAGAGCCGACTTATGGTCGTCAACTCCAAGACCTTGCGGTCCCTGGTCTCAAAGGCGAAGGCCGCATTCATATCACCTACGAACCGCTAGCGGTAACGCTGGGCGACGGAACGGTCGTGACACTTCGCAAGCCGACCTATCGGATCACAGATCTGAGCTACGGCCCGTTGCATCCAGATGTGATGATATCGCCTCGTATTGCGCAGCCGATGATCGGCCTCGGGCTTCTCGAGGCTATCCCCGAGGGCGATATCCTGAAGGGCGCCGATCCGGATGATCGCGATGGCGACGGCATCTCGGGTCGAGCCAACTTTGTCTGGTCAGCGACAGAGAAAACACACGCGCTCGGACGCTTCGGTTGGAAGGCTGGCTCTCCCACAATCCTGCAACAAACCGCGGAAGCCGCAGCCGGCGACATGGGGCTCGGATCACAGCTAGATCCCCGGCCAGCTGGAGATTGTACGGCGCGTCAGACGCTGTGCCAAAATGCACCGCATGGCGGTCCGCGAGCCGCGCCGGAACGCGAGTTCAAGACCAAATTGCTGGAGCTGACCGCATTCTACGCCCGCAACCTGGCGGTGCCGCGGAGACGACGGGCCCGCGCGCCGGATGTCCTCGCCGGACGTCAAATCTTTCGCGACATCGGTTGCGCATCCTGCCATACGCCGCGCTTTCAAACCGGGACAGAAGCACCCGACGCCTATCTCCCGAACCAAACCATTTGGCCCTACACCAATCTGCTTTTGCACGATATGGGGCCTGGCCTTGCGGACAACCGTCCTGAGGGACGGGCCGATGGCCGCGAATGGCGAACGCCACCACTTTGGGGGATTGGCCTGACGCAAACCGTCAACGGGCACACATTTTTTTTGCATGACGGGCGCGCGCGCAACCTGACCGAGGCCATTCTCTGGCATGGTGGCGAGGCTCAAGAGAGTCGCGATGCGTTTGCGAAACTTACCCGCCGCGATCGGGAGCGCCTCATCGCTTTCGTCAACTCGCTCTGACAGGAGGCCGCACTCCTCATGCAGCTTGCCCGCAGTCGACGGCCAATCGAGGCAGGGTTTGCACGGGCAATGTCGGTGCTTCTATTGCTCGTAATCTCTGTCCCACAGGGGACATCGCCATCCAGCGCGCAAGCGGCGTCAAAACCGTCTGATCCGTTTCGGCACCGCTTGATTGCTGAGCAGGTCCTGGTCCGCCACATCCAGCCGGGCGTTGACCGCTTTCGGGACGACACGGCGATGCTCGTGGACGCAACGTCTCGATGCAAAAAAAAGCCCGACTTCGACGGTGGCTCACTGGCTGTTCCCTTCCGCGAGGTGGTCATCGCCTGGGGCGGGATCGCGCATTTGACCTTCGGTCCACTTGCCGAAAACAACCGATACGATCGTGTCTTTTTCTGGCTCGACCGAAAGGGAATTGCACGGCGGCAAGTTGCGCGCGCGATGCGTCAAAAGCCAGACGCATACCTCAGCGCACGCGAACTCGGTCGCCGCAGCATCGGCGTGCAGGGGCTCAGCGCCTTTGAATTGGTGATTGCACGCGCCAAGGCCGGGCGCGACGACGCAACATTCCGCTGCGGCTATCTCACAGCAATCGCAAGAAATCTGCACCGGATTGCCGGAGCCGTCAGTGCCTCGTGGGCCGACGGGGGCGAGTGGGCCGAACTTTGGCGGTCACCAGGACCAAAAAATCGCGCCTATCTCCGCGCCAAAGAACCCGTCTTTCGGATCGCGCGCAGCTACCTAGAGCACATCGAACGTCTCCGCGAGGTCGAACTTCTGCGACCGCTCGGCCTGACGCGTACTCGGCGGTCTCTTCCCGGTCCATTCGCCCGAAGTGACCTGACGATGCGCTTCATCGCCGCCCGGATCGCAGCGCTCCGAAATGCACTCGAGGCATCAGGTTTCCTCGACGAAGCAATCCGAGTTGCAAAAGCGGCAGCAAAGACGAGTACGGACCGGAGTAACCGAGACATCATGGACCAAGAGAGCGCAAAGCGTACGGTCGCAGCGCTTGCTCAAATGCGGTTCGATCTCCGGTTCGCAGCTGACCTGTCGCGGAAATTGGCCGCTGTTCCTGACTTCTTCGCGAGCGAAAAACGCTACGACGCAATTGGGCTCGGCTTCCCCCTTAAGGCGGCGCGCATGCGCGCTATGGAGACATTCGCACGGACAACCGGTCTGCCTCTAGGCTTCAACGCAGCTGATGGTGATTGATCGCCGGAACCTCATGGTCCGCGGCAGCGCGGCCATTGCTGCAGCGCTCGTGCCGGACGTGCCGGACATGGCCGCCGCCGCCGCCGAGAGAACGTCTGCTGCGCGCTTTGCCGCCACGAGACGCTCTCAATCCGGCGCCTACTCGGCCGCCATCTTCGATGCGCACGGCCGCGACCACACAGCGGTTCCTCTGCCAGCGCGCGGCCACGATATCGCCATCGCGCGCAGAACCGGCATCGCCGTCGCGTTTGCGAGGCGTCCTGGAACATTCGCCATCGCCTTTTGTATCGACGGCCGGCGCCCGCCAACGCGCTTCGAGACACCGGCGGCGCGTCACTTCTACGGCCATGGCGTTTTCACCGCCGACGAACGTTTGTTAATCGCAACGGAGAACGATTTCGAGAACGGTGTTGGACGGCTTGGCATCTACGACGCGACCAATCACTTCCAACGCATCGACGAGATCGACAGCTTCGGCGTTGGGCCACACGATCTTGCATGGGACGCGCGGGGCGAGCATCTGATCGTTGCAAACGGTGGGATCGAAACGCATCCCGACATCGGGCGCGGCCGCACGAAACTGAACCTCGCAACCATGGCACCCAACATCGCCGTGATCGACTTTCGCCAGCGCACGCTGGCTCATCGATTGGCGTTGCCGCACGCGATCCATCGGGCCTCGCTGCGGCATCTGGCTGTTGGTCAGCAAGGCACAGCCATTGTTGGCGCGCAGTGGCAAGGCGATGCGGACGCGGACACACCGCTTGTCTGGCGCTTGACCAAAGCCGATCAACTTGAGCCGATACGATTACCCCGTGGCGTGTTAGCAGGCCTCCGCGGCTATGTCAGCTCGGTCGCCATCGATCGCTCCGGAGACATTGCAGCGCTCACATCATCTCGCGCCGGGAGGATTGTTTTCGTCGACGTATCGACGGGGCGCTTTCTTGGCGATCGACACCGCGTCGACGTCTCAGGGATCGCAGCCGCCGACACGGCCACACGGTTCGTCGCCACTACGGGCGGCGGGACGATCGCCCCGGTGTCGGCGAGCCATGATGACATCCGAGATGCAGAAACGCTTTGGCAATGGGACAATCATGCTGCTGCGATCTGAGCCACTTGATTTTTGACCGCTGGCCGACCTCAACACGGCAAAGTGAGGCGCGCTCGCATCAGAGCGCCCACCGCAGCATGAAACAGCATCAGAACGGCTTGTCTCAAGAAGACCGGCGCTTCCCAATGACAGGACCGACAGCCGGGTTGATTCTGCGACCCAGCCGCCCGCTGATCTCAATCTGACGAGACTTCGTTTGCCGTGTGTTGATTTTCCTGTCACGTGCGGGCCGATACACACGGAGCAGTGCCATGACACTGGTCGAGAACGAACGTTCCAACCGAACCCCGCGCGCCACCGCGTTGAGCCCCTACGCACGTGCAAGTGACGGCACCTTCGACGAGGCCTTTGCGGCGGACGGTCAATCCAAACTGTATTGGACATCCCTCCTCCACCAGTACGGGGAACTCGGAATTGCGGAGTGCCGCCGCCGCGCCGAGCGGATCACACAACAGGTGCGCCTGACGGGCATCGCGCACGACCTTTTCGCCGATCCCAACGCCAACGATGCAAGTTGGTCGCTTGATCTCGCGCCTGTTGTGTTTTCGAGCCACGAGTGGGCCGACCTGTCACGCGCGATCGTGCAGCGGGCTCATCTTTATGACCGCCTGATCGGCGACCTTTACAATGACCGGACGGTGCTTGAGCAGAACCTGATCCCGCCGGAGCTTGTTTTTGCCGACCCGACATACCTGCGCCAATGCGAAGGCGTGGTGCCGAAGTCGGGCGCGCTCAGCTTTTACGCAGCCGACATCGCAAGAGAGTCTGACGGGCGTTGGCGCATCATCGACAACCACACAGAAACACTTGCAGGTATCGGCGTCGCGCTTGCCAATCGCGTGGTTCACTCGCACGTGTCCGGTGACATCTTCCACGGTCTCAACGCGCATCGTTTGTCGTTTTACTTCGAGAGCTTGAGCGCTGAACTCCGCCAACGGTCCGGCCGTGACGACCCACGGATCGCCCTGCTGACACCGGGCCCACACCATCCGGATTACTTCTCGCATGCCTATGTCGCGCGTTACCTCGGCTTGCTGCTTGTCGAGGGCTTGGACCTCCGCACGCAGGACGATGGCGTTTACATCAAGACGCTCGAAGGGCTGCAGGCGATCGACCTGATCGTCCGGTGTACCGAAGGCCGCTTTAGTGATCCGCTGTATCTTGACCAATCGGGTTTCCAGGGGCCGCCCGCGCTTGTTGATGCCTGCCGCGCCCGTCCCGGGCTGATCGGCAATGCGCTCGGCTCAGCCATTGCGCAGAACCGCGGTCTTTCCTCGTACTTGCCGGAGGTCGCGAAGGCGCTCCTCGGAGAGGACTTGCTCATCGATGATGTGCGACAGCTCTGGCTTGGCGACGCGGCTCAACGGGCGCATGTCCTGCAAAATCTGTCTGGCTATATCATCCAAGAGGCGCAGGAGCAGACCGGGCGGCCGGGGCAGGCCGCACGGGGGCGCGGCAGCCGCAGCGAAGACGATCCGTCACGCGCGGCTCTCATCCAGGACATTCAGCTGTTCGCACGCAATCGCATCGCACAGGAAGCGCTGACTTTCTCGACGTCGCCCGCATTTGACGGCGATGGCTTCGTGCCGCGGCCGTTTGCTGTGCGCGTCTTTGCGACCCGCATCGGCGATACGTTCCAGGTCATGCCCGGCGGACTTGCGATGACGATCGGTGACGGCGCGGCTGTTGCACTGAACGCTGCCGACGGTCGCGCCCGCGATGTCTGGGTGCTGTCGGAAACCAACCAAGATGAACACCCATCACTCTGGCGGCCAACGGTTGCCCGCGCACGAGTGGAGCGCTCCCATCGCGCGATCCAAAGCCGCGTCGCCGACAACCTTTTCTGGCTCGGTCGGTTCGCCGAACGCGCAGATTGGACCATGCGGGTGATGCGGTCATCTTTGCGCCGCGTCGAAGAAGACAGTGGTTTAATTAGCGGTCGGCGGGCGGCCCGACGTTGCCTTTCGATGCTGATTGCGCCAACTGGCGCCACTGGCGCCGCACGCAGCTCAGCGGAGGGCACTGCCAAGCACCCCGTGACCGCCGTTGAGATCGAAAATCTCTGTCGGAAAATCTTGACCGGCAACACGACAGAACGCGCAATGTCGAATACGCTGTCCGGCATCTATCGGAACGCGGCTCAGACACGGGACCGGCTATCGCTGGAAGCCTGGCGTGCCCTCAGTGATTTTCAGCCGGGTGGACCGTGGCACCGCGATCTCATTTCAGAGCGCCCTCTGCTTGCCATGGAGGCGATGGAGACCGGCCTGGCATCGCTCGCGGCATTCAACGGCCTGATGCATGAGAACATGACCCGAAACTATGGCTGGTCGTTCCTTGACGCCGGACGACGCATCGAGCGCGCCTACAATCTGGCGGAAGCCTTTCTGTCGCTCTTTGTTCCGGCTCCACTTCAAGATGAGGAGCATGGCAACCTCTTCATGCTCCTCGAACTCGCGGACAGCTTTATCACCTATCGCTCGCGCTACCGGCTTGATCCGATGCTGCCGCTGGTTGTGGATCTTCTACTGCTCGACGAGAGCAACCCAAGAAGCCTCGCCTATCAGCTTGCGCGCACGAACACGCACCTGTCCGGCCTCCCCGATGCCATGCAGGGTGTCACCCGATCCAACGCGCGCCGGATCGCGCTTTCCCTGCTCACCGAGGTGCAATTGCTCGATATCGACACGGTTGCATCGCAAACGGATCGACGGGCTCTGGCCGAGGCGATGAAGCGGCAAATTGACGGGCTACCCGACTTGTCCGATGCTCTCACGCGGCAGTATTTCAATCTGCTCGACGACACGCCCAAGCGGGCCGGCCAACGCTGAAGCTCTTTACGGTACGACATGCGCTTCGAAGTCAGCCACCGGACCAGTTACACCTACGCCTCACCCGTCGCGCAGTCTCAACACTTGTTGCATCTGAGACCGCGGGCGACCGCACATCAGTCCGTCGCGCATCACAAGATATCGATTGATCCTGACCCGGCAGCACGGGCGGAACGACTTGATGCCTTTGGGAATGCGTCGGTCACGATTTCGCTCAACGTTCCGCACACGACCTTGACCATCGATGCTGTGAGCCGCGTGGAGACCCAACCGCGCCATCTCGAAACCGGTGTGATCGACGCAAGCACACCTTGGGACCAGCTCAGTCCGGCCATGAGCGCGCTCAATTCGGGCCAGCTCGGAATTCGCCAATATACATGTGCGTCCGATACGACGCGTGCGAACGCCGATATTTTCGCGTTCGCACAGTCCTTCTTTCCAGCCGGCCGCTCCGTGCTCGCCGGTGTCAACGCGCTCAACCAAGCGATCTTTAAAGACTTCTCGTTCGATCCGGTTGCGACGGACGTGTCGACGCCCGTTAGTGAGGTCTTCGCGAAACGGCACGGCGTCTGCCAGGACTTCTCGCATTTGGCGCTCACCTGTCTCCGCGCGCTGTCCATTCCCGCGAAATATGTCAGCGGCTTTATTCAGACACGCCCGCCGCCAGGCGAAGAGCGGCTCGTAGGCGCGGATGCATCGCATGCCTGGATTAGCGTCTGGGCGCCTGAAACGGGTTGGGTCGATTTCGATCCCACCAATGGCC
>JBCBWG010000147.1:0-8493 GCA_039817205.1 Pseudomonadota bacterium
TCTTCGCGGCCCGGCTGTTTTTTTATGTGGCGGCCGCGGAAACTGCACTGTGATCGAGATAGGCGAAAAGCGATTGGGTCCATAAGCCTGAACAGCAAATGCGACTTGAGAATTGAAATGGAAAACATCGCGACCGCGATCTTCCGTAACGCACGAGGGCGCAGGCCATGACCAAAGTACTTCTCGTAACCGGCGGCAGTCGGGGGATCGGAGCTGCAACAGCGATCAAGGCCGCCGCTGACGGCTTTGCGGTTGCCGTGAATTACAGAACCAATCGCGATGCTGCGAGAGCGGTCGTGAGCACGATCAAGGAGACGGGCGGCAAGGCGATCGCGGTGCAGGCGGACGTGTCTGAGGAGCGGGGTGTGCTCGGCGTCTTCGAAGCGGTCGATCAGAACTTCGGTCGGTTGGACGCGCTCTTCAATAACGCCGGTGTCATTCACACGAACCAGCGCATTCGAGATTACGAAGTGGCAACGCTCGAAGAGCAGTGGCGCGTGAACATCTCAAGCCAGTTTCTTTGCGCGCGCGAAGCCGTCAAACGCATGGCGACAGACACCGGCGGCAATGGCGGTGCGATCGTCAACATGTCGTCGGCAGCCGCGCGGATCGGAGGCGCCAATTCACTGATGGCCTATGCGGCATCGAAGGGCGCGATCGATACGTTTACGACCGGCCTCGCGACTGAAGTTGCGCCGCTCGGTATACGGGTCAATGCCGTTCGCCCTGGCTTGATTGAGACGGATATCCATGACGATACCGGCGATCCAAACCGCTTGAAATCGTTGGTTGGGATGGTCCCCATGGGGCGCACGGGGACTGCGGAGGAAGTGGCAGACCTCGTTGTCTACCTGCTTTCCGACCGCGCAAGCTATGTCACTGGCACGCATGTTGACGTTGGCGGTGGGCGCTAATCTCGCGGCGCCGGGCCAGCTGTCTCCGTCAATGAGAATTCACAAAACGAGGCGACAATGAACGCAAACACAAAAGCCTGGAACGTTTATCTCTCGGGCGAAATACATACCGATTGGCGCGATGAGATCGAAGCCAAGGCCAAAGCAGCTGACCTGCCCGTTACATTTTCAGCTCCCGTCACCAACCACGGTTACTCGGACGATTGCGGCGTGGTCGTTCTCGGTCGCGAGGAGAAGAAGTTCTGGCACGATCACAAAGGTGCCAAGGTCAATGCCATCCGAACTCGGACCCTGATCGAACGCGCCGACATCGTCGTCGTCCGCTTCGGTGACAAATACAAACAGTGGAATGCGGCGTTTGATGCCGGGTACGCCTCAGCCTTGGGCAAGTCGGTCATCGTCCAGCACCAAGACGAGCATCAGCACGCGCTGAAAGAAGTTGATGCTGCCGCACTCGCAGTCGTTGAAACCGTCGACCAGATCGTCGACATCCTTCGCTACGTCGTCCGCGGCGAACTCGATATGTAAGCGTGCACGGCCTTGGTGGCGACCTTAGCGCCGGCGGACATTTGTGAACCGGCGCCGAATGCCGTTCCACTCACCTGTTTGCAGGCAGGCCGCGCGCGTGTCACGGCAGTAGCTGTTGCAGAACGGACCGGGCGCTTCCTTCACACAGCCACGCAGACATTGCTTCGCGATAAACGAGCAGGTCATGCGCCTCTTTTTCTGTGCGTCGGCACCGTCCGCGCCGCCCACGAAGAAGAGACCCGCGAAGACCAATCCAAAAGCTGCGTGTCGCATGAAGCATCCTCTTAATTGCAGCCCAGAGCGCAAGACAGGCGAGCGCAAGACAGGCGAGCGCAAGACAGGCGAGCGTAAGACAGGCGATTGCCCGAGCACATCCGGATTACGCGGGCGAACACGCAACTGGATGACGCGCAAAACAGAAGTCGCAGGCATCCCTGAGATTCGGCCAATTCGAAAGCGAGACTAGGTTAATATTCAGGCGGTTCGGCGTTAGAGATTGTTGCAACCGCGCGGTCCGGATGCGGCGCAGGCGGACCGTCTTTGTGCTTTGCAATTGAGCCGGGCCGTCGGGATAGACGTGAGCAAAACGCCGTCAGCCAAGCGCCGTTACGCGTTCGGCTGAAACTCTGCAAACAATGCCAAGGCGACGACTGCGACCAGGGCGAGCGCCATCCCGATGTTGATCGCGCGGGTCACACCCGGGCTCAGATCCAAAGCCTTCAGTGTCACGCCCGCGTAAAGCCAGACGACATGGACCGGTAGCGCGACGGCGAGTTGGATCGCGAACTTTGATGCGATCTCGAGGAACGGTTGCGCTGGCAAGAAGTGAAAGCCGGAGAACAGGATCGCTCCGACAGCATACCCCTTGGGATTGACCACGGCGAGCAGCAACCCATTGTGAAACTTCGGCGCCTTTTTGGCCTCGATAAAAGCGACGTTGCTTCCAGCGACTGCTATGCGAAGCGCGAGATAAAATAGATAGCCGGTCGAGCCAAATAAAAGCACTTCGCGAAGATAGGGCACGTTGGCAGCTGCGGCCCAGACGCCGCTCGCGACAAGCAACAATACGCATTGTGCCCCAGCGATGATGCCGAGCATGTAGCTGACACCAGCCCGCATCCCATAACCCGCACCAACGCCCGCAACGGTGAGAACGCCGGGTCCCGGCGTGATCAACAGGAAGAATACGGCGAGAGCGAACTCGATCATCGGGTGATCTCTTGGTCGGTGGCGGCGCGTGCATGACGCCGCGCGCTATGCGAGGGATGTCGCTGAAGCGGTCAGACTTGGCAAATTGGGCCTGGGAAGACGAAGCGGCCTGGGAAAACGAAGCGGCCTGGGAAAACGAAGCGGCCTGGGAAGACGAAGCGGTCTGGCCAACACGCTCACGGGTCTTCGGCAGACTGGCCGTCAGCCACGGTGCTATACACCGTCGACAGCTGCGAGCGAGGACCAATCCGGACGCCCTCGCGACGACGCCCACAGACGCCAGCTCGTCTCAAAAGCTGCATCACGTTGGCCACCGCCTCACAGTTAGGGAGTTGGGACGATGAAAGTGTTCTTTTCCGATCAACAGCTCGGACACGCACCGCAACAATTTCTGATGGCCGGTCGTTTCGTGCAGCCATTCGAGGTCCCCGACCGCGCACGAAGCCTTGCGCATAAGCTCACCGCGGCAGGCCTCGCCGTTCATGAACCCGGTGACACTGGCATAGAGCCCATTCAAGCCATCCACGGCACGCACTACCCCGAGTTTCTCGCGAGCGCCTATCAGCGCTTTCAGGCGCTCCCAAACGCTGGCATTGAGGCTTTTCCAAATGTGCATCCGCACGTCTCCGGAGCCGCAAGTGGGGCCGCGCGGGGCCGCGTTCGGCCAACCGGGATTGTCGGGCAGCTCGGATGGTACGTCGGCGACATGGCCTGCGCGATCGGCCCGGAGACCTGGTCTGCTGTTTATGCATCGGCGCAATCTGCCATCGCAGCAGCAAACCTCGTCAAAGACGGCGCGCCGCACGCGATCGCCCTCTGCCGCCCACCGGGTCACCATGCCTATCGTGATCGCGCGTCAGGATTTTGCTTTCTCAACAACGCAGCCATCGCCGCGCAAATTCTGCGCGACCGTTTTGCGAAAGTGGCGATCCTCGATTTTGATACCCACCACGGTGATGGAACCCAGGCGATTTTCTACAACGATAAAAACGTTTTTGTCGGCTCAACGCACACAAACCCAGACAACTACTACCCCTTTTACTGCGGATATGCCGATGAGACTGGGGCAGACGCGGGCGTTGGGACAACGCTCAACATCCCGCTAGAACCCGGCTCCGGCGATAGCGATTTCCTAGATGCAAACGAACGGCTCTTAAAGGCCGCTGCCGACTTTCGTGCCGACGCACTCGTCATCTCCGCTGGATGGGATGCCCATGAAGACGATCCGCTCTCAAAATTGCGCGTGTCTGATGCAGCCTATAAATCGCTCGGAGAAATATTCGGAAATACACCGCGACCGACTGTCATTGTCCAGGAAGGGGGCTACTCGCTCGCAGCGATCGAACGGGTGGCGCCGAGCTTCGTGACCGCGTTCGCGAAAACACATGTCTGTTGAGCGCTTTGCTGAAATCAGCCTCACACAACAGAGAGCCGGACCCTCAGCCAGAACGAACTGCGCCGCGCTCGCCTGGCGGGGTCGTCAAGCAAACGCGGCGCTTTTTTTGAACTGGAAGTGTAGGGCGACCTCCCAGCCCGATCCCGTCAAACGGGAGCCTTTTCGTGACGCTCCGATGCGCCAGTCGTTAGACCATCCTGCGACCATGCAAAGACAGATTGCGGCGGGCGTGCGTCCGCCGGCGCACACCATGGCGCTGGACGATTGATTTGCTCAACGCTCCGACCGAGTTGAGGCGCCCGATCTCATGCCGCAGATCAACCGATCGATCCGGCCATAAATGCCCGCAGCTCGGCCGCCACGAGGTACCCGCCGCAGAGCGCGAAAATGATCATCGCGGCCACATCACCTGAGGTGGACTGGAATTTAGATGGCGTGCTCTCAACACCTTGCGCTGTGACGGACAACGGACGAAACCAGTAGAGCGTCAGCGCTGCAAAACACGCCGCGTTCGCACATACGAGCGCGCCGATCTGCCAGGCACTGCTCGCCTGCCCGCCGATAGCCAAGAAGAGGACGGCCGCCAGCGCGATGCAAACCGCAATCTGCAGCTTTCCGTCGTAGGACACGGGCACGCTCCAGGGTTCGGTCTCGATCCGCATCGAAGCGTGCATTTGCAAGGTTAGAAGATGATAAAGGCGCGTCGATCTCGTGATCAGAGGTGAACGAGACCTTGCAGCACGCCCCGGGTCGGGCCGGGCGGGGTCGGGCCGGGTCGGGTCAGGGCACCCGCACGGGCAGCGCGCCCGCTAGCGAAGCGTGACGCCGCGTCGAACGCCGTGGTTGGTCCGTCGGTCAAAGATCCGATCCTGCTCAGCCCACCGCTGAACGATCCCGCGCGGGTTCCGCCGGCAGCGCGTTGCGAGCAGTTGACGCGCCGCCTTGATCCCGTGACGACCATGTTGGCGCTCGTGGCGCACCAGCGCCGCCATCATCCGCTTCCAACGACGACGAAGCGCGGGCGACGCGCGGTTTCGATTTCGCCAACTGGGGTAGGTGTATTTGATGCGAACGCGCACGCGGCAATCCGGCGTCCAGGTCACTAGCCAGCTGGTCGACGCCCAAAAACCCATGGGGCCGTTGCGGCGCATCGCAGCTTCGAGTTCGCCTGCCGAAAGGCCGAACACCGAGTAATATCGGTTTGTGATGGAGATCGAAGGCTGGCTGCTGGGCTTGGCTGAGACGGGTGAAAAGCCAAATGGCGACCCGAGCGATATCGCCGACGCTGTCAGCACAAGGCAGACCATGCGTATCGCCGCCGACTGCTTGATGCGCGTGCGGCCTCTAGACACCACCGTACTCACGAACGCCGTCCCCGTCCTCAGCAACCAAACGCGTGCGCACCGACAACCTATCATATGAAACGCACGCAACGCCCACGACACGAAACGCTGAAAAGTCGGCCTCGGTTTGCCGACTCCAACTCTAGCGCCCTGACATTTATCGATCGACAAACAAGCCCGGAAATTTGGCCGCGAGTTGACGGCGATGGTAAACAGCGAATGACTGCCTTTCAGTCACATGTACGCAACAACCGCATACGGATTTGAAATCGAAAAGAGGGGAGCGTCAGGCATGACACGGTTTGAGGGCAAAGTGGCTTTGGTGACGGGAGGGGCAAACGGCATCGGAGCGGCCGTCGCCAAACGACTTAACGCCGAGGGCGGCTCGGTTGTCGTCGCGGATAGAGAGGTCGATGCCGCACGCGCGCTCGTTGCCAACTTTGATGCCCCCGACCGAACACGCGTTATCGAAATGGATGTTTCGACACGCGCCGATATCGAGGCGGGTGTTACAGAAACCGTCGCAGCGTTTGGCGCATTACACTGCCTGGTCGCAAACGCCGGTATTGTTGACCGATTACCGTTTCTCGAATTCACCGACGAACTTTGGCGGCGTGTCATCGAAACGAATTTGTTTGGCACCTTCTGGTGTGGCCAAGCCGCCGCGCGTCAGATGGTGAAGCAGGGAAGTGGCGGACGGATTATAAATATCGCATCGAATTCCGGTGTATTCGGCGGTCGCGGTCGCGCAGCTTATGGCGCATCAAAAGCCGGGATTATTAACCTCACACAAACCATGGCGATTGAATTAGCCGAACACGGCATCCTCGTGAATGCAGTTGCGCCGGGCGCCACAAAAACGCGCGTGACGTCCGGCGATGCCCCTCCGCGCACCGTGACCGAGCGGATGCCACTCGCGCGCTACGGCACACCGGACGAGATCGCATCAGTCGTCGCGTTTCTCGCATCGGACGAAGCCTCATTCGTGACGGGGCACACCTACGCAGCAGACGGCGGCTACACCGTTGCAGGCGTTATGGAAGGATGATCGAGCAGGAGCTGCTCTCACGGTTCATGCGTGGGTGGGGGAGAGAGCTGAGCTTACGTTGCGCTGAAATGGGCGCGCTGTCATTTTGTGTTCAGATTGCGTCGCGTATGCTCACAACCGATCACATCACTTCAACCGCCGCGTTCTCCCTCCCCCCACAAACACCGCAAGGCCCCCGATGACCAAGTCCGCACTTTCCGTCCTCGCAGCTCTCGCTTTGGCCTTGGCCATGGCCTTCACGATAAATGCGACAACGTCGACGCCAGCCGCAGCCCAATCAATCGATTGTGCGCATGGACCTGACTTTTATCGCGTCCGGAACGTGCGATCCGATGATCACTTGAACGTCCGCGCGCGACCAACACACCGCAGCGCGCGCGTCGGTGCCATTCCATACAACGGCGTTCGCGTCCGCTGCATTGGCCCCTGCAAAGGCCGCTGGTGCAAAGTCGACTGGTTTGGAACGGTTGGTTACGTGAACATGCGGTTTCTCGGCGAATAACGCTGAAACCGCGAATAATAAAAAACCGACAGTGGAAAGAACGCGGGTTAATAGAGCCCGCGTTTTTGCATGTCCGCATCCATTTCAAGTGACTGTTCCAACGACATCCCATCAACCTGATCGGCCAGCATTTTCGAATAGCTCGGCAGCGCCGCCGCCCGATCGATCTGCTTTGTCGGATCCCAAAGCCCACCGCGATTGATCGCCTTAGCGCAATGCAGAAACGCCTCGGCGACCGTGATCACCAAACCGACTTTGGGCGCGCGCCCTTGCACAGCGGATGGAGCGAGCAGTTCGGCATCATCGGTCACACGCGCCGTTCCGTTGATGCGCAACGTCTCGGCCATCCCCGGCACCAGCACAAGCATGCCGATGCGCGGATCTGCGAACAGGTTGGCGTAGGTGTCGAAACGATTGTTTCCGATCCGGTCTGGCAGCAGAATATACCGGTCATCAAGGACGCGGATGAAGCCCGGTGGGTCACCGCGTGGCGAAACGTCGAGACCGACCGCGTCTTCGCCAACTCCCCCGCCCCCCGTCGCGATCACACAGAACGGAGCAAGCTCCAGGATCGCCCGGCAATGGACATCAAGCCGCTTGAGCACCTTGTCCGATGCCCGCTTTTGCATGGTCGGATGCGCATCGCGAACAGTTGCAATTGCATCGACGTAGGAGATGGTGTCTGGGTCAAATGACATGGCGCGTAAACCGTTCCAAAGCAGTTGCGATGCATGCGGCAAACCGCATGGCTCCAAAATCTTAGATAAGCCGAACCGGAAAGCGAGGTCGAATGGCGACGGCCCCACACGCACGCATCTCAGACCCGCTGCCTCTGCCCTGCGGCGTTGTCCTGCCGAGCCGGATTGTCAAAGCGGCGATGTCGGACTCCCTCGGTGACGGCGCTGGCCACGCAACGCCTGAGCAAGCGCGGCTCTACGAGCGTTGGGCGCATGGTGGCGCTGCGGCCTCAATCGTCGGCGAAGTTCAGGGATCACCGGACTTTCCCGAACGTCCAGGCAACCTCGTCGTCAACGATCGCGTCGACCAAACCGCACTCCAAACCATGCTTCACCGCGCGACCGCAAATGGCCATCAGCTTTGGGCGCAGCTCGGACACGCAGGCGCGCTTGCCCATCCACCGATCAGTGATCCTGCAGGCCCATCTGACCTCACCGACGCCGGTGTTGCCTGCCGCGCGTTGACGGTTGCGGAACTCAAAGACGTCCCCGCCGCATTCGCGCAGACGGCAGTCGCTTGCAAAGACTTGGGCTTCACCGGCGTTGAAATTCACGCAGCGCACGGCTTTCTGCTGAGCCAGTTTCTGTCGCCACTCTTTAACCGGCGCGGTGACGCCTTCGGGGGATCGCTCAAGAACCGTGCGCGCCTCTTGCACGACACCATCGCCGCCGTCAGAGCAGCCGTTGGACCAAGCTTTCCCGTGGCGCTGAAGCTAAACGCGACCGACCAGATCGATGGCGGCTTTACAGAACCGGAAGCGCTCGCAGTCATCGCTGACTTGAAGGCAGGCGGCGAGGCAGGCGGCGTCGATCTGA
>JBCBWG010000148.1:0-8461 GCA_039817205.1 Pseudomonadota bacterium
GGTTTGCATGGGAGCGTTTTCGGCGAGGCAGCTCATGTAGAGATGCTGGACGCCACGGTTTCGGGCGGCGCGGATGACGCGCCCCATAAGGAGCGTCCCAAGGCCGCGCGCTTGATACGGTGTTTCAACTGAGAAGGCGGTTTCGGCCGACCGGTTCCAATCAGGTCCGAGTTTGCGTAATTCGGCAGCGGCTCGGAGCGCGCCCTTGGTATCGAAACCGCCATAGATAATTGAGCCGAGGTCGCACATCCGGTCAGCGTAATCCCTGATAAAGCTATCGGATACAGCGTGGGCAAAACGCATGCGACGGTTGTCGGGATCGAGCCGCAAAAGATGCTCGCAGAATGCCTGGGTCTCACTCGCCATGATTTTACGAATGTGGATGTCCGTCAGTGGTTCGACTGACGGCTCTTTTTGGTCGTCGCGGAAGTCGGCATGCCGACATGCATTCAAGCTCATTTTCAGTCTCCATCATCGGGGCAGCTCAGGCTGCTGGCCGTATGTTGGACACGCCCACCCCACGTGTTCCCCGTGGTGTTTGAGCCGCATCATGATCAGCGGGGCATCTTTGGCCTCTCGCCGGTTGGAAAGTAGGGACCTTTGTTGCATTGCACAATGAGCTAAGGTTGGGGAGCTAAGGTTGGGGATGTCGCGGGACCGAACTGCGGAGTACGCATTACCGGCTTCTAGGCCGCTCGTTGCGCCATGCGATTGGGTGGCTCGTCTGCGTTGGGACGGTCCGTTCTTCGGTCGTGATCGCGGGTGGTATGTCGCTCAGGGGGTATGAGATCAATGCCAGCAGCCGGGCCCGCGCTTCGCGATATCTATAACAGTAGGGTTGAAAGCGGCGCGTTGCAGCACAGCGATGCACAGGCGGCGGCGCTTGATGCGTTGGACGACGTTCGCCGTGCGGTCGTTGCAGCCGATCGCACGCAATTAGGCTTCTTCGGTCGTTTATTTGGGGCAAAGCCCGACGCGGCGCCTCGGGGGCTTTATCTTTGGGGTGGCGTCGGCCGGGGCAAGACGATGCTCATGGACCTGTTTTTTGAGAACCTACCGATCAAACAGAAGCGTCGGATTCATTTTCACGAGTTTATGGCCGACGTGCACGACCGCATTGGCGTTGCGCGCAAGCAGTTTCCCGGTGACCCCATTCCGATTGTTGCAAAGCAGATCGCGAGCGATGCAAAGGTTTTGGCGTTCGATGAGATCCACGTCACTGACATCGCAGATGCCATGATCCTAGGGCGATTGTTTCGCGCCTTGTTCGAGAGCCGCGTGACGGTTGTTTCCACGTCCAACGTTCCGCCGGAGGGTCTCTATAAGAATGGACTGAACCGAGACCTGTTCTTACCGTTTATCGAGCTCATCGGGGCACATATGGATGTGCATGCGATTGCGGACGGTGCCGATTATAGGCTTGAGAAACTCGTTGGTCAGGCGCTCTATTTTGTTCCCCTGACAACAGAGACGGACCGTGCCATTCAATTGCTCTGGCTTGAGTTCACAAACGGCTTTGCGTGTGGCGCCCAAAAGGTGCGGAGCCTCGGCCGCACAATTGAAGTGCCGCGCGGCTGTGAAGGTCACGCCTGGTTCTCGTTTGCAGAGTTGTGCGATTCACCGCTTGGCGCACGTGATTATCTGGCGATCGCAAAACGGTATCACACGGTTTTTCTGGTGGATGTCCCAGAGCTCGGTCCTGAGAAACGAAACGCGGCGCGCCGTTTTATCAATCTTGTCGATACGTTCTACGACCTGCACGTGTGTCTCGTTATCACGGCGGAAGCTGAGCCAAAGGCCATTTATCAGGCGGGCGATGGTGTCGAACTCTTTGAGCGCACAATATCTCGGCTGATGGAGATGCGCAGTGCGGCCTATCTGGCGAACCGTCAGGCCCGCATCGAGGCGGTCGAGAAAGCGGAGATCGACAAGGCAGCGAGCGTTGAACCCGCAGCCATCGTTGGATAGCCACGGGTCTCGTCCGGTGTTCGCGCGAAATCGACTATCGGATGCGGTGCCGACGCCGGTCGTCATCGTTCAGCGGTCGTGCCGTCTCTTCTGTCAGAAGTGGGACGCCGTCCCGAATGGGATAGGCAAGGTCGGCAACAGGGCTGATGAGTTCGGCCTTCTCGGCATCGTAGATCAGTGTTGTTTTGCGTAGCGGACAAACGAGAAACTCAAGCAGCGCCCGATCCAGCTTGCGATCTTCGTTATTATGATCAGCGTCGGGTGACGTTGCGGGCTGAGCCGTTCCGCCGTCCTGAGACGCACCCTCCGTCGGCCTTGCCACAGGCTCGTCGGGCGATGTCTCGGCGTTTGGTGATCTCTTTTCGCTATCCTGCATCGCTCACCCCGCGCCCCTGTTTTATTGGAGGCGTCCGCCGCTGGATCCGCCCTCGTTCGAGGCAAGCTCCATCTCGGTCAGGGCCACGAGAACCTCGGCGCGGTCTTTGAGGGTGGGGGCTTCCAGGAGCGCTTGCTTTTCCTCTGAGCCGAACGGGCTGATCACGGAGAGGACGTTGACGAGCAATTCCGTTGGCGCGTTGGCGATCGCGCGCCAGTCGGCACCAAGCTTGTTGTTGTCGAGATAGGCCTTCAGAACTGTCTGAAGCAGATCGCGGTCAACATCGTCCTCACCGGAGCCGGCCTCGAGATCCTGGCTGAAGGGCGTGTAATCAACCTGAAAGCTTCGGTACGGTTCGGGAGTTTCGACTTCATGGTCAATCGCGAAGCGCGTGATACCGCTGAGCGTAATCAGGACGCGCCCGTCGTCCAGCTCCTGGTAAGCCGTCAAACGTCCAACGCAGCCGACCTTCCGAACGTCTGAGGATTTGCCTTCCGGGCTTTCACCCTCGCCTTTCTCGCTCGGCTGAATGATCCCAAGCAGGCGATGCCCAGTGAGGACCTCGTCGATCATGGCAAGGTAACGCGGCTCGAAGATATTGAGTGGCAGCGTCGCGCGCGGCAATAGCAGTATGCCCCGGAGCGGGAAGACCGGGATGCGGCGCGGGAGGTCCGAGACCCGCTTGTACTTGTCCATGTACATAAGTTGCCATCCTCGCCCGCGTGCCAAAAGCCGATTGAACACCTCTCAAGCTGGCCACAGATGATATGACAGGGGCCATTTCGCTCGTAGACGTCCCTGGCACACGAAAACCGTCCGACGCTCAAGAACGAGCTTCGGCGGCAACGGGTTCAAACCAGCCGTGCCAGCAGCCGATCAGGAGAACATCAACGCCGACAACCGCCGCCGTCCGTCTATCGTCGCGGCATCCTTCGGACCCCACGCTTCAAAGAACTTCAGGAGCTGTTTTCGCGCTGCGTCGTCGTTCCATGTACGATCGCGACGGAAGATCTCGATCAACTCGTCGACCGCCTTTGTTTTGCTTTGCGCCGCCGCTGCCGCAAGCGCCAGGTCCAATCGCGCCTGGAAATCGTCAGGATTGGCGGTCACGGCCGCCTGCAACTCCTCGAGCGGACCGGCGTCTTCGGCTTGTTTGGCAAGCTCGATCGCCGCCCGGGCGCTGACGACTTCGGCCTCGTTCGCTTTTTCAGGCGGTACGAGCGCGAGGGTTTGCTCTGCGCGATCGGCATCGCCGCTGCGCAAATAACAGACGCTGAGACCGGCGAGAGCGCGGGGATGATACTGGTCTTCCTGCAAGACGGCGGCGAAAATTCCGGCGGCATCCTGTAGTGCGCCGCCCTCAAGCGCCTCCTCGGCCGCCGCAAGCGCGGCATCCAGATCTGCGGCGCCAGCCTCTTCACCCCCGCAGCGAGCAATGAACTCCCGGATCGCGCTTTCAGGTTGTGCACCCATGAAGCCGTCAAGTGGACGGCCATCTTTGAAGGCGTAGACCGTGGGAAGCGATTGGACCCGCAATTGCGCTGCGACCGCTTGGTTCTCGTCGACGTTGACTTTCACGAGCTTCACGGTGCCACCGTAGCTCGCAACAACGCTTTCCAGGACGGGCGTGAGCTGCTTGCACGGGCCGCACCAGTCTGCCCAGAAATCAACCAATACGAGTTGGTCGCGTGAGGCTTCCATCACCTCAGCGGCAAATGTCGCCGTTGTGGCGTCAACAATGAGGTTCGTTGCGTCAGCGGCGTCATTCGGCATGTGGGTTTTATCCAATTTGGGCTCGGTTGGGTGCTCAAGGCGATTTTCGGAGCCGGATGTCGCTTTGTGGGATGTTGCATCGGGGCCGTCGTGACGATCGGCATCTTATCCCTCATTGGGCGGCAGGGTCAGATCGATGAGCGTCGGCGTGTGGCCTGTCGCATTAAAAAACGCAAACAAATCCTCTTTTGCAATCGCCGTCGTCGCCGTGTTTACGAGTGGGTGGCAATTCCAGATATCGTGCGCCATCAACGCTTGATCAACCAGAAGAGTGACCGCGTGGTCCTGATCGTTGAGCACCGAAAAGGCTGTCACCGAGCCGGGCTCAACACCAAGCTTGTCAAGTAAGAGGTCGGGCTTGCCGAAGCTCAATCGCGCAGAGCCAATGTGTTTATGGAGCTTCTTCATGTCGATCTGGGCATGCGCCTCGGCGACGAACAAGAACAGGCGGCCCTTCGCATCCTTGAGAAACAGGTTTTTCGTATGCCCGCCCGGCATATCGGCATGCAGAGCATCGCTCTCGGCAACAGTGAAGACAGCAGGGTGGTCGGTCGTCGTCGTCGCAATGCCGAGGCTGTCGAGCTTGCGCATAAGATCTTCTCGCGTGGCAGGCATGCGGTCCTCGGACGACTTGAACTCGTGACTTAGGCTGGCGCGGAGTATCCGGCGCTTTTTGGCATTGGCGCTCGATGGCCGTCAGCACACCAACCGCACCTCCATCGGTGCTCCCGGCCCCTGCAACAGCATGTGGGACCTGCAAAATCAACAGCCTGCGTGGTTCGACAGACCAGAAGCGCGCTCGTCTATTGAGTTCGGAGCCGTCCCCGTCGCCAGGCCTGTCGCCTGGCCTCTCGCCCCGGTCAATTTTCCGGTTGAGATGCTTGCACTCGATCGAGCTTTCCGCCATACGTGCGATCCGACGAACGGAACGCGGGCGTAGCTCAGGGGTAGAGCACAACCTTGCCAAGGTTGGGGTCGTGAGTTCGAATCTCATCGCCCGCTCCAATTCGTCGACCCTTCCACGACATGCCACGAGCGCACGCCCCCGGATCTGCCGGTCGTCAGGGCGTTGGCTTCTTGTGAAACGCCCGGTAGGTCTCGATCACCTGGCTGTCGTCGGCACTGCCCAGTCCAAGCCCTGATGCATTGAGAAACTGCTGGTGCGCTGCAGCTGAGAGCGGCAAGCCCAGCCGTGCCGCCGTGCCCGTTGCGAGCACGATCCCAAGGTCCTTTACGAAAATCTCGACCGAGCTTGCGACGGTATCTCCAGGATCAACCATGCGTGGACCGCGGTTGCCAAGCATCCAGCTCTGGGCCGCCCCGCTCATGAGAATTTCGAGAGCGGCTGCGGGATCGATGCCTTCGGCTTCGGCGAGGGCCAGGGCCTCCGCACCCGCTGCAATGTGGACGCCGGCCAACAGCTGATTGACCGTCTTCATGGCTGAACCCTGGCCCGGTGCTTCGCCCAGGTGAAACGTGTTGGAGCCAATTTCCCGCAAAAGTGTTTCGACGGCCGCGAATTCGCGCCGAGGAGCGCTGGCCATAATCGTGAGTGTGCCAGCTTCAATTCCGGGGACGCCGCCCGATACCGGCGCATCAATGAAACCCCGTTGGGTTGCCGTCACGCGGGCTGCGATTTCGGCGATGCGTGCCGGAGCGGCTGTGACCATCGAGATGACAGTTGCCGTCGGCTTCGCCGCCTCAAGCGCTCCCGCGGCGAACAGCACATGATCGAGTTGGTCAGAGTTCATGACGAAAACGATGATCACGTCTGCGGAGCTAACAGCATCTGAAACGCTTTCAGCGCCAGCCCCTCCGATCGCGGCAAACTCGAGAACCACGTCCGGGCGGATATCGTACCCGCTCACGCGATGGCCGCCCTCGACCAATCGTTTGGCCAAGGCAAACCCCATGGCGCCAAGCCCGATGACCGCAATGGAACGCGCTTCACTCATTTCAGTCTCACTCGGTTTATCAGCGGTATGGATGGGTGGCGGCGTTGGTCGCCTGGTCTCGCCGCTGGTTTCTTAGGCGATGCCTGCCAACTCGATCGCGGCCCGTAGCAAAACGTTGGCGCCGTGCGTTGCCCAAGCCTCGGTCATGTCTTCCGCCTCATTATGGCTGATGCCATCAATGCAAGGCGTGAAAATCATCGCGGTCGGTGCGATGCGCGCCATGTAGACGGCATCGTGACCAGCGCCGGAGACAATGTCGCGATGCTTGAGGCCGAGGGTGTTGGCGGCATTGCGCACCGCTGCCACGCACGTCTCATCGAATGCGGTTACGGGGAACGAGAAAATGGTCTCGATCTCGACGCCGAGGCCGCTCCGTTCTGCAATGTCGCGGGCTGCGGCATGGGCTTCCTGTTCCATCGCGACGAGGTGGTCTTCGTCCGGATGTCGCAAATCGACCGTGACCCAACAGCGGCCGGGGATCACGTTGCGCGAGGCTGGATAAACATCGAGCATGCCGCAAGTCGCGCACGCATTCGGCAAATGCGCATGACCAATACGGTTGATGGCCTCGACGAATTGCGCCGCGCCAACCAATGCATCCTTCCGGCGCTCCATCGGCGTTGGTCCGGCATGGCTCTCGACGCCTGTGAACGTCACTTCAAGCCAGCGTTGACCGTTGGCATGTGTCACGACGCCAACGTCTTCACCTGCTTCTTCGAGGACCGGGCCCTGCTCAATGTGCACCTCAAGAAATGCATGGATCGGGCGAGCGGCCGCCGGAACCTCGCCGACGAGCCCAAGGCGGTCCAGTTCGGCACCGAGCGTGATGCCGTCAGCGTCGGTGCGTGATCTTGCGTAGGCCACATCAAACGCGCCCGACACGACCCCGGATGCGACCATCGCTGGGGCAAAGCGCGATCCCTCCTCGTTGGTCCAGTTGACGATCTCAATTGGGTGTCGTGTTTTGATTTCGAGATCGTTCAACGTCCGTACCAGCTCGAGTGCAGACAGAACGCCGAGTGCGCCATCGAACTTGCCGCCCGTTGGCTGCGTGTCCAGGTGGCTGCCGATCATGACCGGTGGCAAGCTGTCGTCTGTGCCCGGGCGACGCGCAAAGGTCGATCCAAGCTCATCGATGCTGATTGTCAGCCCTGCGTCCTCACACCAGCTTCGGAACCTGTTCCGCGCCTGCAAATCTAGGTCCGTCAGCGTGAGCCGTTTGACGCCACCTTTCTCGGTTGCGCCGATGGTGGCCATATCCATGAGACTGGCCCAGAGGCGCGCGCCATCGATTTTGAGGTTGCCCAATTTTCGATTGGCCGTCTCTTTGTCCATGGTCCTCAAACCCGCTAATCAGTGGCGCACGCGCTGGTCGACAAAGTTTGAACCGGCGGGTGCAGGCGCGCAAGCACTGCTCGCGTGTCCGGCTGTTCTGACGATGATGGAAATCGCGATGATCGAGACCCTTGAGGATGTCGCGCGGCTTGAGGCGCAGGGCACACGGTTTGAGACGCCGTGCGGCGAGGGCACGATGGTTTGGCGGCGTTGGGGCGCTGGCGCGCCACTTGTGTTGTTGCACGGCGGGTCCGGCTCCTGGACACATTGGGTCAGAACGATCCCAAACTTGATGGCGGACTACGAGGTTTGGGCCGCAGACCTGCCGGGCCTTGGCGATAGTGCAATGCCACCGGCGCCGCTCGTGCCACAGACGTCAGCTGCGATCGTCGCGCACGGTCTTCGATCGCTTATTACTGCCGAACGCCAGGCGAAGCTGGTTGGGTTTTCCTTTGGTGCACATGTCGGCACGTTCGCAGCTGGGCTCCTCGGCCGACACATTGCGAGCTACACGATCATCGGGACCTCGGCGTTGGGAATTCCGCGGCCGATGCTCGATGCGCTTCCGAAAGAGCGGAGCACGATGGGGCCAAAGGATCGTCGAGACGTTCATCGTCGTGTTCTCGAAATCCTGATGCTGTCGCGTCCCGAACGCGTGACAGATTTGGCCGTCGCACTTCAGCAATCTAATGTTGGCAAGGCGCGGTTTCGATCGCGAAAGTTTGCACCGACCGACAATGTAAAGCGTGCACTCGAGCACCTCGTTGTGCCGGTTCGATCGATCTGGGGCCGCAACGACGTGATTGCCCATCCGACGCCCGAGGCTTGCCTCGCGGTGATCGGCGAGCATCATCCGGAACTGGTCTCCGAGATCATTGAGGATGCCGGGCACTGGGTGATGTTCGAACAACCGGATGCGTTTGTTGCCGCCCTTCGCCGGCTTTTAAATCAACCGGCGAAGCATCTGTTTTAAGCGCACTTGGGATTTTTTGCCGATGAGTTGATCGATCTCAAAAAAGGCACGACTTTGCGCAGTCATCCGGTTGAGCTGATG
>JBCBWG010000149.1:0-8394 GCA_039817205.1 Pseudomonadota bacterium
AGATGTTGCCGCGGCGATGCATGGCATTCATGACCAGGCTTAATGATTTGGTAGGGTTCGGCGTATCGTCAAAAAAACGTGACATACGGACGGCGATCGGCGCCCGGCATTCGAACACCGGAACACGCAAAAGCCGCACCGGTTCCCCGGTGCGGCTCAAAGCAAGTTTCTCAATCTGAGACGAGAGACAGCGTTGCGTTTCAGCCCGAAACGCCAGCTCCGTTCGCACCCAATTCCAAGCGGCGCGTCGCGAAGGCGTGGCCTTCACTGCGCTCGAACCGGATGACGTCGATATCTGTGACCTCAAAGCCGAGGAAGCTGTTCTCGCTCTCTTCGAGCACGGCGATTCGGCGGCGCGCGTCCGTAATCGTGATGCCGGCATCGAAGCGGCCCTGGATCAGCTCAAACAAGGTGCGCGCTGAACCGTAATCGCCCGTCACGACGATATGGTCGTAGGCCTCGTCGAGAGCGTCCAGCACGAGGTTGGCGCTGTCGGCATCGAGCACACCCTCACCCGCGACGGGTGAACCACACGCGATGAAATGCGCCGAACTTTCTTCGAGGTTGGTGATGACGTCATCAAAGCTCCGATCCCCATTAACGAGATCGGTGAAGCCCGCCTGATCGTCCGGCAATTCAAACTGACCAACACCATCGCTGGAACAATCGATGACGACCACCTGATGCCCCTGATGCGCAATCAAAGAGGCAATCTCCACGGCCTCCTCGACGGGGTTGATCCGGCTTGAATCGCCCACCACCATCGTTCGGAAGCCAACGCCCGCCTCCGCTCGCGCTGCCAGATGATCGGCAACATCAGCGAGTTGCGTCACGCCCTCTTCGTCACCTTCAACGTCGAACGCCTGATCCTCGCGCGGCTCAGACGGCGTCGCGGTCCGCCCACCTGTAACAGCGGCGAGCCGCTCAGAAATTGCGGATTTCGCGGGCGCAGCCCCACCCGTCAAACGATCTCGAAATCCGGCGAGCCCAGTGCCCGTCGAAGACGCTGACGCTGCAACTGCTGCCCTGCCGGTCGCCGCAAGCGCACTCCCGGCCACAGCTGCGCGCTGCGCTGTGTTCGGTATTGATGGTTCATTATGGAAGTCCGGTCGATCGTCTGGTCGGTCTTCAGGCCGCACGTCATGCCGATCGGGCCGCCCTCGTTGATCGCGACGGCCCGATGGCGGTGGCGCCGTCGGATAGTCCACTGCACCGCCGCCACCTTTCGTCAGGTGACCGATGACAACACCTGCCATTCCGAGGGCAAAGGACGCTGCCATGACAAAGGCTGAGATCGGGGTCTTCTTCGGAAAGCTAACGTTGGTCGACGGCCGCGCCACCGACGTGACGGCTGCTTCGATCGGTACAGACCGCGTCGCGACGAGCGTCTTGTTGTCTTCGAGCTGACGTTGCAGGCGCTGTAGCTCAGAGCGCTTGGACCGCGCCTGCGCTTCGAGCACGCGAACCTGGGCATCATCGCCACTCGTGTCGGCCAGTTCCGTCCGCAGCTGCGTCATTTGCCGCGCGATATCGTTCACGCGGATCTGCGAAGCGCGGTAGGACTTCTCGAGGCTCTGCACCACTTTGCGCACTTCGGACCGGATTGAGCGCCGAAGACCGGCGAGGTCGGCGTTCAATTGGCGCATCCGCGGGTGGGCTGGCAAAAGCGAAGCCGATGCCTCGCTGATTTGCCGCTCAAGACGAACCCGCTGGCTAATGAGACCTTGGATCGTGTTTGACTGCTGAACTTGCGGAAGAACGTCCGCGCTGTTGGATTGGAGAAGACCGCGTGCGGTTTGCCAACGCGACTGCGCTTGAGAGCGCGCCGCCTCCGCCTCGGTTAATTGCTGGCTCAACTGACCCAATCGCTGGGCCTGGAGCGAGACACCAGTATCACCGCGACCGGACGTCAGCGTTCGACCGGTGGTGGCACGGAACCGCTCGAGCTCACCTTCCGCTGCAAGCACTTCCTTGTTGAGCTGGTCGATCTTCGGGCGTAGCGCCTTGACGACCTTTCGCGTCTCGTCAACGGGCACCTCAACCAGGCTCGACTTGTAGGTCTCAGCCAGCGTGTTGGCGATCTTCGCTGCGAGCTGGGCGTTGCTCGACGCAAACTTGATTGAGATGTATCGCGTTTCGCGGGCCGCGGCGACCTGAAGCCGCGCCTTCACGGCCTCCAGGACGTGATCCTTGACCGCCTTCTTCGTGTCGACGCTCGAGAGGCCGGCTGTTCGCATCAAACTATCGAGACGGCTCGCCGCGCCGACGGTCGGATTGAACTCTGCGCGGTCGGCCAAGTTCAGTTTTTCTGCAACGCGCAGAAGGAGATCGGGCGCACTGAGCGCGCGGACGTGCGTGTTAATCGCCTCGCGGTCGAGCCTGGGCGCGACCGTATCAGGAGGCGCTGCCTGACCCTGTTGTTGCGGAAACGGATTGGTCGCTTTCGCAGCGATCTGGATTTGTGCCTCTGATTGGTAGCGCGGTGCGACCATCGACAGAACGACGTAAGTCAAAGCACCAGCACAAACAGCAAAGACCAAAACCTTGAGCAGGTTCCGCCGCATCGCGGCGAACAAGGTCCGCAGATTTAGATCGTCGTCTTCGTACGGCGCGCGCTGGGACATTTCAGATCTCACGGAAGGCGGTTTAATCGTTGTGCCAAAACTAGACGGATCTCAGTAACCAATCTCTTAACCCAATCATTTTGGGACAACCGCCAAGCTTTTCTTAACGTCTCATCGGCAAACTCTCGGAAGCTACCAGTCCGAGTGTGCGAAAAGGCTTCGACCATGTGTGTTCGCCGATCAGCAATTGCCGCTGTGCTTGCCCTCTCCCTGGGCGGCTGCGCTCACCACGCGCAGATGCCACCGCAGCACGATGTCGTCTCAACCAAGGATGACTGGTCGACGACGACGGTTGCGCCAACGGCCAGCACTAAAGGCTCGCATGCATGGGGTGCGCCAACCATCGTTCAGGCCGAAGCACCGGACGCCGACCTGCCGCCAGCCCCGCAAGCGGTGGCCGACGACGATGACAGTTACCTCCTCGATACCGGCGATCAGCTGCGCATCTTCGTTTATGGTCAACCAAACCTTTCCAGGCTCTACACGGTCGACCACCGCGGCTTCATCATGATGCCGTTGATTGGACGGGTGCGGGCACGCCGACTGACAACGTACGCCCTCGCCCACAAACTCAAGCACCGACTTGGCGTTGAATACGTTCGCGATCCCCAAGTGACGGTCGACATCAACCAAAACCGACCGTTCTTTGTCATGGGCGAAGTTCGCAACCCGGGTCAGTTTCCCTATGTCAGCGGTATGACAATGAAAACAGCCGTTGCAATCGCCGGTGGATACTCCGAGCGGGCGAAAAAAGGTTATGGTCGAGTATCGCGCCGCATTAACGGAGTGGTTGAGGTTCTTGATGTACCGTCCGACTACGTGATTAAGCCTGGCGACACGATCGAGATTTTTGAGCGCTTTTTCTAGAGGCGTTTGGATCCACGCAGCGGCCTGCAATCCGCGGCTCTCGGCATCTCCGCCCGGACCCTTCGGAGTTGTCGACCTTGCGTATTCTCCACGTCCTCCGCGCGCCCGTCGGCGGTTTGTTTCGCCATGTGCGGGATCTTGCGACTGAGCAAGCGTCGAGGGGCCATGCGATTGGCGTCCTCTGCGACGCGTCCACATCGGATAGCTTGACCGAGCAACGACTGAGCGATCTATCCGAACACCTCGCGCTCGGGCTCCATCGCATCAACATGCCCCGTGGTCTTGGGCTTGGCGACGTGGCCGCCACCCAGGCGACGAAAAAGCTGATCGCGATCCACGGTTGCGATGTGGTCCATGGCCACGGCGCGAAGGGCGGCGCCTATGCGCGTCTGGCGGTCGGCGGCAGCACGGCGACGGAGCGCATGTCACAGACCGAGGCACGCGCATACTACACGCCTCACGGCGGCTCCCTGCACTACGCGCCATCGAGCGTCCAAGGGCGCATTTTCATGGCGCTTGAACAGCGGCTCTCAAGGGCCACCAGCGGGTTGATCTTTGAAAGCGCGTTTTCACAAAAGACGTACCGGCGCCAAGTCGGCCCCGCCCGCTGTCCCGAGCGCGTTATTGCAAACGGGCTTTTGCCATCGGAATTTTTCCAGCACACCCCGGCCCACGATGCAGCTGATGTGCTCTTCATTGGCGAACTCCGCGATCTCAAGGGCATCGATATTTTGCTTGAGGGGCTCTCGAAGCTGCGGACACAAGGGCACACCGCAACCGCAACCATCGTCGGCGACGGCCCGGACGCTGCCAAGTTTAGAGCCATGGCAGACGACCTTTCGTTGTCCGACACGGTGACATTCACAGGCGCATTGCCGGCGGCAAAGGCCTTCCCGCGCGGTCGGATCCTGGTCGTCCCAAGCCGCGCCGAGAGCTTTCCCTACATCGTGCTTGAAGCTGCGGCGCAGGCCATTCCGATGATCGCAACGGACGTTGGCGGCATTCCAGAAATCGTTGGCCAAGGGAGCGAGACGTTAATTCCGAGCAAGAACTCCGACGCGCTCGCCGCTGCACTTGTCTCGTTCCTGAACACTCCGGAACACTTTGAGGCGCGCGCTCAGGCCCTTCAAGCGCGCGCATCGGACCGATTTTCCGTCGCCGGAATGACCACGGAAATCCTGACGTTTTACCGGTCTTTTGCTGACAGCAAGGCGGCCTGAAACACACCCAGCAGGTCTTAAAACGCATGGCATGCAAACTGCTTCGGCCCCGTGAGATACGTATCATGGGAAGGCCGACAGGTTCATGTCATTCAAGACCAACGCGCGGGCCATTGCCCGGCCCGAGTTCCCCAACTCGCCTGCTGACGCCTTGGGTCGTGACGGTTTCAGCAACACGCGCCGCAGCGGACAATTCGATCTCGCTCTTCCGCGCACCGGCAGCCTGATCTCGCGCGCCGTCATCCGCGGTGTTGCGCGCGTCACCGAAGGCCTCATGCTCATTACCTTGGGCCTCGCGATCGCGGTCAGCTACGTTGCGGAACCAGCGCTTCTGGCCACCTACCAATACCATTTGGCGCTGATCGCAACGGCGCTTGCGACGGTCGTTATCTACGATGCGCTTGGCCTGTACTCGGTCACGTCCCTGGCCTCGATCACGCGCCCAATTGGACGCCTGGTGCTGGGGTGGACCGTTGCGACGGCGATGCTGACGGTCGCTGTTTTCTTCCTCAAAATCGGACCGGAATTCTCGCGCGTCTGGCTCGCGCTTTGGTACGGCGGAGGTGCCGTTGCAATCCTGAGCGCCCGCGCGCTCTTCTCGTTGCAAGTCGGAAAATGGGTCCGGGCCGGACGCCTTGAACGCCGCGCCGTCGTCTATGGCGTGGGTCCAAACACCGGCCAACTCCTGGCAACGATCGCCAATGACCAGAACAACGACGTGCGCATTTGTGGTTATTTCGATGAGCGCGATCCAGCCACCGACAGGAACGGCCGAGACAGAAAGGGCCTGGAACGCTGGCATCGCCTTGGTGCGTTGCAAGACCTGGTCGACTTCGCACGGCAGACGCGTGTTGACATTGTCATCCTCGACCTGCCGCTGACGGCCGAAGAGCGCGTTGTGAAAGCACTACATCAGCTGACCCAACTGCCCGTCGACATCCGGATGCCAGCGAACGCGTCGCGCCTGCGGTTCCAGCCGCGCACCTACTCCTACATTGGCCAGATCCCGTTCATCGACCTGTCCGACCGACCGATCCCCGATTGGGGTCAGGCGAGCAAGTGGGCCTTCGACAAGGCTGTTGCAGGCGTCGCCCTGGTGCTGTTGGCGCCGGTGATGCTTGGCATCGCGGCCACGATTAAGCTGACGAGCAAGGGACCGGTGCTGTTTCGCCAGAAGCGCTACGGCTTCAACAACGAGCTGATCGAGGTCTTTAAGTTTCGCTCCATGTATACCGAGCTGACGGACGCCGATGCGACGAAACTCGTCACGAAAGGCGATCCCCGCGTCACACCGATCGGTCGCTTCATTCGCAAAACGAGCATCGATGAACTGCCCCAGCTTCTAAACGTTCTGAGAGGCGATCTCTCGCTCGTCGGACCTCGTCCCCACGCGTTGCAAGCCAAGGCTGGCGACGCGCTCTACGATGAAGTGGTCGATGAGTATTTCGCACGCCACAAAGTCAAACCGGGAATTACGGGTTGGGCGCAGATTAATGGTTGGCGCGGCGAAACAGATACCTTTGAGAAAATCCGCAAGCGCGTCGAACATGACCTTTACTACATCGAGAACTGGTCGATCTTTTTCGATCTCTACATTCTCGCGCGAACGCCCTTCGCACTGATCGAGACCGACAACGCCTACTAATAGTCAAAGCGACACAACCGATCACCAGCGGCGACGCGTGCCTGCGCCTGACTGAGCGGCGGCGCGCGTCTCCGATCGATCGAATGGCGCGCACTGAATTTACCGTTTGCTAAGCAATGAGAAGGCGTCGGCCGACCGAGGCACTAATCTTGCGCCGTGACGGCAAGAAGCGTTGTGGCGGGCTTCGGCTGCACACGGATCTGACACGCATTCGGCAGGGCGACCCACCCGGGACATCATAATGGCAGTTGGCACGCTGACACCGCCCGACGCTGCATTAAAGCGGAACGGCATCAATCAACTGGCATTGGTCGCGGTCTGGCTGACCGTCGCGCTGAGCGGGATCGTGTTTGCCGAGCCGGCCCCGGTCGACGCTCTGATGTTCGGCTTGATCGTCATGCTGCCAGTCGTTGGCCTGTTTGCCTTGCGAACAGGCGTCGTGCTTGTCGCCGTAGTCTTAACGGTCATTAGCGCATCAGCTTTGATTTCCGCGACGCTCATTGTCGATGACTTTTCTGTTGCTGCTCCAAATGGATCGAATTTTCTAAAAGGCTCTATACATACCTTAATCACAATTTATTTGCTGGCAGGTGCCGCCATTCTCACGGGCTTCATCGCGCTACGACCGTTTGCCCACAGCCACCTGATCTTTGGCGGTCTGTTGTTTGCGGCCACACTCGCGGCCATCACTGGCGTCATCGGGTATTTCGGAATTGGACCTGGCACGACGGAACTCTTCACAAAGTTCGGCCGGGCAGCCGGCACGTTCAAAGACCCGAACGTGCTCGGTGCGTTTCTCGTTTTGCCCTTCCTTGCCGCCGCCGGGATGGTGCTGCACGGGCGGGCTGGCATGAAACTGCTCGGGCTCGCCGTTGGCGGGCTCATCCTACTTGCGATCCTGCTGACGTTCTCGCGGGGCGCATATGTCATGACGGCGGTTGGGCTCAGCGTCTTTGCGTTTCTGGCCTTCACGACTGCCCGGAGCAATCGTCAACGCGTGCAGATGGTTTTGCTGTTCATCGTGGCTATGTTCGCAGCCATGTCCGTCATCGGCGCGGCTCTCAGCTCACCGGACATCGCTGAATTTTTTACCCAGCGCGCGCAGGCCACACAGAGTTACGACACCGGGCCTGAGGGCCGCTTTGGCGGTCAGGCCAAAGCCGTCGACGTGCTCTTGGACAACCCGTTGGGCATCGGGGCGCAGGCCTTCGTGCCGCGCTATCACGGCGAGAACCCGCACAACGTCTATTTGATCACGTTTCTCAAAGCCGGGTGGGTTGGCGGATTTTTGTATGCGCTGCTCGTGCTCTTCACGCTCTTGTTTGGGTTTGGCTACGCGATCAAGCGCACCGCACATCAGCATTTGTTTCAGGTCGCCTACGCCGGGTTCGTGGCGCTCGCCGTCATTGGGCTGTTCATCGATACCGACCACTGGCGCCACTTCTTCGTCAACGCAGCCCTCGTCTGGGGCATGATGGCCGCACCGCAGCGCCGTGCGAGCCGCATCGCCGAACGTCCGCGCTACAAACGCGGTGCGCGCATCACCGGCTACAGTCTCAACCGCAATATTTCACCGGTGCGCGACGCGACAATCGTCGGGCCAGCGCGTCGACGCTTGCGGCGCGCGATCGCAAGTCGACGTCAGCGAGATTGGCACCCAAGGCGCCCGCAACGGATCGCCTACCTGGCCGCCAACGATGCATAAGAACGCTTCGAGATCGCGCCCGGTCGTGCGCAAGAAGGCTCGGAAAACCTCACACAATCTTGCGCCGTGTGAGCCACAAGAGATGCGGAGGTTCCGCCCGATCATGGGTCCGGGCCCTGAGATCGGATTTTAATAAAATGGTCGGAGCGAGAGGATTTGAACCGCCTCACACAAGCTTGCGCCATGTGAGCAACAAGAGACTCGGAGGTTCCGCCCGATCATGGATCCGGGCCCTGCGATCGGATTTTAAAAAAGTGGTCGGAGCGAGAGGATTTGAACCGCCTCACACAAGCTTGCGCCGTGTGAGCAACAAGAGACTCGGAGGTTCCGCCC
>JBCBWG010000014.1:0-27530 GCA_039817205.1 Pseudomonadota bacterium
CGACCGACCGGGACGGTGTCGTCGTCGAAGCCCACAAAGCCCGCGGTTTGTGCGCCGAGGAGGACCCACCCATCGTTGAATTTGCGGCCTTCTCCATTGGCGCCCAGCCAACGGGGTGCGAACTCGCCAAAGAGTTCCACCCGGGCGCGACCGCGGAAGTTGGCCCGTGCGCGATAGTCCAGACGCACTTCTGAGACGAACTTTGTCTCGCTGATCCGAAACCAGCCACTGGTTGTGTTGCGCAGGATTTCCGCGTTGACCGCCACCGTATCTGTACTGCCGTCCCGGTAGACGACGGAAACTGAGTTCACGAAGACATCGTTTTCCAAGACCCGCAGCCTGAAACGCTGGAACTTGCCGACATCGCTGCTGACCCGCACGACATCGCGGTCGAGGCCAAGGCCGACCCGCTGGACGCCGAACAGCACCTCGCCACGGCCAGTCTCCAATTCGTCCCGCTCGCTATCAAGAATTGTCCCGCTGGGACGCGCACGCTCCTGGACTTGGCGTGTGACCGGCGCTGGCTGCCGCACACTTGCGACCGGCGTTTCCTCGGAACCGGCCTCACTTGGTCGGCGGAGGCGACGACCGCGACGGGTCTGACGGGCGAGCACCTGGACACGGACGGACGGGACATCGGCCGTTCGCCGGTCAACGAACAACTCTATCCGTTCGACAAATCTATCCTCGGAGCTGACGTCGGTCGCCCGCGTCCGCTCACCTGCCAAAAGGTTAATTCGGCGCACGTCATCGGCAACCGTTCCGTCCGTATAGACGATGCGGAAATTCGTCAGTAGCAGCGGTTCGCTTGGGGTGCGGATGCGGAGGGCACGGACGGCTCCGCGCATGTCGCTCATATTAATGACGATTTTGCGCTGGTCCGGGTTCACGCGGACGTCTTTGACGGTGTAAAGACGAACCCGTTGCGCCTCTGCCGGAACAACCGGCGCGATCACGATCGCCAGAAAAGCAAAACTGAAAATCACGCGAGCGATCATAGGCGGTGCTCCAAATCCCCGTGTGAGACCGGATTGGCCAAGGCCAACCAGCTCACAAACATGTTGATCTTTCCGCCGCATGTTCCTGCCGAAGCAGGTCCTTCCCCTGAAAGGTAGTTCTGTCGCGACCAGGGTGCGCTTGTGAATGCCTGACAGGCGAAAAGCGTGAACGCGAGGCGACGTGTTGCTCGGATAGCACCTGCATCCTGGGGCACGGCGGTCGTGCCTTGAGCGGCGCCGTGCTAGAGAGGTGTGCAAGCAAACAAGAAAGCGAGAGCGAAGCCCCGCTCGGTCGGGCCGGGCCAAAAACAAAGCCAGCGAAGCCAGCAATGATGCGAGAGCCGAGGCGGCGGACTGGGAGAGGAAAACGCTTATGACGGTGATGACGAAGCCGCAGGATCTGACGCGCAACGACGACGGGATCGCAACAGCTATTGCCGTCCTGCAGCAACGGTTTGGATCGCGTCTGCAGACCGGAGAGGCGATCCGTCGACAGCACGGGCACACGCTCACGTGGCTCGAAAACCAGCCGCCGGATGCAGTGATCTGGCCCGACACAACGGAGGATGTGGCAACCGTTGTCGAGGTCGCGCGTGCCCACAATGTGCCGATCATTCCATTTGGCGCGGGCACATCGTTGGAAGGACACATCAACGCGCCGATTGGCGGCCTGTCGCTCGATTTTGCCAATATGAACCGGGTCTTATCGGTCAACGAACGCGATCTTGATGTGACGGTCCAAGCCGGGATCTCGCGGAAAGCGCTGAACGAATACATCAAAGACCACGGGTTGTTTTTCCCGATTGATCCGGGCGCGGAGGAGGCGACGATCGGCGGAATGGCCGCCACGCGCGCTTCTGGCACCAACGCTGTGCGGTACGGCACCATGCGCGAAAACGTGCTCAACCTGACCGCCGTGATGGCGGATGGTTCGATCGTCAAGACAGGGACGCGCGCCCGCAAGTCGTCTGCCGGCTACGACCTGACGCGCCTGCTCGTCGGCTCCGAAGGCACACTCGGCGTCATTACGGAGCTCAACGTCCGCGTCCACGGCATCCCCGAGGTCATTTTGTCGGCGGTCTGCCCGTTTGAGACCTTAGAAGGTGCCTGCAACACGGTGATCCAGGCGATCCAGCTCGGACTGGGCGTGGCCCGTATGGAGCTTCTCGACGAGGTCCAGATCCATGCCGTGAACACCTACTCGAAGCTGACGCTGGAAGAGCGGCCGACATTGTTCCTTGAATTTCACGGCACCGAAGTTTCCGCGCGCGATCAGGTCAACTTGTTCAAAGAGTTGGCGGAAGCTGAGGGGGCCGTTCGGTACGATTGGGCTGAGCGCGAAGAAGACCGGCGCAGGCTTTGGAAGGCGCGGCATGACGTTTACTGGGCCGTGCGATCGACCTGGCCCGGCAAGGAGACTGTTGCAACCGATGTTTGTGTGCCGATCTCGCGTCTCGCCGAATGCGTCATGGAGACGAAGGAAGACATTCGCGAAAATGGCCTGATCGCACCGATTGTCGGCCACGTCGGCGATGGCAATTTTCACACGTCGCCTGTCTTCGACATGAGCGACGAGGATGAGATGCAACGTATCCGAGGGTTCCTGGAGCGCCTTGCTGATCGCGCCATCCGAATGGAAGGCACCTGCACGGGTGAGCATGGGATTGGTCAGGGCAAGATGAAGTATCTGGATGCCGAGCACGGAGCAGGCGTCGCGGTGATGCGCCAGATTAAACGGGCGCTCGACCCGACCAACGTTTTGAACCCGGGCAAAATCATCTCTCTCTGAGAAAACACTTTTTGTGGTTTGAACTGCGCAGCGTTCGGAAGTCGGCGCTGCGAACCACCATTGACCGTCCTCGTCCCGTCTCCGCCCGTTCTCTTCGACCGGGCCACGGCTCGCCCCCGCTCTTGCTGCTGCAAGGCGGGCCGCGCGAAACTGAAGCGCTGCCTAAGTCCCCATTAACTCCGTTGTGGGACAACCGACTTCGCGGGCTGCGTGCGCCCGCCTTTGTCTGAGCAGCGTAATGGCGGTGAAAGTCAAACGGGAGCGGCCGGATCAGCGCCGCCACCATCGGGTCACTGCCCCACTCTTCGTGGATTTCGGAGGGTGGCGACTACGCGCGGCTGATTGGAGCCTCGGCGGCCTGCGCCTCGAAGGCTTTCCGGATACCGTCCCGTCGCCGGGCGACGCGATTGATTTACACCTAACTCTGCCGTTCCAGGGCTTCGACATCGCGTTCGATGCCAAAGCTCAAGTCGTCCGCACTAACGCTGAGACCGGCATGTTTGCCGTTCAGTTCACCGAAATTGGTGAGCGGGAACGCGAGCTGATGTCCCACTTCATCGAAGAGCTCATCCGGGGCTCAATGGTGGACATCGAGGAGACGATCAACCGGATCGATGTGCCGGTAACGCCAGCGTCGTTGAAGCCGGACGCAAGCCCGTCCGACGAGGTGCCGGTCCGGCGCTGGCCGATCAAAACGCTTTTGATGACGGCGGTCTATCTCGTGTTGGGTGCGATCGTGTTCGGCTACACGGCGATGCTGATCTACACGAATTTCTTCCGGCTCGAAGTGCAGACCGCGGTGATCTCGTCGCCCGTCGAAGAGGTGCGCGCGCGCGCTGACGGCCGCGTTGTCTGGCAGGACGTGGCCCCTGGCGTGCCGGTTGAGAAAGGCCAGGTGCTCGTCTCGATCATGGATACTGAGCTCGAACGTGAGATCGATCTCGCGCGCATTGCCGTCGACCAGCAAAGGGCAAAGCTCCTGTATCTTAAGCGTCGCTATACCGAGGAGCAGCGACGTTCGAAGAGTTTCGTTGAAGTCGAAATCAAAAATATTGAACAAACGAAGCTTGCGTTTGAGTCCGCTGAAGCTGAGGTCGCAGCCGCCATTCTGCACCGGGACCGGATCGCACTGCTGTTTCGAAAGGGGTATGCGACCGCGTTACAGCGAGACACGGCCGAAAAAGATGTCATCCGGCTTCGCAAACGCGCTGAGCAGGCGCGGATAGAGTTTCGTGCGCGCTCGGCGTTGGCTGCAAATAATCAGGGCCGTCAGCTCTTTACCGGTGAGAATGTCGTCGGCGATATCGGCGAAGTCGAAGCGCAGCTAAAGCTTGCAGAGAGTGAAATCGAGCTCAGCAAAGCGCGCCACGCGACGTTGATGCGGCACCGCGAGCGTCTGGCTGTTAAGGCGCCATTCGATGGCCGGCTCATTCGCTTGATGCGCCCGGACAATACGCAGGTGCGTCGTGGCGATCCAATCGCCGTCGTGGAGCGCCCGCGCGCCCGTGAGGTCAAGGCGTTTCTCAAACAGGATGAGGTCAACCTCGTTGGCCTGAACGATCAGGTCGATGTGTTTGTGCCGTCGATTGGCGAGCGTTTGTCCGGTCGGGTGATTTCGATTGATCGCACCGCCGGGTTTTTGCGCGAACAGGATGCGCGGCACAATCCGGGCTACACGTGGCGCGGCCCGCAGGATCGTTCGGCCGAAGTCGTCATCAAGATCAAGGACCGCGACAGGTTTCAGGTCGCCGAGGTCTACAAGCCCGGAACGCCGGTCGTTGTCGTGTTCCCGCGCAACGGCGGCAACGAGGCAGTGCAGTCGGTGACGGGCACGCTTCTTCGCGGCTCGACGGTTCAATGACGGCGGTCAAAAGGCAACGGCAGCGACGGCGCGCGCGGATTGCGGACCAGCAGGCCAAACACAATCCGTATCGTTGGGACGATCCCGCCGAACCCCTACACTGGACCGAGAAGTGGACGCCGAAAGTCTTCGTCCAGATTTTCCTGTATTTCGGCGTCTGCATGATGCTGCTGACGCAGATCCCGAACCAGATCCTCGATCCCGACAACCTCTCGATCATCTACGTCATGGGTGCGCTCGGCGTCTGGCGCTATAGCTGGTGGTTCACTCACTGGATGCGCGCGATGATTTATGCGCGCGTCGCATTTCCGCGGATGCGCGCCCGGGCCCAAGCGTTTTGGGACAGTGGTTGGCGGCCGCGTCGCATCCACGTGATGATGACGACGTTTCGAGAGGAGCGCGCGACGGCTGAGGCCGTGGTGCGATCCATCTGTCAGGAAGTTCGAGACGCTGGCATTCCGGGCACGGTTTGGATCGGTTCGAGTGAGCCGGACGACGAGCACACCCTGATTGAGCATTTCAAGGCGGTTGGCTCAGATTGCGATATCGAGCTTCGTATTATCCGGCAGAACCAGCCGGGAAAGCGCGTTGCGATTGCGCTGATCCTCAGGGCGATGTCACGGGAAGGGCTTGGCCCCGACGATATGATTGCGTTCATGGACGGCGACTTTGTTCTGGACCGAGGTGCGCTCAATCTGTGTCTGCCGTTGTTTGCAGCCGACCCTGACTTGCACGCTGTGACCACCGACGAGGCGGTGATCGTTGTCGGGCCGAAATGGATGCAGTCCTGGTTGTCGATGCGGTTTGCCCAACGCCATCTGGCGATGCAGTCCCACGCGCTCTCCAATCGCGTTCTGACTTTAACGGGCCGTTTCTCTGTCTTTCGAGCAACGCACCTTGTTTCGAATGATTTTATCCGCCTGCAGGAAGCTGACTTCCTAGATCACTGGCTTTGGGGCACGTTCCGGTTTCTTTCAGGAGACGACAAGAGTTCCTGGTATGCGCTTTTGAAGCACAACGTCAAAATGCTGTATGTGCCCGACTCGCGGGGTTATACGATCGAGCATATTGAAGGTAGCGGCTGGCAGCGGATGGTTGAAAACCTCCGCCGTTGGTCCGGCAATATGTTGCGCAATGGTCAACGGGCGATCCAGCTTGGGCCAAACCGGATGCCCTTCTTCATTTGGTGGTGCTGCGTTGATCAGCGGCTTGCGATTTGGACCATGTTGTTTTCGCCGATGTTGGCGCTGGTCATGACCTTGAAGGCCGGTTGGGCGTTCCTCGCTGCCTACCTTGCCTATATCATGGTCACGCGTGGCATTCTGGCGCTGGTCCTGTTCCAGTATGCGCGAACGATCGACCTCAATTTCATCTGGACGCTCTATGCCAACCAGCTGCTGAACGCGGCGGTGAAGGTCTACATGCTGTCTCGGCTTGCGAAGCAGAAGTGGTCGAACCGGGGCAACCAGAAGCAAGGTTTTGCCGGTGAGGGATTTATCGCCGTTTTCCGGATATGGATGCCGCGCTATCTCACTGTCTTTGCTTTTAGCTCTTTGTTTCTAGCTGTCGTGCTTTACACGAAAGCCCTTGAAATTCCGGGTTGGCTTACGGTTGTGGCCGCTTTCACGTAGTTTGAATCAATTTCGAATTTTCAATTTTTACGGGTGTTAACCCAGTCAGCATCCACTGATTTCGCATTGGCGGTTAGCTTGAAATCGAACTAAAGCCTTTAACTCCTCATTACACCTATTCTTCAAGGTAGCTCCTGCGTGATGCCGCGGTTTGTCTCCATTCGGCTTTGCTGATGGCGCCGCAGGTGACCGGTCGTTCGGTGTCACTGCATGACGTACGCAACGGGATCCACGGTGGGTTCTGACGAAGTTGGGAGTTCTTGAGTGATGAGCGCGACACGTTTGAGTGGGGATCAAACGAACGCACGGGCACCGTTCACGGTTGTTGACGGTGCGCTGGCCGAAAAGCCTGCGATCAGCGTGATCGGATTGGGCTACGTCGGTGCTGTTTCGATGGCCTGTCTTGCGCATCTCGGATTTCGCATGGTCGGCGTGGACGTCGCTCCTGACAAGATCGACGCGATCAAATCTGGCCGTTCGCCAATCGTTGAAAACCGCCTTGGCGATCTTCTCGCCGAAGGCGTCGAGAACGATCTGATCGATGCAACCGCTGATCTGTTCCAGTCGGTGTTGGACACGGACGTCACCTTCATGTCCGTTGGAACGCCGACGGCGGCGGACGGAAGCTGCGATCTGACCTACGTGCGTCAGGCGAGCCGCGCCATCGGTGATGCGATCAAGCTGAAAGACGACTTCCACGTGGTGGTTCTGCGCTGCTCGGTCCCGCCAGGAACAACGCTTGACGTTGTCGGTCGCGAGATTGCTGAAGCGTCCGGCAAGACGCTCGGCGAAGACTTCGGTCTTTGCTTCAATCCTGAGTTTCTGCGCGAGGGCGTGGCGGTCGCTGACTTCTTCGCACCGCCAAAGACGGTCATCGGCTCATCCGACAGCCGCTCTGAAGCGATCGTCTCTGAGATCTACCGTGAGGTCGATCCAAACTTCTTGTTCGTGTCGATCCAGGCCGCTGAGATGGTCAAGTATGCCGACAATGTCTGGCACGCAACGAAGGTGGCGTTTGGCAACGAAATCGGGCGCATCTGCAAGTCGCTCGACATTGACAGCCATGAAGTGATGAACGTGTTCGTCAAGGACACGAAGCTGAACCTATCGCCGTATTACCTGCGTCCGGGCTTTGCGTTCGGTGGGTCATGCCTGCCGAAGGAAGTGCGCGCTGTTGCCCATCTCGCCGATGAGCAAGGCGTTGATCTTCCGCTGGTCCAGAGCCTGATGGCGTCGAACCATGCGCACATCACGGAAGCGGAGCGGCTGCTTGAGCCCTTCTCGCACCAGCGCGTTGGCTTCCTCGGCGTCACGTTCAAACCGGGCACCGACGATCTGCGCGAGAGCCCGACGCTTGAGTTGATGGCCCGCATGCAAGCCAAGGGCACCGAGATCAAGGCGTTCGACCCCAATCTCGTATTTGGCCCGGGGCTCACCAGTCAGATCAACTACGTCCGTCACGCCTGCCCGACGCAGGCGGAACTGATGGACCGTCTTGAGGACCTCTGCGTCGCCGACGCTGACGCGTTGATGTCGGGTTGTGACGTCGTCGTCGTCAGCCACGCAACCGATGCGTTCCGCGCGGCTGTCGCAAGCCGCAACCCGCGGGTGCGGATCCTCGACCTCGCGCGCTTGTTCAAGACTGTCCCGGGCGAGGCGTCTTACGCGGGCATCGCATGGTGATCCTATCAACTGAGACCGAACGGGGCTGAAGACCCCGCATAGAGAGAAAGAGTAAGGAGTAAAACCGATGGCAGACGAACAGACGATCCAAGACGTTGTGATGGGAGGCGGTGGCGCTGACACGATCACCACCGCTGACACACAAACTCAGATCCACGGTCTCGGCGGTGATGACGTGATCACCAGCGGCACCGGCAACGACGTCATCTTTGGTGATGGCGGCACTGCCGGCGAGATCGGTCTTGAGAACTTCAAGATCAGCCAGAGCGGCCAGGCGACGGTGACGTTCAATGGCGAAAGCGCTGGCTTCAAAAACACGCTCGGCGTCTACAAAATTGACGACGACGGCTCCATCCGCGATGTCGACATTCTGTTTGCCAACGCATCGCTGAAGGGCTCCGGCGGCGATCTCATCTCCGGCGAAAGTTCGGTGACGTTTGGCATCGAAGCTGGTGACCGGCTCGGCTTCTTCGTTGTTCCCGATGGCTACCGTGATTCGGCGATCGGCAAGCTCGTCGAACAGGAAGGTGGCGCGTTTCGCTTCGTCGACCAGGACGGCAACCCGGGAAATGTCAACGCCACGAGCGAGCTGACATTGGTCCACACGAATGCCAACGGCGGCGAAACTGAGATCGGTTCGCAGTACGGTACCAGCGTGTTCCACAGCGTTGTGGGCGAGAACAACGCCTTGAACGTGGATGGCTTAGATCACGTCCGCGGCTACGCAAGCCCGGCTGAAGGCACCGTCAAAATCGGGTTTGAAGACCTGAAAAACGGTGGCGATAAGGACTACGACGACAGCGTGTTCACGGTCGACATCGGCCTGACCAACACAGCCCTTCTTGAGCGGCCAGAGGCGCTTCAACTGGATGGCGTCAGCCGTGCAGACACAATCCGTGCGGGCGCAGGCGACGACCTCGTGTTCGGCATGACCGATGATGACTTCGTTGCTGGCGGTGCTGGCGATGACGAAATCTTTGGCAACTCGGGCAACGATACGTTGCGTGGCAACGCTGGCGACGACAAGTTGTCGGGTGGCAGCGGCGACGATGCCATGGCCGGCCAGAAGGGTGACGACGTCCTCGTTGGCAACTCCGGCAACGATAAGATGACCGGCGGCAAGGGCTCCGACGTTCTGTTCGGCAACGACGGCAACGACGATCTTCGCGGCAATGCTGGCGATGATGAGGTGTTCGGCGGCAAAGGCGACGACGCCATCCGTGGCGGCAACGGCAATGACGTGTTGCGCGGCGACAGCGGCGCGGACGATCTGCGCGGTGGTAGCGGCGATGACGTCATGAGCGGTGGCACCGGCGACGATGCCCTCCGCGGCGGTCGCGGCAACGACGAGATGTCCGGCGGCAAAGGCGATGACAACCTGCGCGGTGGCAATGGCGACGACCTCCTGCGCGGTGACAGCGGTGCAGACAGTCTTCGTGGTGGTGCTGGCGACGACGAACTCGTCGGCGGCGACGGCAACGACGATCTGCGTGGCAACGCTGGTGATGACGTCATGCGCGGCGGCAAGGATGACGACATCCTGCGCGGCCAGGACGGCGACGACAGGCTGAAAGGCGACAGCGGCAACGACACGCTGATCGGTGGCGCCGGGTCCGACGTCCTCCAGGGCGGTTCCGGAAGCGACCGGTACGTCTGGAGCCGTGGGGATTTCGGTGATGGCGAACTCGCGGCGCTCGACCGTGTTCTTGGCTTCTCGACGGAAGACGGTGACGTGCTCGACTTCTCGCGCGTTATTGCCGGTCGGCCTGAAACGCTCGAAGATCATCTGCAGCTGACCGAAAACGAGACCGGCACGCTCGTGTCACTCACGCTCGGTGAAGGCAGTGTTGATGTCGTCCAGTTGGACGGCGTCTTCGGGCTCAATGCCGACGACCTGTTGGCAGACGGCCTGATCCTCGCCTAAGGCAACGGTCCGGTTGAGCTTGGCCGAGCGGCACGGCCGCACAGGTGAGCTGGTCTACTTAAATAAGGGCTGCAATCCAAATCGGGTTGCAGCCTTTTTTGTGTTAAATGCTTCTGGGCTCCGTCGCCTTTCGCATCGATCGAAATGTATTTTTCCAATGGATGAATTTTAACTGCTTCATTTACCGCGCATTAGGGCTCCGACGCGGTTTGCGTTCGAAAAGGCGGGTTGTGAACAATTTGACATAAGTTGCGCGCCGCGGAGCAGGGGCTTGGTCGTAGTTTGTTTATAGTCTGCAGGACAGCGGGGGCGGAGAAACGCTCAGGGTCGGTGCAGGAGAAGACAAAAGATGGCTGTAATTACAGGCGCGAGCGAGCGAGACGTTTTGAACGGGACAGCCGCGGCCGATGAGATCCGTGGACAAGCCGGAAACGATGACATCATCGGGGGCGATGGCAACGACGCTCTGTACGGAGACGCTGGAAACGACTTCATGTCGGGCGAACTCGGCAACGACGTGCTTTACGGCGGGAGCGGTTTTGATGCGATCTATGGCGGAGAAGGCGACGACCTCATCTTCGGCGGCGCGGATGGTGACGTCGGTGTTGGCGGCAACGGCGAGGACATCATTCGTCTCGGTGCTGGCAACGATGGCGCCTTTGGCGGCGGCGCGAACGACATCATTTACGGCGACAGTGGCAATGACAGTCTGACCGGCGATGGCGGCGACGACCAGCTGTTCGGCGGCGACGGTGATGACCTTCTCAGAGGCAGCGTTGGCGACGACACTTTGGAAGGCGGTAGCGGCAACGACACACTCGATGGCGGCATCGGAAACGATCATCTCGACGGTGGTACGGGTGACGATACGTTCATCGCGAGCCAGGGCAACGACACGATCATCGGAGGCACCGGCTTCGACACGATCGACTACTCCGACGTTGCGGGCGTTGTCACGTTTGATCCGACAACCGGCCTTGCAGTGAGTGATGCGACCGGTCTCGATACGCTCGTTGGTATTGAAGCCGTGCGCGGCGTCACGGAAGGGACGGTCATCTTCGGTGATGCGCAACAACAGACGTTGGTTTCCACCGATGACGGCGAGCGCATTTTCGGTCGCGCGTCGGATGACTTCTTGAACGGTATGGGCGGCAACGACACGCTCCGTGGCGACACCGGCAACGACACGATTTTCGGCGGTGAAGGCAACGACCTGATCATCGGCGGTGAAGGCAACGACCTAGCTGTCGGCGAGGCTGGCAACGACGAAATCCGTCTCGGCAAGGGTGATGACGGCGCGTTCGGCGGCGGTGGCGACGATACCATCTCCGGCAATACGGGCAACGACAGCATCACGGGCGATGGCGGCAACGATCAGTTGTTTGGCAACAACGGGAACGACACGTTGAACGGCGGCGCGGGCGACGACACGCTGCGCGGCGGCAAGGACCAGGACGTCCTCAATGGCGACGACGGTGCGGACACACTCCGCGGCGATTCCGGAGACGACACGCTGAACGGCGGCGTTGGCGATGACAATCTGCGCGGCGACAGTGGCGACGACCTCCTCTCAGGCGGTCTCGGGAGCGACACACTGAACGGTGGCTCCGGTGCCGATCGGTTCCTTTGGGCGGCCGGCGATCTCGCCGATGGAGACATTGATACCCTCGTCGGCTTCTCGACGAAACACGGCGATGTCATTGATCTGTCAGGTCTGATCGGCAGCGATGCGGGTTCGTTGAGCGATCTGCTATCGCTGACGGAGACCGCCAACGGCACGCTGCTCTCCATTGAACAGGATGGTCAGTCGGTTGGCATCGTGGAGATTGCAGGTGCGTCTGGTTTGGACCTCGGTGGTCTTTTAAGCGACGGCAATATCGTTGGATGATGAGCCACACGGGCCATCGAATAGCAATCTAAGAATTTTCCTTGGGGCTAAGGGAAATGGCGGTCGGCTTCGGTCGGCCGCCAATCTGTTTGCAGCGCTCGCTAGAAATTAGCGAGCCCCTTCAAAAGACGATGGCGCCGGTGAACGAAAAATAAGGATGTTTCTGCCACCGTATTGGAGCCGGTGGAGTAGAAAGTCAGCGATCCGTCGACTTGATTATCGGCTGAGGGGAATGAACAACCATGGTCGTGAAAATCCGCAAAGAGGCGGTCCCGCGCTCTTACGTTTTAAACGCTGGCGTCGCGATTTTTTTCGTCACAACCACGGCCTTGGTTCTGAGATCAGCGTTTACATTCGAAGAGCTAACGACGTGCGGCGATCGCTATACGACGATGACGGCCCTCAATCTGACCACACCCGACGGCCAGTTGAAATCGCGCGCCGACATCCAGGCTGACCTCGGCAGTGATGACTGGGGTCTCTATCAAAACCTCAGCCTTCTTCAGCCACCCGGTGGCGAGGTTCCGGCTGCGATGAAAATCGCATTGGCCGGTGAGGAAGATGGCGGCACGAGCGAGAGCAAATCAAGCGGTGTTGGATATCGTTGGCTGCCCCGCTTTATCGAAGATAACCGCTCCGCCTGCCTCACCTACAAAGTGTTTCTGCCAGAATCCTTTGAGTTCAGCGAAACCGGGTATTTGCCGGGGCTCCGGGTCGAAGGCTTCGACGCCAAAGATCAAGCGCTTGGCATTACCTACCCCGTGCGTTGGAAGCGCAGCGGCCACCTCGGCATGCAGGTCAAGCGTGACGGCGTGATCGGACGCCCGAGAGAGCACGTGTCGGACGCGGGGACGCCGGATCTGAGCGCTGGTCGCTGGATCCGCATCGACAAGGAAATCCGTCTCAACGAGCCCGGCAAAGCAGATGGCCTCATCCGCTTCTGGGTGAACGGTCGACTGCGCATTGAAGTTGAGGACGCATTGATTGTCCCGGAAGGTGCGAAGGCGTCTTTCGTTGGTGTCGTGGGCGACACGCACTACACGACCACCGGCAGCAAATGGCGGCCCGCGCCGAAGGACACGTCAATCGCATTGAGCGAAATCAAGCTCCGCGTGCCAGGCGCTGAATAAGCGCAAGCGTCGCCCCATCCACATCGATTCCGGCCCGGTCCGCCTCGGCGCGCCGGGCCGCTTTGTTTGCACCCGGCAGCCGGGCTGTGCCGTTATCGGCGAAGTCCGCTGCTAGATCCTCAATGCGGTTGAGCACGGTATCGCGGCCTGCAAACCCGTCAGGATCGATCGCGAGGATCAGCTGACCAACACCCGGTGGATTGCCGTCGGCATCAAAAAACGATGTTGCCTCGCGGGCGAAATTGGCCCCGGCCAGCGTGACCGCAAGCAATTCGACCATCAGCGCGAGCGCGGCACCCTTGGCATCGCCGATCGGGGTCAGCGTCCCGGCGAGCGCCGCCTTCGCATCGGTCGTCGGATTTCCGTCAACATCGACGGCCCAGCCCTCGGGGATGGGCTCGCCTGCCTGGGCCGCGGTCAGAATTTTGCCACGCGCAACGGTCGAGAGCGCCAGGTCAATGACGATCGGCGAGGCTGCCCGACGTGGCGCCGCAAACGCAATCGGGTTGGTTCCAAAGAGTGCGCGGCTGCCGCCCCATGGCGCCATGGCTTTCGGCGTGTTCGCAAAAAACATCGCGAGCAGGCCCCGGTCCGCGAGCCGTTCGCAGTGCCATCCAACGGCGCCGCAATGATGCGAGCGGTGGATTGCAGCCGCCGCGATGCCCGTCTCGTTGGCAGCACTATTGAGTGCTTCCATGGCCGCGTTGATCGCGGGGTAGGCGAACCCATGGCCGGCATCGACGAGCAAAGCACCGGGTTTCCGCCGCTCGACGGTCGCTTCAGCGAACCCGTTGACTTTGCCGGATGCTGCTTGTGCGGCGTAGCTTTCCACCCGCGATAGGCCGTGGCCGCGCTGCCCGTCGATTTCGGCTTGAACCAAAGCTTCTGCCACGGCTTTGGCAGCAGCGGGCGCGGTCTTGTTCGCCTCGAAGGCCGCTGCCACGTGCCGCGTCAGTTCGTTTCTGGAGACCTGCCGATCATTTCGCTCAGACATGGATTAGAGCCTTTCCCTCGCCGTCGTTTGCGCCCTATGGTACGCGGCCTGGCAACCGGTCTCAAATGGTGTTGAATGACCGGAGCGCGCCGGTCAGGCCGCATGAGCGAGGTGGGGATGTCGCGGTTTTCGTTAGATGGCAAACGGGCGCTTGTTACCGGCGCGTCATCCGGGCTCGGGGTGCACTTTGCACGCGCCCTGGCAGAGGCCGGTGCCGATGTAGCGATCGCCGCGCGCCGCAAAGACCGGCTCACCAGCGTGGCAGCGAAACTTGAGATCTTGGGCCGCAAGATCGGCCCCGTCGCGATGGACGTCACGGAGACAGCGTCGGTCAATGCGGCGTTCGAGGAGGCGGAAAGGGCCCTCGGCGGCGGCATTGATATCGTCATCAACAATGCAGGCGTCCCCTCATCATCGTACTTCGCCGATATGCCGGACGACGAATGGCGGCAGGTGATGGATGTCAACTTGGATGGCGTGTTCCGCGTCGGGCGGGAAGCAGCAAAACGGATGAAGGCGGCCGGCGCTGGCGGCTCGATCATCAACATCGCCTCGATCCTGGGTTTCGCGGTGATCAAGGCATTGAGCCCATACGCTGCGTCGAAAGCAGCTGTGGTCCAGTTGACCAAAGCAATGGCGCTCGAACTTGCCCGGGACGGCATCCGCGTCAACGCTATTGCACCCGGTTATTTCGCAACCGAAATGAACTCTGATTTTCTCGGCAGCGAAACCGGCCAAAAGCTCTTGTCGCGCGTGCCGATGAAACGACCCGGAGCGCTCGATGAATTGACCGGCCCGCTGCTATTGCTTGCGTCCGACGCCGGCGCCTTCATGACCGGCTCCGTGGTGACGGTTGACGGCGGCCATCTTCTGGCATCGGGCTAAGCGATGACCGAAACCGCCCGGCCGCGCACGCTTGACCCGGAGAAATTAGCCCCGCTGGAGGGGTATCTCGCTCACGTCTGGCAGGCGTCGCACATCGCCGTATCCGACGTTGCGCTCTTGAGCGGTGGTGCTGTGCAAGAAAACTGGGCCATGACGATCGCCGTCGACGGTGGGCAACTGCCCGGTCGCCACGACGTTGTCTTGCGAACCGATGCGCGGGCGAGCCTTCCAGTGAGTTTGGATCGTCGCGCAGAGGTCGCGGTGATTGAGGCAGCCTTCGACGCTGGCGTGTCCGTTCCCCAACCCATTCTCAATTGCGAAGACGGCGCCATCATTGGAGCGCCGTTCCTGATCCAACGGCGGATTACGGGAACGGCAAACGCTCGGACGCTCGCCCGGGCGAAAGATCGGGAGGCATGGAGCACCGATGTCGTCTTTGCGATCGGGGCTGAGCTTGCACGCGTCCATCAGATCACGCCCGTGAGCGACGCGGGGGCCGGGCTGAGTTGCCTTCCGCAGACACTGCGCAGCCCCGGTTCGACCGAGGTCGAGCGCCTTCGCTCCGCGCTTGATGGCACCGCCGATCCCCGGCCAGCGCTCGAGTATATTTTATGCTGGCTTCACGATCACGCGCCGCCGACCGTTCCGCTGTCGCTCGTGCATGGCGATTTTCGTGTCGGCAACATGATGGTTGACGGTCATCGTCTGACCGGTGTGCTCGATTGGGAATTCGCACACTGGGGGGACCCGGCCGAAGATATCGGCTGGTTCTGCGCACGCTGCTGGCGGTTCGGCAACGACGAACTGGAAGCAGGCGGCATCGCCCCGCGCGCCGTCTTTTACGACGGCTATCGCAGCGTCGCGCCACTGCCGGCGGATGGTGCGACGGTGCCCTTCTGGGAAATCATGGCTGCGGCCAAGTGGGCGGCGATCTCCGTGCTGCAAGGCGACCGGTATCGCCGCGGTGGCGAAGACGCGCTTGAGCTTGTTCTCACCGGCCTGATGGCGCCGGAGATGGAACTTGATGCACTCTTACAGATCGACACGTTGAGCCGGAGTTTGCCGCGATGAAAGCGAGGCGAATCGCAGCCGAGACGCTGTTGCAAATGGCGATCCAAACGCTCGATGGAGATGTGCGGTTGGGTCTTGCGCCGGACCAAAAATATGCCCTTGCGATGGCGATTAACGCGCTGCGCATCGCACGGCGAGAGATCCTGACCGACGACCAGACGGCGCTGTGGGACCTGCTCGATACAGTCTACCCGGATGGCGATGGTACGGCACAGCAACTTGCGGCCGACATTCGAAGCGGTGTCGTCAACGAGCGCGCACCACCCGATCTCGCCCAACAGCTGAAAGAGATCGTCGTCTCGGAATTGCGCGTGCGCAATCCGGCGTTTCTGAAATCTCGCGGGATCTGACATCTGCAAATAACACTGCACGCACGGCGAGGGTGTCGAACCCTTGATCTTGGCGGCACCTTGGGAGCGACGCAAAATGAATTGGGATCGGCCGGAACTACAGCGGGATCGCGTGAACCACGTGCCTCTAACCCCGCTCAGCTTTTTGCAGCGGTCCGCCACGTTTTTCCGAGGGCGCACGGCCGTTGTGCATGGCGACCATCATTTCACGTACGGCGAGTTTGATGCCCGCTGCCGCCGTCTCGCAAGTGCACTCGCGGCCCGCGGCATCCAGCGCGGAGACACTGTCGCGATCCTCGCAGCCAACGTCCCGGCACTCCTAGAAGCGCACTATGCGGTCCCGATGCTCGGCGCGGTGCTCAACCCGATCAACAACCGCCTCGATGCGGAAACGATTGCCTTCACGCTCGATCATGGCGAGGCAAAAATCTTCCTCTGCGATCGTGAGTTTCATGCGGCCATCAAGCCGGCGCTTGAGAAGCTCGACCGTCCTCTAACCGTGATCGATATTGCCGATCCTGAAACGGCAGATATGCCGACGATTGGCGACGTCGAATATGAGGACGTGCTTGCGTCGGGCGATCCGGAGTTCCGCTTCGAAGGTCCCAACGATGAGTGGGATGCGATCTGTCTCCTCTATACGTCGGGCACAACGGGCAATCCCAAGGGCGCTGTCTACAGCCACCGTGGCGCGCACCTCAACGCGCTCGCCAACGCCCTGACGTTCGGGCTCGATCATGAAAGTCGGTATCTTTGGACGCTGCCGATGTTCCACTGCTCCGGCTGGACGTACACCTGGGCTGTGACCGCGGTTGGCGGAACGCATGTTTGTCTCCGCAAGGTCGATCCGGCCCGTATCTTCGCGCTGTGCGAAGAACACAGTGTGAGCCACATGTGCGGCGCGCCGATCGTCCTCAATATGGTGGCGAATGCGCCGGTTGATATTCGCCGCGACTTGCAGGTTCGACCCAAGGTCATGACCGGTGGCGCTGCCCCGCCGTCGCAGGTGATTTCCGACATGGAAGCGCTGGGTTTTGAGGTGCTGCACGCCTACGGCACGACGGAAAGCTACGGCCCGTCGACCTACTGTGCCCATCAGGCGGACTGGGACATCGGTCCACTCGACCAGCGCTATGCTCTCATGGCGCGTCAAGGTGTGCCGCACGTGATGATCGACGATATGATCGTTGCCGACGCCGAGACGCTCGTGCCTGTTCCGCAGGATGGGGAGACGATCGGCGAGATTATGGTCCGCGGCAATACGTTGATGAAAGGCTATTTGAAAAACGAGGCCGCAACGGCGGATGCGTTTGCTGGCGGGTATTATCACTCGGGCGATCTCGCCGTTTGGCATGGCGATGGCTACATCGAGGTGAAGGACCGGTCGAAGGACATCATCATTTCGGGCGGTGAGAACATTTCATCGCTTGAGGTCGAAGAGGTCCTTTACAAGCATCCCTCCGTGATGGACGCAGCAGTGGTTGCGAAGCCGGATGAAAAGTGGGGCGAGACGCCGTGTGCATTTGTGACGCTGAAGCCGTCGGCTGAGCCGGCCACCGCCGACGACATCATCGCGTTCTGCCGGTCCAGGATGGCGGGCTATAAAGTCCCGCGGACGATCGTGTTTGGCGAGCTACCGAAAACGTCGACGGGCAAAATTCAGAAATTCGAATTGCGCGCCAGAGCGGCCGACGCGTTGTGACGACAAACAAAAAAGCCCGGTGTTGGGGCACCGAGCTGTTTCTCTTTTGAATGATGAGACTGGATCTCATCGCGGTAGCTGAGCCCCGCTTGACGATGACGAACCTATGCGATTCGTCTCTTACGGCGGCAGCTCGAACCGAAATCCGATGCCATTCGCCGCTTTCCGTTACTCAGCGGCAACGGCAGGCGGGATATCGACCACTTCGCCACGAGCCGGGTAGTCCTTTTGAAGAACGAAGCCCAACGCGCCTTCAATCTCTGCGAAGTGTGGGCGAGCAAATGGCATCGTCTGAACCGAGCCGAAGTAGAGCGTCTGGTCCGGGCGGATCAGGAATAGGCCTGGCTCGACAAACAGGTCAGGCTCTTCAACGCCGATCGACGTCTTGCCCCGGCCGCTCGAAATGTAGAGCCCGAGCGCGCGGCCCTGCTGTAGCGTCAAGCCATAACCGAGCGGCAGAGCATCAAGGCCCCAGTCCGCTTTGGTACGCTCAGCGCGCTCCTGATCGTCGCTCGACATGGCAACGGCTGTGACGCCATGTTTTGCAAAAGCTTCGAGGCGCGATTGCAGATCGTTCAGATAGCCTTTGCAGATCGGGCAATGCAGACCGCGATAAACGACGAGCATCGTGAAGTTTTCAGGCTTTTGATCGGCGAGCGACCACGTGCCGCCCCCGACGAGCGGGACGGACACGTTGGGTACGGCTTGGCGCGGCATGAGTGGGGTTGGTGCAGACATCAGACGCCTCCTGGATGGGAGTTGCACGGGTGATGGCGCGCTTATCATCGATCGAGCGCATGCTGTCAGCTCTGGTGATCTCACTTTTGATTGATACGAAGCGCGCCCCATCCGCGGAAAGCGACGCTTTCGGCCACCTATCGTCAGGTGATTGAGAGATCGACCGTGCCGATATGATCAATTTCAAAGTGGATACGATCGCCAGCTTCCACAGCAAACGTCGGGATCAGGCTGCCGGTGATGACGGTCATTCCCTGGGTCATCGGCTGCTTGCGGGCGATCGCAAGGTTCGCCACCCAGGCAAGCGCGCCCATCGGATCATCACTCAACCCTTCGCCATGCGGGCGACCGTTGACCATCGTGGCCCCACGCAACGCGTTGAGCTCAAAGTCGCGGTCTACGGCAACGTCCTGGCCGACGACAATGCCGCCATTCCACGCGTTGTCTGCGATCAGTGTCCGCGCGTCAGACGTTTTGTAGACGGCGTTTCGATCCTCGATGAGTTCGAACGCGGCCATAACGGTCCCGACCGCTGCACGCACCTCGTCGCGCGTGTAGGCATCGGATTTGGCTGGCAGGTCCTGCCCAAGTGTGACGGCGAGTTCGCACTCGATCATGACGTTTACGAACGTATCGCGCTTGAGAGCGGCTCCGGTCTCGTGGACCGTTTTCTGATAGATCAGTCCGCCGCAGGGATGGTCGATCCCCATCAGCTCCTGCATGACCCGGGTCGTCGTCGCGATCTTGCGACCGATAACCGGGCCGCGCTCTGACACCCAGGTTTCGGCGAGCGCTTCCTGCGCATCATAGGCATCATCGATCGTCGGCGGCGCGAGATCGCCGGACAGGTTTGCAAACGCTTCACGGTTTCTGTGCTGGGCTGCGATGGCAACGGCGGCCGCCCGGGGGTCAAATGTCATCGCTCGCTCCAGAGTGGGTGTGTGCGCCAAAGAAAAACCTCGACGCTGGACAGAACGGTGTCAGCTTGGCTTTGTCTCATCAAAGGCTGGGACCGCCGCCCGGTAATCATCGAGCCAGGAGACGAGATTTGCGTGGCTGTTTCTCCAAGCCCCCTCGAAGCGGAAATCGAGATAGCCGAGCGCGCAGGCAAGCGTCAGATGCCCGTACGTTGGGTGCGTGGTCCAGCGCGGCGGTGCGCTGTTGAGTGCTGAAAGCGCGGCGTCGATTTTGAGCTGCTGACGCTTCTGCCAATCGGCGTGCCACTTCTCTTCGGGCCGGAAGCGCTTTTCGTAAACCAACAAGAGACCCGCATCGAGGATGCCATCGGCAAGCGCGCCCAGTGTCAAAACCTGCCAACGGTCCGGTCCGTCGCCGGGAAATAGAACCGGGCTCGCGACCTGGGCATCCAGATACTCGCAGATGACTTTGCTGTCGTAGATCGCCTGACCGTTGTCGAGCATCAGGATCGGGATCTTCGCCAACGGGTTCTTCTGCTGCAGCTCGGGATTTTCGACGGGAAGCGTGTCGGCTGGCTCAAACGACATGTGGTCGGCGAGACCTTTGACGAGCGCGGTCAGTCTGACCTTGCGGGCGTATGGCGATGGTCCGGCGATGTAGACCTTCATGGGCGGTGCTCCTCCCGATCGTTGCGTCGTGGCTAAGGCTTGATGGTGACCATGAAGCGAGCGCCACCGGTCTGGCAAGGGTTTCGCCTTTGCCCTTCATGTGACGTGCCGAGTTGGGGCGCTGGTCTTCGCTCGCCGTCACTTTACAACCTCACGGTCTCGGCCTCTGCCTTCGACGTCTCGTAAATCTCAAGCGCTTCGAGCCAAGCCTCTTCCGCTTCTTCGAGCATCTTCGCAAGGCGGCCGCGTTCGGTGGAGAGCTTCTGCGCGCGCTCGGGGTCACGGGTGAAAACATCGGCATCGCCGAGTGCTGCATCGACTTTCTCGATCTGGTTCGCGATCCGGTTGACGCGCTTCTCCTGCGTCTCGGCCTCTTTCTTCAGGGGTGCGAGAGCGGCACGTTGGTCAGCTGCAGCCTTCCGTTCAAGGTTGCGGTCGCGACGCTCGCCGGTTGCTGGCAACTCATCAGCGCGGCGCGCGGCCCGTGCTTCTCGGCGCCGCGTGTCCCGGGCCTCAAGGAGATGTCGGCGGTAGTCGTCCAGGTCGCCATCGAACGGGTGAACAGTGCCGCCATCGACCAGCCAGAGCCGATCAACCGTCGCCTCCAACAGATGCCGGTCGTGGCTGATCACGATGACAGCGCCCTCGTACTCGTTGAGCCCACGCACCAGCGCTTCGCGGCTGTCGACGTCGAGATGGTTGGTCGGCTCATCGAGGATCAGAAGGTTGGGGCCTTCGAAGGCCGTGATCATCAAAAGGAGCCTGGCTTTTTCACCACCCGAAAGGTTCGCGCTTTTCGTGTCAGCATTTTTGGCGCCGAAGCCGTGCACGCCGAGCCGCGCGCGCCGCTGTGCTTCCGTTGCGTCCGGCATGAGGCGGACGGCGACATCATACGGCGTTTCGGTTGGTTGGAGTTCGTCGAGCTGGTGTTGGGCGAAATAACCGACGGAGACCTTTTTCGCGCCGAACAGGCTGCCGCCCATGAGGCCCAAGCGGCCTGAGATGAGCTTTGCAAACGTCGATTTGCCGTTGCCGTTTTGGCCGAGCAGCGCAATGCGATCGTCCCGGTCAATGCGCAGATTGAGGCCGGTGAGAATTGGGTCCGCCTGATAGCCGACAGCCGCCTCCTCCAAACGCATCAATGGGCTTGCAACCGATTTTTGAGGCGCGGGGAATCGGATGTCGGCAACATGATCTTCAATGGCCGATGCGATCGGCTTCATGCGCGCCAGGGCCTTGATCCGGCTCTGGGCTTGGGCTGCCTTATTGGCCTGGGCCCGGAACCGATCGACGAACGCTTCGATGCGACGCCGCTCGTCCTCCTGCTTCTTTTTCAATTTGAGTTGCAGGCGTTGGCGCTCGCGCCGCGTTTCTTCAAACGTATCGTAGCCGCCCTGGTAGAGCGATAGCCGTCCGGCTTCGAGGTGCAGGATCGAACCGACAGCTCGGTTTAGAAGATCGCGGTCGTGGCTGACGATCAGAACCGTGTGCGGGTACGTCGAGAGATAGTTCTCGAGCCACAGCGTTCCTTCAAGATCGAGATAGTTTGTCGGCTCGTCGAGCAGCAACAATTCCGGCTCAAGGAACAGAACGGAGGCGAGCGCGACCCGCATGCGCCAGCCGCCTGAAAACGAACCGCACGACCGGCGCTGGGCGGCTTCATCGAAACCAAGACCTGAGAGGATTTGAGCTGCGCGCGATGGGGCTGCGTGTGCGTCGATATCGGTGAGCCGTAACTGAATGTCTGCGATGCGACCAGGGTCCGTTGCCGTTTCGGCTTCTGTTAGAAGAGCGGCGCGCTCTGTGTCTGTTGAGAGTACCCAGTCGATGAGGCTTTCAGGTCCGCCCGGCGCTTCCTGACTGACGTAGCCAAAGCGCGCTTGTTTCGGCCAGGAAATACTGCCGTCTTCGGGTGCGATCTCTCCGGCGATCAATCGCAACAGTGTCGTTTTGCCGGTGCCGTTGCGGCCGACCAAGCCGACTTTGTGGCCCGCAGGAATGCCAGCGGTCGCCTTTTCGAATAGCAACCGCCCTTCGATACGGTAGGTCAAATCGTTGATGTGCAGCATGGCAGGTTCGCGTGCCGTTTCAGTCCGAGGGTCGTGACGAAAGTTCCTCGGACCTTCTGGCAGTTTGAGCGGTGAAGTTCCACTCCTCGCGAACTGACATTGTCGGTGCGTCCCGGATTACTCCGCAGGCTCTGGCGCGCGGTGACGCGGCCGATAGAGATTGCGCACGGCCTTCGCACTTGCGCCGATGTCCGCACCGATGCCAATCACCGCGGGCACCAGAACGAGCACCAGAATAGTCGCAGCGGCAACGCCAAAGACGATCGTGATCGCAAGCGGGATGAGGAACTGGGCCTGTAAGCTCGTCTCAAACATCAGCGGCACAAGACCGGCGATGGTTGTGATTGAGGTGAGCAACACGGCACGGAGACGGTCGCGGGCTGCCTGCGTCGCAGCGGTGGCCAGCGGTTCGCCGAACTCACGCAATCGCTCATTCAAGCGACTGACCATAACGATGCTGTCGTTGACCAGGATACCCGCGAGCCCGAGCAGCCCGATCATCGAGATGATCGTGATGGAATAGCCCATCACGTAATGGCCGATGACGGCGCCGACGAATCCAAACGGGACGATGGCCATGACCGCGAGCGGACGCCAATAGTCAGCAAAGACCCAGCCAAGAATGATGTAGATCAGCGCCAGCGCAACAATCGATCCGACACCAAGGTCGCGGAATGAATCGCCCGTCTCCTCAGCCCGTCCGGCATAGCGGTAGGTGATACCGTACTTCTTCTTCAGTTCCGGCATCACTTCCGCTTCGAGGCGCTCAATGGCCGCGCCCGTCGTCATCACCTCGGTATCGAGGTCGGCGGTGACGGCAACGGTTCGCACGCCATCGCGGCGCTGGATGAGCGAGAAGTTCTGGCTCTCGCGGATCGTTACAATCTCCGTGAGCGGCACACGCTCATTGTTTGATGAGATGACTGACACGTTCTCGAGTGCAGCCTCACCGGACACCTCCTGTTCGCGCTGAATGCGCACGGTGATCTCTTCGTCTCCGCGCGCAAAGCGGGCGGCGATCGAGCCATCAAACGCATCGCGGAGCTGTCGGCCGACGCTCTGTTCGGTGAAGCCAAGCGCGACACCTCTTGGCGTCAGCTCGAACACAAGTTCCTGCTTGCCGTAGGGCAAGTCATCTTCGATCGCGCTTGCGCCCGGAAATCCGGTGAGCGCTTCTTTCAATTCTTCGGCAGCCTTTTTCAAAACGCCGATCGGTGCGTTTTGAAGACGGACATCAACATCGCGTCCTGGCGGGCCGCCGCGCCGACCGGCAACGATGACGCGCTCGACGCCCGGAATGCTCGGAATTGCTGACTGCCAACCGGAAATGATCTGATTGACGCGAATGGTCCGCTCTTCCGTCGCTGTGAGCTGGACCGCGATCTCTGCGAGGTTGGTGCCTCGGGTTTGCCCGGACTTCCCAACGAGCGTGAAGGTCGCAACGACAAGCTTGTCGTCTGTCTTGCCGTTCGATTGCGCCCCACCTGATGCCGCCGTCCGGCGCGCCTCGCTCAACAAGCGTTGCTCGGTCTGCTTCAGGGCAGCGGAAATTCTTGAAAGGGCTTCGACTTGCTGTTCGCGCGGGACGCCCGGCGCAAACTCAATCCGCGCTTCGATGTTTTCCGGTGGCAGTGTTGGGAAGAAGACGAAGTTGACCCGGCCGCCTGCCATCAAACCGACCGCGAGAATGAAAGCGCCGACAAGCACGGCGACAGTCGTGTACCGCCAAGCGTAGGCTGTATCGACGAACGGGCCGAAGACGCGATCGCGGAACCAATCGAGCCCCGCATCGACGGAGCGTCGGAAGCGGCCCGGTGGTTTCACGCGACCATGGCCGTGGCGGAGGTGGCCCGGCAGAATAAGGAAGCACTCGATTAAGCTCGCGATGAGAGTTGCAACCACGACGAGCGGGATGGCGAGCAGGATATCGCCGATGCGCCCGCCGATCATCATCATCGGAATGAAGGCCGCGATCGTCGTGAGAGAGGCGGCTGTGACCGGCGGCACCATGCGCAAAGTCGCTTGCTCGGCGCTATCGAGGCGGCTCAACCCCTGCTGTTCAAGCGTGGTCGTATGCTCGCCGACGACGATTGCATCATCCACCACGATGCCGAGCATCATGATCAGCCCAAACATGGAGACCATATTGATCGACTGGCCGCTGGCGTACATGAACGCAATCGCTGACAGCATTGCGATCGGAATGCCGGCCGCAGTCCAAAACGCGACGCGGGCGTTCAGGAAAATGAAGAGGATGATGAGGACAAGCGCGAGTCCCTGGAGGCCGTTCACGACCAGAATGTTGAGGCGTTGCTGAACCAGTTTGCCGGCAACGTCATAGACCCGGATGTTAAGACTGGACGGCAATTCCGCGCGCGCTTGATCAATGTAGTCGAGCATCCGCGTCATTGTCTTCAGAGTGTCGGCTGTCAGCGAACGTTGGACGCTGATTTCTATCGCACGCGTGCCATTGATCAGGCCGATTTCGCCGTCGCGCTCAAACGCGGTTGTGATGTCTGCGACATCTCTCAACTGCACCCGGTCGCCGGTTGCGCTCGACTTGATTTCAATCGCGCCGATTTCCTCGGCGGTCTTGCGCCCGCGTCCGGCGCGCAACTGCAATTCGGCATCGCCTTCAAGGATCCCCGCGGGGAGATCCGTGACGTTTTCGCGGATGCGCGTCGCGATATCGTTGATGGTCAATCCAAGTCGGCGGAGCTCGTACTCGCGGATTTTGACCTGGACTTCTTCGTCGCGGGCCCCAGCAAACTCGACTTTGTCGATGCCTGAATTCAGGAGGCCGTCGCGGATCTGCTTGGCGTACGCTTTCAGGACCTGTTCGCTGAAGGGGCCAGAAATCGCGATTTTGCCGACTGGATCAAAGAAGTTGATCCGCGTGATAATCGGCCGCTCGCTCTCTTCGGGCAGCGTTGTGACACGTGAGACGGCTTGCTCGATATCCGATTGCGCTTTCTGCAGATCAATGTTCGGCGGAAACTCAAGCGAGATCGTTGCGTTGCCTTCGCGGGCATACGAGATCACCTCTTCGACGCCATCGACGAAGCGGACTTCCGGTTCGAGGACATCGAGGATGTTGCGCTCGACATCCTGTGCGCTCGCACCCGACCAGGCGACGTTCACGGTGATGATCGGGACCTGGATGTTCGGGAAGAATTGGCGGTTGATCCGTGAGGAGGCAACGAGGCCGAGCAACACCAGTGTGAGCATCAGCAAGTTCGGCGCCGTTGCGTGACGCACGAACATCGAGATCAGACCGCCGCCGCTCGAACGCGCGTTCATGCCCCGGCCGCCGTCCGTTCCATTTGTCTCAGCCATGATCAGCGGACCTCGACGGCGACACCCGTCCCCGGCGTCGAAAGGCGGGTCGTTGCAATCGGATCGCCGGGCTTCAGGTCACCCTTGACCAAGAGATCCCGTCCATCACTGCCGACAATTTCGATGGCGCGTTTTTGCAATCGGTCTTCGACGACAACATACACGGTGCTGCGATCGTAGACGGCGCTTGCCGGGACGCGGACGACATCTTCAAACAAAATGTCGGCGAGGCTCACCTCAACGAATGCGCCGGGTCGCAACGGAACGACGCCACTTGGATCCTTGACGCGGGCAAAGATGTCGACGCCACCGGTGGTCGATGTCACACGGGCGGCGACCCGGTCAATGATCGCTTGATAGACGACCGGCTTCCCACCGACATCCCATGTCGCTCTAACGGTCCGACCTTCCAAGGTGCCAGCGCTCGCCGCCGCGAGCCGACCATATTGGCGATCGCTCAACGTGAAACGGATATCCATGGTGCCGCGATCGATCAGCGTTGCAACGGCGTCGTTGCTGCTCACCATCCGACCAATCTGCGCGTTCACGCTTGTGAGATACCCGGTAAACGGGGCCTTCAGCTCGGTCTCAGCCAGTCGTTGCCGGTTGCGAGACAAGGTCGTCGACAGCCGGGAGATCGTTGCATCCTGCTGACGGACGCGAGCGGCGAGGACCCGCAGGTTGTTCTCCATCTGGGTCTGAGACTGTTGGCGCTGGCTCACCAATAGAGAGCGGTCATCGAGTGATCGCGCCGAAAGGTTGCCACGGCTTGAAAGCGTGCGCGCGCGGCGGAGGTCTTTCTGAGCCAGTGCGAGCTGCTGCTTCGCAAACTCCAGATTGGCCTTTTCCACGACGACCGAGGCTTGCAGTTCTTCCTTACGCGCCTTCGCCTCGGCAATCTGAGCCTCATTTTCCTTCACCGCCGCTTCGTAGTCGAACGGATCAATCTTGAGGATCGTCTCGCCACGCTCGATGAGGCTCCCGTCTTTGAGCAATGTCGATGTATCGATCACGCGACCGGCGACCAGCGCGCGCAATTGCACCTCGCGGCCAGCAACGGCGTTGCCGAAAACGCTCACGGTTGGCTGGATGTCAGCGGTGACCGCGGCTTGTGTCTGGACCGTAAAGCGCTTCTCGATCGGCGCCTGTTTGGCAGGTGCTGGCTTCGTTGCCTTCATATACTGATAGCCAGCGAAGGCGCCGGCCAGGATTACGATTGGCAGAACCGCCCGTGCGCTTTGCAGCAGCACCCAACCAAAGAGGTTTTTCGGTCGGGCTGGCGGCGCATCCCCGGACGGCGGAGATGCCGGGCTTTTCGGCTCAGGCGGAACGGATTGGGGGGATCGCATCGGCGAGGCGTCGCTCAGCGGCGTCTCGCGAGATATCCGTTGGGTTTCGAGCCGTGTGACATTGTCAGCGTCCGTTGCCGCCGGTTCAGCACCGTTCCGTGACAGCTCCGCGCTCGCTTTGATTTCACCGGCCTGAACTGCTTGAACTGACTGAACCGACTGGCCGCTCGTAACTGCGCCGCCTCCTGGATGCGGAAGCACGTCCGTGCGCAAGCTATCGCCAGCGGAAGCCGGTCCACCGTGCTTCGTCGTTCGATCAGGCACATCACGATCCACGGTCACTGCCACGTTCGCATCCATCCATCATGACACATAAATGTGTCTCTTGTCGTTGTCCGCCTGCGGAATGATCAACGCGCTGTTTTCATTGCGCATCCCGTAACCACGGAACAGAAAGGGTCTGTCGCAGGCCTTGGAGGCCGTTTGAATGATCCAACCTGAACGCGCCCCGAACTCCCGCATGTCGTCCCACCGGCTACGTGCTTAATGAGACGCTGCAAGGGCCGAACTTCCGTCGCGCACCGCCTCAAAAATTCTCCGTCAGCC